>NZ_JAFCWM010000039.1:0-31671 GCF_049897565.1 Massilia sp. TWR1-2-2 | reverse complement strand
GGGGCAAATCAATAACCAGTGGGAGGGCATCGGACAGCATCAGCCAGAAAGTTAACACTTCGGCCGAAAGTTTACAACAAGAAAATGCGACTAAAGCTTAACTTAGCGGCATTAGGGTCAGACCCGAACAAAGCCACACCGGGGTCTGCCCCCTGGCCAGCGGTGCTTTACAATGACGCCTTCCCCCCTTTGTCTGCATTCCATGATCGTTCTCGGCGTCGAATCCTCCTGCGATGAAACCGGCCTTGCGTTGTACGACACGCAACGCGGCCTGCTGTCCCATGCCCTCCACTCGCAAGTGGCGATGCACGAGGAGTACGGCGGCGTGGTGCCGGAGCTGGCTTCGCGCGACCATATCCGGCGCGCCATCCCGCTGCTCGAGCACACCCTCGAGCGCGCCGGCATCGCGCTGTCCGAGATCGACGCCATCGCCTATACCCAGGGCCCGGGCCTGGCCGGCGCGCTGCTGGTCGGCTCGTCGATCGCTTGCGCGCTTGGCCTGGCGACCGACAAACCGGTGCTCGGCGTGCATCACCTGGAAGGCCACCTGCTGTCGCCGCTGCTGGCGGCCGAGCCGCCGCAGTTTCCGTTCATCGCGCTGCTGGTCTCGGGCGGACACACGCAGCTGATGCGGGTCGACGGCGTCGGCCAGTACACGCTGCTCGGCGAGACGCTCGACGACGCCGCCGGCGAGGCGTTCGACAAATCGGCCAAGCTGCTCGGCCTCGGCTATCCGGGCGGGCCGGCGATTTCGCGCCTGGCCGAATTTGGCGACCCGACCGCGTATAAGCTGCCGCGCCCGATGCTGCATTCGAAGGACTTCAATTTCAGTTTTTCGGGACTGAAGACGGCGGTGCTGACGGTGGTGAAAAATCACGAAGAAAAAGTCATCGCCAATATCTGCGAACAGGACAAGGCCGATATCGCGCGCGGGTTTGTCGATGCGATCGTCGACGTGTTGACGGCCAAATGCGTCAGCGCGATCAAGCATTCGGGGCTGAAGCGGCTGGTGATCGCCGGCGGCGTCGGCGCCAATTCGCAGCTGCGCGCGTCGCTTGATGCGGCGGCGGTCGCGAAGAAGTTTCGGGTGTTTTATCCGGAGCTGGAGTTCTGCACCGATAACGGCGCGATGATCGCGTTCGCCGGGGCCATGCGCCTGCAGATCAATCCGGAGGCGGCGCAGAAGGATTATTCGTTCAATGTGCGGCCGCGGTGGCCGCTCGACGAAATCAAGGTGGTTTAAGCAGCGCGTCCGGGGTCTGACCCCGCTGGGTCAGACCCCGGACGCGGCGGAGAACAGATTTTGTAGCCGTATCCAACGGTGTTCCCGTCCCCCGCCAAAAAATGCCACTATCAGCCGGGTGCAGTTTTTCCGGAGGCGCGGCATGCGGATTGTCAGCTGGAACATACACTGGGGATGCGGCAAGGATGGCAGGATCAGAATCCACGCCATCATCGACGTGCTGCGCAACCTCAATCCGGACGTGATCTGCCTGCAGGAGGTCGCCTCGAACCACCCCGAGCTGGAAGGCGGCGCCACTTGCGACCAGTTCAAGCAACTGGCCGGTGCGTTCGGTGCCTACCATTCAGTGCAGGCGCCGGTCAGCGAGATCTACCGCAACAACCTGCCGCGACTGTTTGGCAATGTGCTGTTTTCCAAATTCCGCATCACCCAGGTGCACCGCCACCTGCTGCCCTGGCCGCCCGATCCGTCCAGCCCGCCGGGCATGCCGCGCGGGATGATCGAGGCGGTCATCGACGCGCCAGGCGGCAAGGTGCGCGTGCTCACCACCCATCTCGAATACTATTCGCTGGCCCAGCGCATCGCGCAGGTGCGCCAGATCCGGTATCTGCACTGGGAAGCGTGCGAGCGCGCCCGCACCTTCGAGCCCGACCCCACGCTCGATGCGCCGTACCAGCTGGGCTTTCGTCCGGGCTCGGCGATCTACTGCGGCGACTTCAACCTCAATCCCGGCTCGCCCGAATACGCGGAGCTGATCGCGCCCGAAGAAGCGATCGCGCTGCCGCTGGTGGACGCCTGGAGCGCGACGCATCCCGGCCAGTCGCACATGCCGACGGCCGGCCTGCACGGCTTTGCGTGGCCGGACAAGCCCGATTGCTACGACTACTTCTTCGTCACCGAAGACCTGGTGCCGCGCCTCACCGCCGTCGAGGTGCAGTCGGAGACGGTCGCGTCCGACCACCAGCCGCTCGTCCTCGACATCAGCTAGGCTTGGTCAGGCTGATTGCTTCAGGCCGCTTCCTTGTCGGGCCGCGCCTGGCGGTGATACAAGAACTCCAGCACCCGGGTGCGGTAATCGATGTAGAGCGCGTCGTGCGCCAGGGCGACCCGGTCGCGCGGGCGCGCCAGCTTGACGTCGACGATCTCGCCGATCGTCGCCGCCGGCCCGTTGGTCATCATGACGATGCGGTCCGACAGCAGCACCGCTTCGTCGACGTCGTGGGTGACCATCACGACGATCGATCCGGTCTGCGCGACGATGCGCAGCAGCTCGTCCTGCAGGTGGGCGCGGGTCAGCGCGTCGAGGGCGCCGAACGGCTCGTCCATCAGCAGCACTTTCGGCTCCATCGACAGCGCGCGGGCGATGCCGACGCGCTGCTTCATGCCGCCCGAGATTTCGTTGGGCCGCTTGGACGCCGCCGCGCTCAAACCCACCAGCGCCAGCGCGGCCGTGGTGCGCTCGCGCATCTGCGCCTTCGACTCCTTCGCGCCGAACACGCGCTCGACCGCCAGGTGGACGTTTTCGAAGCAGGTCAGCCACGGCAGCAGCGAGTGGTTCTGGAAGACGACGCCGCGCTCGGGCGACGGCCCGGCGATCTCGCGGCCGGCGCAGATCAGGACGCCCTCGGTGGCGGTGGTGAGGCCCGCGATCAGGTTCATCAGCGTCGACTTGCCGCAGCCGGAGTGGCCGATCAGGGTGACGAATTCACCCTGGGCGACCGTCAGGTTGATGTCGGTGAGCGCATGGAAGCTGCCCTTCCTGGTATCGAAGCGCATCTCGGCGCCCTGCACTTCGATGAATTTTTGCGCGTGCATGTCAGGCTCCGGTTTCTTCGTAGGTGAACGACTTGGCCAATGCGACCAGCGCTTGTTCCAGCAGCAGGCCGACCACGCCGATCACCACGATGGCGATGATGATGTGCGGGGCGTTCAGGTTGTTCCACTCATCCCAGACCCAGAAGCCGATGCCCACGCCGCCGGTCAGCATTTCGGCGGCGACGATTACCAGCCACGCGGTGCCGATCGCCAGGCGCACGCCGGTCAGCATGTACGGCAGCACCGACGGCAGCAGGATCTTGGTGAAGATCTTCCACTCCGACAGATTGAGCACGCGCGCAACGTTCATGTAATCCTGCGGCACGCGCTGCACGCCGACGGCGGTGTTGATGATCATCGGCCAGATCGAGCAGATGAAGATCGACCAGATCGCGGCCGGGTCGGCGGCCTTGAACACCAACAGGCCGATCGGCAGCCAGGCCAGCGGCGAGACCGGCTTGAGCAGGCTGATGACCGGGTTGAACATCCCTGCCAAAAATTTGAAGCGCCCGATCATGAAGCCGAGCGGGATGCCCACCGCCGCGGCGAGGCCAAAGCCGACCGCCACGCGCTTGAGCGACGCATAAATATTCCAGCCGATGCCCTGGTCGTTCGGGCCGTTGCTGTAGAACGGATCGGCGAACAGGCGCAGCGCCTCCGCCCCGGTGACCGCCGGCGACGGGAAATTGGTGTTCTTGGCCGAGATGATCTGCCACACCAGCACCAGCAGCGCCACGCCGAGAAACGGCGGCAGCACCTTCAGCAGGATCACGTTGAAGTTCGATTTGCGGCCGATACGCACGCCCCGGCTGGCCAGGCGCTGGCTGCGGCGCCGCTTTTCCGGCTCCGCCTTCGATAGTGGGACGCTGGCGGCGCCGTGTGTTGCGGGGTCGAGTACTGCGCTCATGTGCTGCTCCTCCATCAGGCTTTGATTTTGAATGAGTCGGCGTACGCCTTGGGGTTCTTGCCGTCCCAGATGCCGCCGTCGATCAGCTTCGTGGTGCGCATCGGCGACTTCGGCACGTTCGCCTTGGCCATCGTGGCCGCTTCCTTGTACAGCGCGATCTGGTTGACGGCGGTGGCGGTGGCCAGATAGTCCGGCTCGCCCTTGAGCAGGCCCCAGCGCTTATGCTGGGTCATGAACCACATGCCGTCGGTCAGGTACGGGAAGTTGACGCTGCCGTCGTTATAGAACTTCATGTAGTTTGGGTCGTCCCAGGTCTTGCCCATGCCGTTCTGGTATCGGCCCAGGATGCGCTGGTTGATGACGTCGACCGAGGTGTTCACGTACGACTTGTCGGCGATGGTGCTGGCCATCTTGGTCTTGTTCGACAGCGACGCGTCGATCCACTTGCTCGCTTCGAGCACCGCTGCCACCAGCGCGCGCGCCGTGTTCGGATTGGTCTTGACCCATTCGGCGGTGGTGCCGAGCGTTTTTTCCGGGTGGTCCTGCCAGATATCCTGGGTAGTGGCGCCGGTGACGCCGACGCCGTCGACAATGGCGCGGTGCCCCCACGGTTCGCCGACGCAGAAGCCGTCCATGTTGCCGACCCGCATATTGGCCACCATCTGCGGCGGCGGCACCGTGATCACCTTGGCGTCCTTCATCGGATTGATGCCGTAGGTGGCGAGCCAGTAGTACAGCCACATCGCGTGGGTGCCGGTCGGGAAGGTCTGGGCAAAGGTGTATTCGCGCTTGTCGGTGCGCATCAGCTTGGCCAGCGACGGGCCGTCGACGCCGCCCTTGTCCGAGACTTTTCTCGACAAGGTGATGGCCTGGCCGTTGTGGTTCAGGTTCATCAGCACCGCCATGTCCTTCTTGGCGCCGCCGATGCCCATCTGCACGCCGTAGATCAGGCCGTACAGAACGTGCGCCGCGTCCAGTTCGCCGTTGACGAGCTTGTCGCGCACGCCGGCCCACGACGACTCCTTCGACAGGACAATCTTGATGCCGTATTTCTTGTCGAAGCCGAGCACCGACGCCATCACCACCGAGGCGCAATCGGTGAGCGGAATGAAGCCGACCTTGACTTCCTCTTTTTCGGGTTTGTCGGAACCGGCGGCCCACACTGCCCCGGTGGCCAGGCCGCTGAGGGAAGCGGCGCCCGCTTTCAGGATGGTGCGGCGGTTCAGCGTGGTTTTGGTATCGTTGCTCATCATTTCCTCGTAGCTCGGCTGGAGAACAGTCGGAGCAAGCGCAGGAGCGCCTGCCGTTACCTGTCCATCAGCAAATGGCGTGCCAGCTAGAAAAAGAGGAAATGCACGACGAATAAGTCGAATTGGCGTCGCCCTGCACGGCATTTGGCACCGTTCTTGTGCAGCGCACCAACATCGCGCCGAAGAATCACACCGGGGTCAGACCTAGGTCTGACCCCGATGATGTAGGACGGCGGTGTTGCCTTATTCCTGCGAAAGGATCTGGCGCAGCGCCTGCTCGAATACCTCGGGCGGCTGGCCGCCGGAGATCAGGTGGCGCTTGTTGATGATGATCGCCGGCACCGAGCTGATGCCCTGGCGCTGGAAGAACTGCTCGGCTTCGCGCACTTCGGCGGCGTAGGTGTCGGAAGCGAGGATGCGGGCAGCCTCGGCAGTATTGAGGCCGACTTTGCCGGCCACGCGCACCAACACCTCGTGCGAGCCGGGGCTGTCGCCGTCGGTAAAGTACGAGTCGAACAGCGCCATCTTCAGCTCGCGCTGCAAGCCGTGCTCTTCAGCCCAGTGCAGCAGGCGGTGGGCGTCGAAGGTGTTGTAGATGCGGTCGCGCTGGCCGAATTCGAAGCCGAGTTCGGCACCGCGGGCGCGGATCATCTCGCTGGTCTGGTTGCGCTGCTCTGCACTGGCGCCGTATTTGCGGGCCAGGTGCTCGCCGATGTCTTCGCCTTCGGCCGCGATGTTCGGGTTCAGCTCGAACGGCTGGAAATGCAGCTCGGCATCGGCCAGGTCGCCGACGTTGTCGAGCGCCTGCTCGAGCGACTTAAGGCCGATGACGCACCACGGGCACGATACGTCCGACACGAAATCAATCCTGATCTGTTTGCTCACAATGTTTGCTCCCTATTTACCAGCCACCTATATTGACCCGAGCGATAGCATTTCAATAGGACAAATTAAAACGGGGTCGGACCCGGCTTTTATGGTGCCGCCAATGGATTAACCGGGTCTGACCCTGTTTTTGGGAGCACTTACTTTTTCTTGGTGGCGGGCGGTTTGGCCGCGGGGGCGGATTTGCTGCCGATGCGGCTTTCTTTGCCGGCGATGAGGTTGCTGATGTTCTTGCTGTGGCGCCAGGCCAGCAGCGCGCACATCACCACGACCGCGAACAGCTTTTCGTCGATGCCGAACAGCAGGCCGTAGTAGAACGGCGCAAATAACGCCGAGATCAGCGCCGCCAGCGACGAGTAGCGGAACGCGTACGCGATCACGATCCAGGTAACCAAGGTCGCCAGGCCCAGCCAGGGATTCAGGCCGATCAGCACGCCCAGCGCAGTGGCGACGCCCTTGCCGCCGACGAAGCGGAAAAACACCGGCCACAGGTGGCCGAGGAATACTGCAAGCGCCACCATCGCGATGCCGGCGTCGGTCACGCCATACTGGTCGGCCAGGCGCTCGGCCAGCCACACGGCGAACCAGCCCTTGGCGCCGTCGCCGATCAACGTGGCGATCGCGGCTTTCTTGTTGCCGCTGCGAAGGACGTTGGTGGCGCCGGGGTTTTTCGAGCCGTAAGTGCGCGGATCGGACAGGCCGAATACGCGGCTCATCACCACCGCAAACGAAATCGAGCCGATCAGGTAGGCGGCAATTACAAAAATAAGGGTGGCGGTCATCGTCTCTCTCTTGTTATCGAACCCGGTCTCGGTCGCCGGGCCGGTGAATATACACCATCCCAGGCAACCGGCGAAAGCGGCGCGGACACCCGGTCACGACAACATTAAAGCAAAATGGCGACGGCGACAATCGCCGCCCCAATCAGGGCGCCGCGCCGCCCGCTTCGCCGCGCAGCCGGTGCGCCGCCGCCACCATGTTGCGCAGCGCCGCCTGCGTTTCCGGCCAGGCGCGCGTCTTCAGGCCGCAATCGGGATTGACCCACAGGTTCGCCGCCGGGATCACTTCGGCCGCCTTCTTCATCAGCCGCACGATCGCGTCGACCGACGGCACCTGCGGCGAATGGATGTCGTACACGCCAGGGCCGATCTGGTTCGGGTACCTGAAGCTGCCGAAGCCGCGCAGCAGCTCCATGTCGGAGCGGCTCGTCTCGATGGTGATGACATCGGCATCCATCGCCGCGATCTCCGGCAGGATGTCGTTGAACTCGGCATAGCACATGTGCGTATGCACCTGCGTGTCGTCGGCCACGCCGCTGGCGGCGATGCGAAACGCGCGCCCCGCCCACTGCAGGTATTCGGGCCAAAGCACGCGGCGCAGCGGCAGACCCTCGCGGATTGCCGGCTCGTCGATCTGGACGATGCCGATGCCGGCCGCCTCCAGGTCGAGCACCTCGTCGCGGATCGCCAGCGCGATCTGCTGCGCGGTCGCCGAGCGGGCCTGGTCGTCGCGCACGAACGACCATTGCAAAATGGTGACCGGGCCGGTCAGCATGCCTTTCATCGGCCGCGCCGTCAGGCTTTGCGCATACGCGGTCCAGCGCACCGTCATCGCAGCCGGCCGCGAAACGTCGCCAAACAGCACCGGCGGCTTGACGCAGCGCGAGCCGTACGACTGCACCCAGCCGTTGGCGGTAAACGCGAAGCCGTCGAGCTGCTCGCCGAAATATTCGACCATGTCGTTGCGCTCGGCTTCGCCGTGCACCAGCACGTCGATGCCGAGTTCTTCCTGCTGCCGCACGGCGTGGGCGATCTCGGCGCGCATCGCCAGTTCGTACGCGTCATCGCTCAGCTCCTTGCGCTTGTGGGCGGCGCGGGCGGCGCGGATCGCCGCGGTCTGCGGGAACGAGCCGATCGTCGTGGTCGGAAACAGCGGCAGCGCCAGGCGCGCCTGCTGCCCGGCGCGGCGCGCCGCAAAGCCGCTGTGGCGGCGGTCGATGCCGGGCTCTAGCTGGGCGGCGCGTTGCCTCACGGCCGGGTTCGTCACGCGCGGGCTGGCGGCGCGCGCGGCAATGGCGCTGCGCGCCGCCAGCAATTCGGCGGCCACGCTGTCTTCGCCGTCGTTGACGGCGCGCTGCAAGATGCGCAGCTCGGCCAGTTTGTCGGCGGCGCCGGCCAGCCAGCTGCGCAGTTCGTCGTCGATGGCGGCGTCGTCCGACAGGCGTAGCGGCGTGTGCAGCAGCGAGCACGACGGCGCGATCCACAGCTGCTGGCCGCGCCGTGCAACCACCGGCGCCAGCAGATGCAGCGCCTTGTCGAGGTCGGCGCGCCAGATGTTGCGACCATCGAGAATGCCGAGCGACAGCACCTTGTGCGGCGGCAGCCAGTCGAGCACCGATTGCAGTTCTTCGCCGGCGCGCACGAGGTCGACGTGCAGGCCGGCGACCGGCAGCTTGCACGCCAGGCTCAGGTGCTCCTGCAGCGGCGAAAAATAGGTCGCCAGCAGCAGCGGCACCTGCGCCGTGTTGAGCATGTGATAGGCGCGCTCGAACGCCAGCGCCCACTCGCCCGGCAGGTCGAGGCCGAGGATCGGCTCGTCGACCTGCACCCATTCGGCGCCGGCCTCTTTCAACTGGCACAGCAAGGCGATGTAGGCCGGCAGCAACTGCTCGAGCAGCGCCAGCTTGTCGAAGCCGGCCGTGCGAGATTTTCCCAGCCACAAAAAGGTCAGCGGGCCAAGCAGCACCGGCTTGACGCGGTGGCCCAGCGCCGTCGCCTCCGCCACTTCGCCCAGCAGGCGGGCAGACGCCAGGCTGAAGCGGGTAGCGTCGTCGAACTCCGGCACCAGGTAGTGGTAATTGGTATCGAACCATTTGGTCATTTCCAGCGCCGGCTTGCCGCTAGCATGCGAATGGTGGCAGGCCGGCTCGTGCTGGTGTTCGCTGGCAACGCCGCGCGCCAGCGTGAAGTAGCGCGCCAGCGCCGATTCTTCTCCGCTGAAGCCGAACCTGGCCGGCTCGCAGCCGAACAGCTGGATGTGATTGGCCACGTGGTCGTAATAGGCGAAGTCGCCCACCGTCACACAATCGAGCCCGGCATCGCGCTGCTGCGCCCAGTGGCGCCGGCGCAACATGGCGCCGCACTCCTCGAGATCCTGCTCGCTGATTTCGTTGCGCCAGTGACGCTCGAGGGCAAACTTGAGCTCGCGTTGCAGGCCCATGCGTGGGAAACCTAGTATATGAGACTTAATCATGTTCACTTCTATTTTGTATGAATAATGGTTATGATGATCACCGCCCGCCACGCAGAATTCAAACGAAATTTTTTGCAGCCCATCTGAAAATAATTCATGACCCATTCCCTGCTTGAACTGCGCCACCTGCGCACCCTCGTCGCGCTGAAGCAATCGGGCACCATGTCGCGCGCCGCGCAACTGCTCAACGTGACCCAGTCGGCGCTGTCGCACCAGGTCAAGATCCTCGAGGAGCAATACCAGGCCAGCCTGTTCGAGCGCAAGTCGAGCCCGATCGTGTTCACCGCGGCCGGCCAGCGCCTGCTCGAGCTGGCCACGCGCGTGCTGCCGGCGGTGGAAACAGCCGAACGCGACCTGGCGCGGCTGGCCGGCCACGGCTCGGGCAAATTGCGCATCGCGGTCGAATGCCACACCTGCTTCGACTGGCTGATGCCGTCGATGGACGCGCTGCGCGAGCGCTGGCCGCAGGTCGAGCAGGACATCATCTCGGGCTTCCAGGCCGATCCGGTCGGGCTGCTGCACCAGGACCGCGCCGAGCTGGCCATCGTCTCCGACATCGACGAGGACGAGACCGACATGGTGTTCCACCCGCTGTTCGAATTCGAAATGGTGGCGCTGCTGCCGCTGAACCATCGCTACCTGGCCAAGCCGTACCTGGAAGCGGGCGACTTTGCCGGCCAGGCCCTGATCACCTATCCGGTGCCGGACGACATGCTCGACCTGGTGCGACAGGTGCTCAAACCTGCCGGCATCGAGCCGCCGCGGCGGACCACCGAGCTGACGGTCGGCATGCTGCAGCTGGTGGCGAGCGGACGCGGCTTTGCGGCGCTGCCGCTGTGGGCGGTCAATGGTTACCTTGAACGCGGTTATGTGGCGCGCCAGCGCATCGGCCCCGACGGCCTGACCGGACGGCTGTACGCGGTGATCCCGAAACACCTGGCCGGCAACGCCTACCTGGCCGACTTCGTGCACGTCATGCGCGAGACGTCGCTGCTGTCGTTCCCCGGCATCAAGCTGATGTAAGGATTACGGCAGCGCGACCTCGACCGCTATCGGCGCCAGCAGGCGCACCAGCTCGGCCGGATCCATGCCGACCAGGTAGCCGCGGCGCCCGCCGTTGATGTAGATGCGCGGCAGGTCGAAAATCGTTTTCTCGACATACACCGGCATTGCCTTGCGCGTGCCGAACGGGCTGGTGCCGCCGACCAGGAAGCCGGTGTGGCGGTTCGCCACGTCCGGCTTGCACGGCTCGACCGACTTGCAGGCAATCGCGCGCGCCAGGTTCTTGGTCGACACGGTGCAGTCGCCATGCATCAGCACCAGCAGCGGGCGCGCCGCCTCGTCCTGCATCACCAGCGTCTTGACGACCGCGTGTTCGTCGACGCCGAGCTCGCGCGCCGACACCGCGGTGCCGCCCTTTTCCTCGTACGCATACGGATGTGCGCTGAACGCGACCTGGTGCTTGCGCAGGAACTGGGTCGCGGGCGTTTCGGAAATGTGCTCTTTCTTAGCCATGCGTGATACGCTGTTCATTCATTGAGGAGTTTCTTATTATGCAGCAGGAAATTCGCTTTGCGACCTTTAACGTCTTCAACCTCGCTCCCGCCGGCGCGAAACTGTACGACAACCTGGTGCCGTGCACCGAGGAAGAATTCGAGGCGAAGATCGATTGGACGGCACGCCAGATCGACTTGCTCGACGCCGATGTGATCGGCTTCCAGGAAATTTTTTCGCAGGCGGCGTTAAAGCTGGCCTTGTCGCGCACCCGCAATTACCGCGACGCCTACCACGTCGGCTTCGACCCCGATACGGCCGCCGAGCGCCTGACGCCGAGCGTGGCGCTGGTGTCGCGCCTGCCGCTGGCGGCGCCCGGCGTGTCCCACGCGCTGTTCCCGAACGGCATCGAGATGCCGGCCGGCAGCCGCGACGCCGACCGCTTCGCCCGCCCCGTCGTGCATGCGCAGGTGATCGTCTCGCCCGACGTGACCGTCGACGTGGTGGTGATCCACCTGAAATCGAAGCGCCCCGACTACCGCACCGGCGACAGCTGCGAGGACGCGCAGCTGTACGCGCTGGCCTGCCTGCGCTCGCTGATCCGGCGCGGCACCGAGGCGGTGGCGCTGCGCGTGCTGCTGTCGAACCTGGCGCGCGAACACCAGCGCCCGCGCGTGGTGCTGGGCGACTTCAACGACGTGGCCGACGCCGTCACCACCGGCATCGTGCTCGGCGCCGGCGCGCCGCTCGGCGAGCGCATGTTCGACGCCTACCAGCTGCAGCGCCGCCAGGACCACCTGCGCCACGTCGGTTTCTCCAGCCTGCACGACGGCCACTACACGACGATCGACCATATCCTGGTGTCGGAAGAATTCAACGGCGCGCTGCCGAACGCGATCGGCGAAGTGGTCGACGTGGTCTACCTGAACGATCACCTGGTGCTGGAACTGCCGCAGGCGTCCGACCACGGCCAGGTACTGGCGCGCATCCGCCTGTTCGACGTCGCCAGCACGCTCATGGATGCCGGCGCCTGAGATCCGGCTCGCTCGACGCCATGCTGGCGTAATGACCCTGATACTCGTCGCAGCCGTGCTGCTGCAGGAAGCGCAGCTGCTCGGCCGTCTCGACGCCTTCGGCAATCACCCGCAGCTTCAGGCTGCGCGCCACCGCGATGATGGCCGGGATGATGGCCGCGTGGTCCGGCTCGCGCGTGATGTCGTCGATGAACGAGCGGTCGATCTTCAGCTTCGATAGCCGGTAGCGGCGCAAGGTCGACAGGCTCGAGCAGCCCTTGCCGAAATCGTCGACGGTGATCTGCACGCCGCGTTGGCGCAGCGCGTTGACGGTGTCGATCGTCGCCGCGTCGCCCTTCATGATCATGCCCTCGGTGATTTCGAGGTCGAGGAACTGCGGCGCCAGCCCGGACGCGGCCAGCGCGTCGTCGACATACTGCAGCAGGTGGTCGTGGATGAACTGGACGTTCGACAGGTTCACCGCCACCACCACCGGGCAGCCCTGGTCGCGCCACGCGCGCGCCTGCGCGCACGCTTCGCGCAGCACCCATTCGCCGATCGGCACGATCAGGCCGGACGCTTCGGCGATCGGGATGAACTGGTCCGGCTGCAGCAGGCCGCGCTCCGGATGGCGCCAGCGGATCAGCGCCTCGACGCCAATGGTGCGCCCGCTGGCGATGTCGATCTCGGGCTGGTATTCGAGCACGAATTCGTTGTTGGCCAGCGCCTGGCGCAGCTTGTTCTCGATCTGCACCCGCTCGACGACGTGGGCGTTCATCTCCGGGCTGAAGAAGCGGAAGGCGTTGCGCCCGTTTTGCTTGGCGTGGTACATGGCCACGTCGGCGTGGCGCATCAAGGTGTCGACGTCGTGGCCGTCGCTGGGGAAGATGCTGATGCCGATCGACGCCGACAACGCAATCTCCTGGCCGAGCACCTTCATCGGCTGGCCCACCGCGTGCATCACGCTGCCGGCCACGTGCGCGGCCTGGTCGGCGCCGCCGATGTCGGCCAGGATGACGACGAATTCGTCGCCGCCCTGCCGGCTGACGGTGTCGACGCCGCGCACGCAGCGCGTCAGCCGCGTCGCCACTTCTTTCAGCACGACGTCGCCGGCCTGGTGGCCGTAGCTGTCGTTGATCGCCTTGAAGCGGTCGAGGTCGAGGAACATCACGGCCACCCGCGTGTGCTGGCGCCGCGCCGTCGCCAGCGCCTGCTGCAAGCGGTCGAGGAACAGCAAGCGGTTCGGCAGGTCGGTCAGGAAGTCGTGTTCGGCCAGGTGGCGGGTGTGCTCCTCGACCTGCTTGCGGTCGGTGATGTCGGACAAAATGGCCATGTAGTTCGACACCTTGCCGCCGCCGTCGCGAATGGCGGTCAGCGCCGCCCACACCGGGTACTCCTCGGCGTTGCTGCGCATGCACAGCACTTCGCCCTCCCAGTGGTCGTGCAGCGCGACGAAGTCCCAGATTTCCTGGTAGAAGGCCGGCTCGTGCACGCCCGAGCGCAGGCTCGGTACCTCGCGGCCGATGATGTCGGCCGGCGCGAAGCCGGTGATGTCGTTAAACGCCTGGTTGACGGCGACGACGCGGCAGCCGCCGTCGAGGATCAGGATGGCGTCGCGGCAGTTCTCGAACACCTGCGCGGCCATCGTCAGTGTGCGTTCGGCCGACTTGCGCTGCGAGATGTCGCGGATGACCGCGAACGACAGCTGCTCGTGGTCGATCGCCACCGACGTCAACAACACCTCGGCCCAGAACAGCTCGCCACCGCAGGAGCGGTACAGCCATTCGTAGCGCTGGTTGCCGTCGTTCGCCGCCAGCGCCGCCAGCGCCGCCTCGCGCGTGGCGGACGCTTCGCCGGACGGCTGCCGCGGCGGCGAGAAGTCGGCCAGCGCCCGCCCCACCATGGTGTCGCGGCCGTCGCAGCCGAACAGGCGCAGCGCGGCCGGGTTGACGTCGATGATCTGGCGCCCGCGCACCAGCACCATGGCATCGGTCGAGCGCTCGTACAGGCGGCGGAAATCGGCGCCGGCGTGCAGCAGCGCCAGGTCGTCGGTCTTGCGGCCGGTGACATCGAGTTCCATGCAGATCACCTGCTGGGTGACGCCGTCGCGGGCGACCGGGAAGTGGCTCGAGCAGACCCATCGCTCGGCGCCGTCGGCGCGGCGGATGCGCCATTCGCGTGGCGGCGGCGCGATGCCGGTGCGCCAGATCGCGGCGATGGTCGCGGCGAACTCGGCTTCGTAGCCCGGGCGGACGATCACGCTGGTGAGCTGTCGGCCGAGCGCCTCGGCCGGCGCCAGCCCGACCAGCTCGGCGCAGCTGCGGTTCCAGTAGCGCACCACACCATCGCGATCGCTGCTGTGGACCGCCACGTTCGGCGTCAGTTCGACCGCGGCGACCAGGCGGTACAGCAGTTCGAGGGCGGCCAGGCCAGGCGCTTCCGGTTCCGCGCCGGGCAGCAGGGTAGCTATCACGTCTTCCACTGAGCATCCTTTGTCGGTTCGCGCCCCCGCGCACGAGTTCCAGTCTGCACTTAACCGAACGGCATCACTATCGGACAGCTCATTTTTGGCCACGTAATCCGAAAACCGCTTGCGCGGGCGCAAACGTCCGGGGGCGCGGAAGTTTCCGGCAAACACGATTTGCGCTTTATCGGGGATTTATGCCGTCCGTCGTGCCGAATTGGCGGCCTGTCGCATTCCCATGACAGCGGCGTTGTCTTTTTCTATAGTGTCACCATGCGCATGACGCTCCGACTGCCCACAGGCGGAGCCCATGCGCCCCCGCTGTCGCGAAGAACAAAAACGGATACCAAACAATGAAAATCGAAACCCTGCCGCTGGCGCAAGCACATCCCACCTCCCATCCTCGCCGCTGGAAAAAGCCCGTCGCCGCGCTGCTGATCGTGCTGCTGGCCGGCGGCGGCTATGCCTACCTGCAAAAGTCGAAGGCGCCGGCCGCCACGACGGCCCAGGCCAAGGATGCCAAAGGCGGCAAGGACGCGCCGAAAGTCGACGTCTACGAGCTCTCCAGCGCCGACGTCGCCGCCGTCGAGGCGCGCGAGGTGCGGCTCGGCCTGTCGCTGTCGGGCTCGCTCGCGCCGCTGACCCAGGCCACCGTCAAGTCGAAGGTGTCGGGCGTGGTGCTGGAGACGGCGGTGCAGGAAGGCATGAACGTGGTCGCCGGCCAGGTCATCGCCAGGCTCGACGCCGCCGAACAGCGCGCCCGCGTGGCGCAGCAGCAGGCCGCGCTCGACGAGGCGTCGGCGCGCCTGTCGATGGCGAAAAAGAACAACGCCAACAGCCAGGCGCTGCTCAAGCAGAACTACATCTCGCAAAATTCCTACGACACGACGCTCAACAGCGTCGAGCTGGCGCAGGCCAGCGTCAACGCCATGCGCGCGCAGCTCGAACTGGCGCGTATCGCGCTGGCCGACACGGTGATCCGCGCGCCGCTCGCCGGCGTGGTCAGCAAGCGCCACGTGCAGGCGGGCGAAAAGGTGGCGCCCGACATGTCGGTGTTTACCATCGTCAACCTGCGCCAGCTGACCTTGGAAGCGCAGGTGCCGGCGTCGGAAGTGCCGCGCGTAAAAGTCGGCCAGGACGTGCGCTTCAAGGTCGACGGCTTCCCGCAGCGCGATTTTGCCGGCAAGGTCGCCCGCATCAGCCCGACCACCGAGGCCGGCTCGCGCTCGATGCTGGTCTACATCAGCGTCGACAACGCCGACGGCGCGCTGCGCGGCGGCATGTTCGCCAAGGGCGGCATCACCACCGAGAAGACCGCCGTCACGCCGGTGGTGGCGCTGGCGGCGTTGCGCACCGAAAAAGGCCAGCAGGTGGTCTACACGATCGAGGGCAACAAGGTGGTCGCGCAACCGGTCACCCTGGGCCTGCGCAACGACGATGAAGGCATGGCCCAGGTCACCTCCGGCCTGGCCAAAGGCGCCAGCGTCATCGTCGCCAGGCTCGATGGCGTCAAGCCTGGCGACAAGGTGCGCATCGGCGCCGCGCCAGTGGCAGTCGCCGCCCCAGCACCGGCGAAGGGTTAAGCCATGTGGATCACTAAGACAAGTATCCAGAACCCGGTGTTTGCCACCATGGTGATGGTGGGACTGATGGTGCTCGGCCTGTTCTCGTACCGCAGCCTGGGCCTGGAAAGCATGCCGAACGTCGAGATTCCGTTCGCCTGGGTCGAGGTGCAGTATCCGGGCGCTTCGCCCGCGCAAGTGGAAAACGACATCACGCGCCCATTGGAAGACGCGATCAACACCGTCAGCGGCATCAAGTCGATCCGCAGCAATTCGTGGGAAGGCCGCGCCGGCGTGTCGCTCGAATTTCACCTGTCGACCAACATGGACAAGGCGATGCAGGAGGTGCGCGACAATATCGGCCGCGTGCGCCCGGGCTTTCCGAAGGAAGCCAAGGAGCCGTTCATCGTGCGCGCCGAGGGCGACAACTCGCAGCCGATCTACGAGCTGATGCTCACGTCCGACACGCGCAGCGTGCGCGAACTGTCGACCCTGACCGAGCAGGTCATCGTCAAGCGGCTGCAGGGCGTGGCCGGCGTCGGCCAGGTGCGCATCAACGGCAAGACCAACCGCCAGATCCTCGTCAGCGTCAAGCCCGAGCAGCTGCAAAGCCAGAACATCGGCGTCGACGAAGTGCTGCGCGCGATCCAGGCGACCAACGCCAATATGCCGGCCGGTAACATCAGCTTCGGCGCCAGCGAGCGCCTGGTGCGCATCGAAAGCAAGATGAAGCTGGCGCGCGACTTCAACCGCATCATCGTCGCCCGGCGCGCCAGTGGCCCGGTCTACCTCGACCAGGTCGCCACGGTGGTCGACGGCGAACAGGAAGAAACGTCGATCTCGCGCATGAACGGCCAGCGCGCCATCTCGCTGGAAGTGACCAAGGTGCAAGGCGCCAACGTCGTCGAAGTGGGCGCCGCCATCAAGAAGGTGGTCGGAGATTTGCAGAAGCAGTTCGGCACCGCGGTCAACATCAAGACGATGGAAGACCAGGCCGAGCGCGTGCAGAGCCAGCTCGACAACGTCAAGAAGACCATCATCGAAGGCGCCCTGCTGACGATGCTGATCGTGTTCCTGTTCCTGCATTCGTGGCGCAGCACCATCATCACCGGATTGACGTTGCCGATCTCGGTGCTGGCAAGCTTCATCGCGATGAAGGTGTTCGGCTTTACGCTCAACTTCCTGACCCTGATGGCGCTGTCGCTGTGCATCGGCCTGTTGATCGACGACGCCATCGTCGTGCGCGAAAACATCGTGCGCCACCTCGGCATGGGCAAGAAGCACTTGCAGGCAGCCTACGACGGCACCAACGAGATCGGCCTGGCCGTGATGGCGACGACCTTCGCGATCGTCGCCGTGTTCGTGCCGATCGCCTTCATGCAAGGCATCATCGGCCGCTTCTTCCTGCAGTTCGGCATCACCGTCGCGGTGGCGGTGCTGGTGTCGCTGTTCGTCAGCTTCACGCTCGACCCGATGCTGTCGTCCGTGTGGCCCGATCCGGTCAAGGACCGCTTCAAGTACGTCCCAATGCTGGGCCGCATGATGGAGCGCATCGAGCACGGCATCGACCGCCTGCACGTCTGGTACGGCAAGACGCTGGCGCTGGCGCTGAACTGGCGCAAGTCGACCCTGCTGCTGGCGCTGCTGCTGTTTATCGGCAGCCTGGCCCTGATGCCGCTGGTCGGCGGCGAGATGTTCCCGCAGACCGACAACGGCTACGTGCAGCTGCGCTTCAAGACCCCGGTTGGCTCGAGCCTCGAGTACACCGACGTCAAGGTCAAGCAGGTTGAAACGGTGCTCAAGGAGTACAAGGAAATCGACAGCGTCTCGACCACGGTCGGCACCTACGACGGCCGCAACACGGCGCAGATCAACCTGAAGCTGACGGACGTCACCAAGGTCAAGCGCCGCTCGCAGCACGCGCTGGAAGAAGTGATCCGCGCCCGTCTGGCGTCGATCGCCGGCATCACGATGTCGGTCGGTAACCGGCCGATCTTCATCGCCATTCTCGGCCAGGACGAATCGAAGCTCGACGCGGTGGCGCACAAGCTGATGGACAAGATGCGCACCATCAAGGGCGTCGCCGACATCGAGTACAGCCAGGAAGGCGCCAATCCGGCCACCATCGTCAAGATCAACCACGAGCTGGCCAGCGACCTGGGGCTGTCGGTGCAGCAGATCGGCGCCGCGCTGCGGCCGTTCGTCGCCGGCGACCAGATCAGCCGCTGGCTGGCGCCGGACGGCCAGAACTATGACGTCAACGTGCAGCTGCCGAAGTCCGGCCGCCAGAAGGTGGCCGACCTGGCCGACCTGTCGGTTGCCTCCAGCAAGCGCGACGCCGCCGGCAATCCGGTGATGGTGCCGCTGCGCCAGATCGTCGAATTCGTGCCGTCGACCAGCCCGCAGGTACTCAAGCGCCAGGCGCTCGAGCGCCGGGTGGCGATCTACGCCGGCATCGAAGGGCGCCCGAACGGCGACGTCAACGGCGACGTGCAAAAGGCGATCAAGAGCATCGCGTTGCCGGACGGCGTGCGCTTCGACGTCGGCGGCGAGGCCGAGCGGATGGCCGAGACGATGTCGGGCTTCATCGCCGCGATCGTCATCGCAATCGTCTTCATCTACCTGGTGCTGGCGTCGCAGTTCGGCAGCTTCCTGCAGCCGGTGGCGATCATGGTGTCGCTGCCGCTGTCGATGATCGGCGTGCTGATCGCGCTGCTGGTGACCGGCAGCACGCTGAACATCTTCTCGGTGATCGGCATCGTCATGCTGATGGGTCTGGTGACGAAGAACGCGATCTTGCTGGTCGACTTCACCAACCACGGCCAGCGCGAAGGCAAGGGCCAATACGCGGCCATTCTCGACGCCGGCCAGGTGCGGCTGCGGCCGATCCTGATGACGACGTTGGCGATGATCTTCGGCATGCTGCCGATGGCGATCGGCATGGGCGACGGCGGCGAGCAGCAGGCGCCGATGGGTCGGGCGGTGATCGGCGGGGTGATCACGTCGACCTTGCTGACGCTGGTGGTGGTGCCGGTGGCCTACACCTACCTCGACAACCTGGGCAAGCGCGCGGTGCGCTGGTTCAAGCGCGGCGAGCACGCCGACGACGCGCCGGCGGCCGAAGGCCAAGGCAAAGGCCTGGCGGAAGTGGCGTAAAGCGGCCTGGCAGTGATTGAAAGCGAGGCGCGGCCAGAACGGCCGCGCTTTTTTACTTACCGTTAGTGTTAAAGACCGCTGGACGTAGCGATCAAGCCGGGTTCTGCGTCGCCGGCGCGGCGGCTTCCTCGCCGTCGTCTTCGTCCGGCTCGGCCGTCTCGCCACCCTCGCCCGGATTGCTCTTCGCTTCGGCTTTGCGCTTGGCTTTCTCCTCCGCTTTTTTCTTCTTCTCTAATTCGCGTTGCCGCTTTTCGTATGAGAAATTTGTTTTAGCCATGAATCACCTCTTGAAATGTCGCGATAGAAAGGAATGCCGTAATCACATTATGACGCATTATGCCAAGTGCATTTGATTTAACCACGCGGGTGATGCTCGGCATGAAGCCGCTTCAGACGCTCGCGCGCAACGTGCGTGTAGATCTGGGTCGTCGAAATATCGGCGTGCCCAAGCAATAACTGCACCACGCGCAGGTCGGCGCCATGGTTGAGCAAATGGGTGGCAAACGCGTGCCGCAAGGTGTGCGGCGACAGCGGCCCGCTCACACCCGCCTTCGCCGCATGCTTCTTGATCAGGATCCAGAACATCTGCCGCGTCATCGCCCCGCCGCGCGCGGTGACGAACAGCGCGTCGTCGACCTGGCCGTCGAGGATCACGCCGCGCGCCTCCTTCAAATAGCGCTCGATCCACTTGCGCGCCTCGTGGCCGAACGGCACCAGGCGCGTCTTGCTGCCCTTGCCGGTCACCCGCAGCACGCCTTCGTTCATGCTCAGTTCCACCAGCTTCAGGCCGACCAGCTCGGACACGCGCAGCCCGCTTGCATACATCAGCTCGAGCATGGTGCGCTCGCGCAGGCCCAGCGGCGTGGCGACGTCGGGCGCGCCGAGCAGGGCCTCGACCTGCTGCTCGGTGAGCGTATGGACGAAGCGGTCCGGCTGCTTCGCCGACGCCATCTTCAGGCACGGATCGGCCGCCACGTGCTTCTGCCGCAGCGCCAGCTGATAGAAGCGCTTGAGCACCGACAGGCGGCGGTTGGCCGAACTCGGCTTCGACTCGGCGTGGCGCTCGGCAAAATAGGCCGACAAATCGTGCGCCTGCACTTGGTGCAAGGTGGCGCAGTCGGGCCGGCGCACCTGCAGCCAGCGCGCGAACAGGCGCAGGTCGCGCCGGTAGGCGTCGAGCGAATTTTTCGCCAGCCCTTGTTCGAGCCACAGGTTGTCGCAGAATTCATCGATCAGCGCCAGGTTGGCCGGCGACGGCTGGGCGGTGTCGGCAGGCAGTCTGCTCACGCCCAGATGGCCTGCTGCTGCCACGGCGTGCCGGCCATCGCCGCGCCTTCGTGTTTCAGCAGCCAGCGCTTGACGCTGAGGTGGAATCCGTTCTCGTCGTCCCGGTTGGAAAAGCCGCCCAGTCCGCCGGCGGCGGTGACGCGGTGGCACGGGATGATCAGGGGGAACCAGTTGGCGCCGCAGGCCTGGCCGACCGCGCGCGGCGCCGATCCGATGTGCTTGGCCACCTGGCCGTATGTACGCACGCTGCCGCGCGGGATGCTGGCGATCGCGTCCCACACCTTGTGCTGGTACGCGCTGCCGACCTCGGCCAGCGGCAGGCTGAACTTGAAATCGGCATCGGCGACGTAGCGCGCCACCTGTTCGCCGGCCTGGTCGGCGAGCGCGTCGGTCGCATCCTTTTCACTAAAATGGGGCGGCAGGTAGACCAGTTCGCGCAGTTGCCCCGCTTCGGTGCGGATGCCGATCGCGCCGAACGGGGCGGCCACGATGGCGCTGAAAATGTCGCTGCCCTGCTGGGCCGGAGAAAGGGATTTCATGGCAGCAGTGTAAGCCGATGCGCACAACAAGACAATGCAGCCTTGAGTAGGGAAACCGCGGGCTACGGGCATAAAAAAAGCGCACCCTAGGGTGCGCTCCAAGTCAGTTCACGTCTCCGGTCGTTTGGTCGAGCCAACGACATTCTGTAAAACGTGTGTCTCCTCGATATTTCCCGGTATGGACTACCGTGCTCTTATCACTACTCCCCAAACCTGAAATCCGTTTTGCTCACCGACGCACCATCGTGGTGCCCGGGAAAGGTGCCAATCATAACGTATTTAAATTTCTGCGGCGTGGTTTTTTTAGCACGATCCTTGAATTAATTTCATCAGTAAACATCTACCTGGCAATTTGTGCTAGGCGAGCCAATCACCCCAACGAGACCGTTTGACAAGCCCACCGCCGGTGCATTCCATAGCACCAGTTGACCCAGGTCAAGCGGCCTCACTTGGCCGCTGCCTTGACGATCGTCTCGATCAATTCCTTGCCGATGCGGCTTTCCATTTCCTTGTGCACCGGCAGCAGCGCCTTGCGCCAGGCCGCCTGTTCGGCAGCGGTCAGTTCGTGGATTTCCGTCTTGCCGGTCTTTTTGATCGCTTCCATGGCGGCGTCGTTGTCGCGTTGGGCGATGGTTTTTTCGTAGCTGGTGGCCGCCATCATCGCCTGCTCGAGACTGGCGCGCACGTCGGCCGGCAAGCCGTCCCAGAACTTCTTGTTGACGATGACGGCGTAGCCCAGGTAGCCGTGATGCGACATGGTGATGTGCTTTTGGACCTCGTGCATTTTCTGGGTGTAGATGTTCGACGGTGGATTCTCGGTGCCGTCGACCACGCCGGCGGCCAGCGCGCGGTGCACTTCCGAGAACGCCAGCGCCTGCGGGTAGGCGCCCAGCGCCCGCATCTGCGCGTCGAGCACGCGCGACTGCTGGATGCGCATCTTCAGGCCCTTGAAGTCGGCCGGCATGCGCAGCGGTTTGTTGGCCGACATCACCTTGAAGCCATTGTCCCAGTAGGCCAGGCCGGTGATGCCCTTCGGCTCGAGCTTTTGCAGGATGCTCCGGCCAATCGGCCCTTCCGTCACGGCGTACAGCGCCGCCTTGGTCGGGAAGATGTACGGCAGGTCGAACACCTCGAATTCCTTCACGCCGAGCGGGCCGAACTTGGCCACCGACGGCGCCAGCATCTGCACCGCGCCCAGCTGCAATGCTTCGAGTTCTTCCTTGTCTTTATAGAGCTGGCTGTTCGGGTACAGTTCCACCCGGACCCGGCCGCGCGTCGATTTTTCGGCCAGCTCCTTGAAGCGCTGGGCCGCCTGGCCCTTCGGCGTGTCGGTCGCCACCACGTGGGAAAATTTGATGACGATGGGCGCCTGCGCGAATGCGCTGACGCTGACCGCGGCAGCCAGCGCCGCGGCAAGTTTCTTGAACTGCATGCCGGTCTCCGCGATTATGAGGTTACTATTATTATTCGCACGATCTCCAAGTCTGAGCGGCTGCATCGGGCAAGGCTATTGTGGAAAGCCACAATAGCACTTCCTCCCCATCAGCAACAATGTATGCCATGAAAATTCCGTTCACGAAATTCGCGCCGCACCTGCCGGGAGGGTCCCTGCGCTTCCTGCTGCCGGCGATGCTGGTGCTGCTGTTTCTCGCCGTGCTGGTGTGGCTGCCGTGGCAGGCGCGCGAAATGGAGAGCAACGAGCGGCAGGAAAAACTGATCGCCGACACGCTGTGGGTCGAGCAGGCGCTCCGCTTCGAACTGAACCGCAGCGAGGAAGCCATCGTCGCCCTCGGCCACGAGCTGGCCAGCAACCCGCCGGCCGGCGCGGTGCGGGCGCGCATCGCCCAGCTGCTCAACAACGGGCGCGAGCTGCGCCGCGTTCGCTGGCTCGATGCGGCCGGCAAGCCGCTGCAGACCGGCGGCGCCGAACTGCCGGGCGGCACGATGGCGGCCGCGTCGAGCGAGGCGTGGGAACTGGCGCGCGCCACCCGCGTGGCCCGCTACAGCGAACCGTACCTGACCGCGCCGGACGAGCCGGCGCTGGTCGACTATCACCTGCCGCTGTTTGCCGCCGGCGCCTACACCGGCAACCTGGCCGTCACCTACGACCTCAAGACGCTGCTCGACGACACCGTGCCATGGTGGTTCGCCCAGGACAACGCGATCTCGCTGATCGACCGCGACGACCGACCTCTGGCCACCCGCGCCGCCGCCGGTCCGGGCCGCGGCGTGTACACCCACAAGCGCCTGCTCGACTTGCCGGGCGCGACGATGGTGCTGGTCACCGACAGCGTCAAGGGCGCGCCGCGACTGCTGCCGAACCTGCTGGTCGGCTCGGTCATCGCGCTCGCGCTTGGCCTGCTGGTCAGCCTCGGCGCGCTGTGGCGCCACATCCGGCGCCGGCTGGCGGCCGAAGGCGCGCTGCGCCAGCAGATGGCATTTCGCACCGCGATGGAGGATTCGCTCGTCACGGGCCTGCGCGCGCGCGACCTGGAAGGGCGCGTCACCTACGTCAATCCGGCGTTCTGCCAGATCGTCGGGTTCCCGCCGGAAGAGCTGGTCGGCAAGGCGCCGCCGATGGCGTACTGGGCGCCCGAAGCGATGGCCGACTACCAGCAGCGCTTCGCGTCGGTGTTGGCCGGCACCGCCATCCCGCAGTTCGAGACCATTTTCCAGCGTTCCGACGGCGCCCGCGTGCCGGTGCTCATCTTCGAGGCGCCGCTGGTCGACAGCGAAGGCCGCCAGACCGGCTGGATGGGCTCGATCCTCGACATTTCGGACCGCAAGAATGCCGAGGAACTGGCGCGCCAGCAACAGGAAAAGCTGCACGCGTCGGCCCGCCTGGCGACGATGGGCGAGATCTCGTCGATGCTGGCGCACGAACTGAACCAGCCGCTGGCGGCCATTTCCAGCTACACCACGGGCGCGCTGAACATGCTGGGGCGCGCGGCCGACAGCGGCACCGCGCTCGATCCGGCGATCCTGAAGCCGGCGCTGGAACAGGCCAGCGAGCAGGCGCGGCGCGCCGGCCAGATCATCCGCAGCGTGCACGAGTTCGTCAAAAAGCGCGAGCCGCAGCGCCAGCTGCTCGACATCGGCCACCTGGTCGACGGCATCCGCACGCTGATCGAACTGCAGGCGAGCAAGTATTTCGTCGCCATCCAGACCAGCATCTCAAAACAGCTGCCGGCCGTCAGCGCCGACCGCATGATGCTCGAGCAAGTGCTGCTGAACCTGACGCGCAACGCCATCGAGGCGATGCAGGACGTGGCGCCCGAGCGGCGCGTGCTGCGCATTGCCGCCATGCACGAAGCCGGCCGGGTCACGGTGTCGGTGATCGACCAGGGCCACGGCATCGCGCCGGCGGTGGCCGAGCGGCTGTTCTCGCCGTTCTTCTCGACCAAGGCCGAAGGCATGGGCATGGGACTGTCGATTTGCCGCACCGCCATCGAATTCCACGGCGGCACCCTCAGCCATGGCGACAATCCCGGCGGCGGCACCGTGTTCCGGTTTGCGTTGCCGAGCCAGGCGTCGCCGACCTGAGATAGACTGCGGCCATCGGACCAACAAATACGGAGACATCAATGCTGCATATCGTCGACGATGAGGACGTCATCCGTGACTCGCTCGCGTGGCTGGCCCAGTCGCGCCGCATCAATGCCTTCGGCTACGCCACCGCGCAGGCCTTCCTGCAACAGGCCGGCGCTGCCTTCGATGCCGACGGCGACTGCGTGTTGCTCGATGTGCGCATGCCGGACTTGAATGGCGTGGCGGTGTTCGAGCAGTTGAGCGGGCGCGGCCTGACCGGCCAGATGCCGGTCATTTTCCTCACCGGCCATGGCGACGTGCCGTTGGCGGTCGACATGCTCAAGCGCGGCGCCTTCGACTTTTTCGAAAAGCCCTTCAACGACAACCAGCTGATGGACCGGGTGCAGGAAGCGCTGGCGCAGTCGCGCGCGGCCGGCGCGGGCGCGGCGGTGCGCGAGCGCCTGGCCACGCTGTCGGCGCGCGAACGCGAAGTGCTCGACCTGATCCTGGCCGGCAAGATGAACAAGGTCGTCGCCGACAAGCTGGGCATCAGCATGCGCACGGTGGAAGTGCACCGCGCGCACATCCTCGACAAGATGCGGGTGAAGACGGCGGTGGAGCTGGCGGGACTGCTGAAGTAAGCCCGTCGGCACCAACCCGAAAGTAGTTGCATAGCGAACTAATACAGGGTAAGGTGCATGCATGTTCGATCACTGCCTATATTTCAACACCACCGCCCTCGCCCGCCTGCTCGAGCGCGAGTGGACGAGCGCATTCAAGCCGTTCGGCCTGACGCCGTCGCAGGCCTTCATGCTGCGCGTCGTGCTGGAAAAGCCGGCCCTGCTGCAAAGCGAGCTGGCAAAGGAACTGGCGATCGCGCGCCCAACCGCCACGCGCACCCTCGACGGCCTGCAAAAACTCGCCCTGGTCGAACGCCGCCACACTGAAACCGATGGCCGCGAATTGGCCATCCATCCTACCGCCGCCGCAGTCGAGCTCAAGACCGCGCTGAACGCGGCCAGCGCGGTCGTCACAAAACGCCTGAAAATTGCGCTCGGACCGGGCCATTTCGACGACACCGTCAGCAGCGTCAAACACACCCGCGCCACCCTGGGCTGACATTTTTTTACCAAAGTAGTTGCATAGCTAACCAAAAAGGAAGACGAAATGCCCATCATCAACGTTAAAGTCAGCGCCACCAAGTCAGCCGAAATGACCCGCCAGATCAGCGAGTTGCTGCTTGAACTGGGCGGCCGCATCCTGAAGAAGGACCGCCACGTCACCGCCATCACGATCGACTATCTCGAACACGACTGCTGGATCGTCGGCGGCAGTTCGCTCAGCGAACAGGGCAAGAACGGCTTCTGCTTCGACACCAAGATCACCGACGAAACCAATACCAAGGCGGAAAAGGCGCAGTTCATCAAGGAAGCCTTCGACGGCTTCGCGCGCATCCTCGGCAACCTGCACGACACCAGCTTCATCTATGTCGAGGACGTGCGCGCGAGCGCCTACGGTTATGGCGGGCTGACGCAGGAATACCGCTACCACCGCCTGGCCGGCTAAAACATCGTCGGGCAGGCGCCGATCAGCGGTTCGCCGAAATTGGCCGCCCCGGTCTGCGCGCCGATCCGGTTCTTGTCCGGATAGCGAACGCAATACGTGCCGGCCAGGCCGGTGATCCGATAGATTTTGCGCGCATCGTCGCCAGGCGGCGTGATGTCCTCGATCTTGGCCGCCTGGTACCACTTGTTGGGCGCCATGTCGTGCGCCTGCTCGAAGCCGTTCGCCAGCCGCTGCTGCCGGCTGTCGCCGGCCAGGCCGAGGGCAGTCTTGCCGCCCGGCTTGCCAGCTTCGCCGCGCAATTGCCTGTCGATCGTGGCCAGGTCGCGCTTGGCATACGTCATGATTTGCTCCGCGCCGATCGGCGCCGGTGCTGTTTCGGCGAACGCATCGGCCGCGGGTGTAATGGGAACCGTCGCCGGCACGGCTGCGCGGACCGGCGCTGGTGCCGGCTCCACCGCGGTTGCGGGTCGCTCCTTGACGACCTTACGCGGCGGCGCCGGCGGCAACAGCCTCGGCTCCGGCGGCGCCGGCACGATATTCATCCACAACATCGTGCTGCGGAACGTGTGCGCCCGCGCCTGGCGCGGTTGACGCAGCAGGCTGTTGAGCAACACCACGTGTACTAGCACCGCTACCGCGAGGGCGAACCAGCTGCGCTCGAAGGCCTTGCCGGTATCGATGCTAAGCCTCCGCCATGCACAGCGCCAGCGAGTAGATGAACTCGTCGCGGATGGCCTGGTATTGCTCGTATGTCTGAAACTTGCGCTGCGCCGGTTTCTGATCCAGCAAGTAGGCCGTGGCGATGACGTTGTTCTTTTCAGAGATCAAGGTGTAGATGCTGATGACGCCGCCACCTTGCAACGTCGGATTGTTCAGCGCCATGATTTCCACGCCGTGCCGCTCGATCACCTTGAATGGCGCCGCCTTCGTGCCAGGCGTTGCCGCGAACGAAGTCATCTGCGCCAGGATGGCGGTGCGGTCGGCCGCCAGCTTGCCCGGCTGCGAGCGCTCCAGCTTCAGGTTGACGAACGGCGCCGTGTCGGGAAACGCCAGCATCATGCGGTAGCCGTCGGCCACCGACACCTGCATCGGCCCGGTCGATGTCTGCACCACGCGCGCCGTCATGCTGCCTGGCCAGCGGTCGATGCCGGGGGCCGTCAGACCGTTTGCGTACGGACAAGCCAGCAGCGGGCGCAGCGGGTCGGACCTTGCGTCCTGCGCCTGCGCGGCCGCCGCGCCGCTCAGAACCATGGCGGCGAAAACGAATCGAACTGGGTACGACATGCTGCCTCCTGACGAATGCATGATCTATCTGGTGTTAATTCTTTCATATTGACTTGGTGAATAGCGACGGATTCATCAAAAGCACCGGCAGACGATACCAAGGGTATTGCACGGAGCCGCGCTCGACGAACCCGGCGTTAGCGGTAGAATGAACTGTCGAAGCAGGCATCGAGCAGAGGAAATACCGATGAGCGAAAAAACCGTTGCAGACAAGATGTTCTTGAAAAATGCGAAGTCGATCGCGGTGCTCAATGGCGCCGCGCATCCGGGCGTGGTGTCGCAGTTGCCGGCCGAACTGGTCGACAGCGGCAGCGGCCCGGCCGACGTCGTGCTGATGTTTGCGCTGAACCAGAGGGAGCTGGACCAGTACCTGCCGGTGGCGCACGAGCGGCTCGGCGAAAAAGGGTCGCTGTGGATTGCCTACTTAAAGCAGAGCGCGTCGAAGGCGACCGACATCAACCGCGACACGATCAACGCGAGTGCTCAGCAGCACGGCATCACCGCGGTCGCGATCATCTCGATCGATGGCGACTGGTCGGCGCTGCGCCTGAAGCGCATTTGAGTCGAATCTGAAACATCCGTCGGCGCCGGAGTTACCGATGCCGCGCCAGCGCCCATTCGACGTGCTCGCGCACCATTGCCGACGGGTGCTGCGCGCGCGCCTGCAATGCGGCAACGATCGCCGGATCGCCCTTGATGCTGTCGGCCGCGTTGCCCAGCCCCACGGCCAGGTTGCGCAGCCAGCGTTCGTGGCCGATGCGGCGGATCGGACTGCCCTCCATGCGGCGCTCGAATTGTTCCTCGCTCCAGCCGAACAGCTCGACCAGCGACGCCTCGCCCAGGCCGTTGCGCTGGTCGAAATCGGGCACCGTCGCGCGCTGCGCAAACTTGTTCCACGGGCACATGGTCTGGCAGTCGTCGCAGCCGTAGATGCGGTTGCCGATCAGCGGCCGCAGCGCGACCGGGATGCTGCTTTTCAGTTCGATCGTCAGGTAGGAGATGCAGCGGCGCGCATCGAGCCGGCCGGGGCCGATGATGGCGCCGGTCGGGCACACGTCGATGCAGGCGCTGCACTGGCCGCAGTGGGCGCTGGCCGGCGCGTCGATCGGCAGCGGCAGGTCGACCAGTATCTCGCCGAGAAAAAACATCGAGCCGGCTTCGCGGTTGAGCATCAAGGTATGCTTGCCGCGCCAGCCGAGCCCCGCTTTTTCGGCCAGCGGTATTTCCATCACCGGCGCCGAATCGGTAAATACGCGGTAGCCGAACTGGCCCACCGCCGCCTCGATGCGCGCGGCCAGTTGCTGCAGCCGGGCGCGCAGCACCTTGTGATAATCGCGTCCGCGCGCATACAGCGACACCACCGCCGCGCCGGGGTCGGCCAGCCGCGCCGTCTCGCGCTCGCGCCAGTCGGGCGGCGTGGCGGCCGGCAGGTAATCCATGCGCGCGCTGATGACGCGCACCGTGCCGGGCACCAGTTCGCTCGGGCGGGCGCGCTTCATGCCGTGGCTTGCCATATAATCCATCTCGCCGTGATGGCCTTCGTCGAGCCACGCCTGCAGGCCCGGCTCGGCGTGCGCCAGGTCGGCGTCGGTGATGCGCAGGTCGGCAAAACCGAGCTCGACGCCCCACTGCTTGATGGCGCGCGCTAGTTCTGGCAGGTCGGGTCGGGCAGGCAGCATGCGGGGGCGGAAAAATGAGAAGGCGCGCGGCGCCGTCAACGATCAACCTATCATTCTATTCGATGCAGCATTTTAAAGCCTACCTCCGCGATGAAGACGCGACCGCGCAGCTTGGCGCCGCGCTGGCGCGGGTGCTGGCGCCCGGCCTGACGATCTACCTGCACGGCGACCTGGGCGCCGGCAAGACCGCGCTCACGCGCGCGCTGCTGCATGCGGCCGGCCACACCGGCAAGGTCAAGAGCCCGACCTACACGCTGGCCGAGCCGTACCAGGTCACGCTCGCTGGACGCGGCGTCGACGTGATCCACTTCGACCTGTACCGCATGTCCAGTGCCGAGGAGTTCCTCGACGCCGGCTTCCGCGAGGATTTCAACAAGGACAACATCTGCATCGTCGAATGGCCGGAAAAGGGTGCCCCGGTGTTACCCCCGCCCGACCTGAATGTATTCCTGAACGTGTCCGGCCAAGGCCGTGAGGTAGAATTGCAAGCGTTGTCCGACCTGGGTTCGCTATGCCTCGACCGCCTTACCTTCGCAGCACCGCCCCTGTGACCATTCCCCTGACGCGCCGCACCCTGCTCAAGGCCGGCGGCACGCTGCTGCTGTCGGTGCTGTCGCCGTTCGCGCGCGGCGCGCAGATCATGGCGGTGCGGGTCTGGCCGGCGGCCGACTACACCCGCGTCACGCTGGAAAACGACAGCAACCTGAAAGCGACCCACTTCGTCGTGCCCGATCCGCACCGGCTGGTGGTCGACATCGAAGGGCTCGACCTCAATCCCACACTGAAAAGCCTGGTGGCCAAGATCCAGTCGGGCGACCCGTACATCAAGCAGGTGCGCGTTGGCCAGAACCGTCCCAACGTTGTGCGCCTGGTGTTCGACCTGAAGGAAGAAATCAAGCCGCAGGTATTCGCGCTGGAACCAGTCGGCGCATACAAGCACCGTCTCATCTTCGACCTGTATCCGGTCACGCCGGTCGACCCGATCGCCGCGATGATCGAAAAAGGCGAATGGCTGCGCGACGGCGCCGCTCCCATCGGCCAGCCAGAGCTGCCGGCGCTGGCCCGCGCGGCCGAACCGAAAGCCGATCCGCGCCAGCCGAAGGTGGCGCGCCTGATCACCATCGCGCTCGACCCTGGCCACGGCGGCGAGGACCCGGGCGCGATCGGCGCTTCGGGCTCGCGCGAAAAAGACATCGTGCTGGCGATTGCCAAGCGCCTCAAGTTCAAGCTCGAGGAGCTGCCGAATGTACGCGTGATGCTCACGCGCGACGGCGACTACTTCGTGCCGCTCGGCGTGCGGGTCGAAAAGGCGCGCAAGGTGCAGGCCGACCTGTTCGTGTCGCTGCACGCTGACGCCTTCGTCGAGCCGAGCGCGCGCGGCTCGTCGGTGTTCGTGCTGTCCGAAAAAGGCGCCAGCTCCACCGCCGCGCGCTGGCTGGCCAACAAGGAAAACCTGGCCGATTCGATCGGCGGCATCAACCTCGGCTCGACCAGCAAGCAGCTCGCCAGCGTGCTGTTCGACCTGTCCACCACCGCCCAGATCAACGACAGCCTCAAGCTCGGCCGCGCGGTGCTGGGCGAAATCGGCGGCATCGCGCGGCTGCACAAGGGCGCGGTCGAGCAGGCCGGCTTCGCGGTGCTGAAGGCGCCGGACATCCCGTCGATCCTGATCGAGACGGCGTTCATCTCGAACCCCGAGGAAGAGGCGCGCCTGAAGGACAATGGCTACCAGGACCAGATCGCGAGCGCCATCACCAAGGGCATCCGCCGCTACTTCGCGCAAAATCCGCCGATGGCCAAGAGCCGCACCACCTGAGGATACGCATATGGACGCAATCACCCTGGCCCCGTTCGGCGAGCTGCCGGCCGTGCGCATTACTGCCGCCGACGGCGCCGAAGCGATCGTCACGCTGTTCGGCGCGCACCTGGTGTCGTGGAAAAGCGCCGACGGCAAGCAGCGCCTGTTCTGCAGCGCCAGCTCGGCGCTCGACGGCAGCCGCGCCATCCGCGGCGGCGTGCCGGCCATCTTCCCGCAGTTTAACGAGCGCGGACCCGGCATGCGGCATGGCTTCGCGCGGGTGAGCGACTGGGCGCTGGTCGACAGCGGCAGCGTCGCCGGCGGAGCATTTGCCGTGTTCGCGCTCGAGCCGCACGACCTGACGGACGACCGCGCGGCGGCCTGGCCGTATGACTTCGCGCTGCGCTTGCGCGTCGAGGTCGGCGGCGCCGACCTGGCGATGACGCTGGAAGTGAAAAACTGCGATGTGTCGCCGTTCTCGTTTTCGAGCGCGCTGCACACCTACCACCTGGTCGACGACGTGGCGGCGGTGCGCATCGACGGCCTGGGCGATCGATCGCTGGTCATTGGCGACACGCTCGACGAGATCTTTGTCGGCGTCGCGCCCCGCCTCCTGCTGCACAGCGGCGCCGGCACGCTGCAGCTGGAACAGGATGGCTTTACCGATGCGGTGGTGTGGAATCCGGGCGCCGCCAATGCGGCTGCGATGCCGGACTTGGAAGACGAGGACTACAAGCGCTTCGTGTGCATCGAGCCGGCGGTGATCGAGCCGCTGACGCTGCCGGCCGGCGAAACCTGGTCCGGCCACTACCGCATCGCGTCCGGGGTCTGACCCTGACCCTTCCCCTCATATTCCGACCCTCATGACCATGGATGCCAGCGCATGCAACGCCTCATTGAGTTGTTGTCTCGGCTGAAATGATTGCGGATGTTCGCTAATCCAACTTTG
>NZ_JAFCWM010000038.1:0-32218 GCF_049897565.1 Massilia sp. TWR1-2-2 | reverse complement strand
GACCTCTGCTGAGACCCCGCTCCGGCTTGCACCGTCGCCCTTTCAGGCACAAGGCGGGGCGTCCCCAGGTAAGGGCCGCACTCCTTCATCACACAACCGCCGCATTTACGCCACTTCTCCTTGACCACAAGGGCTTTGCGGTTTCTCGCCCGTTCGCCCTGATCGGCAGCGCCTTCTATGCGATTCGTGTCCCTCGGCTCATGATTTATGCTCCACGCTTCCTTCCCACACTCGGTTGCTCTCATGCAGTTGCGCTTCACTTCGCTCACTGTGGTCAGCTCGCGGCGGGACTTTCACCCACAGGAGTGCGCCCATGCTGGGCGCACGAAAAAAAACCAGGCACGGATGCCTGGCTTTTTCTGGCTACGCCAGCTTAGTGGGTGTAAGCGGCGCTAAAGCCGATCGTGCGCAATTGCGCGCCCCAACCGTCGCGCCAGTTGACCGGCGAGTCCTTGTTAAACACGTTGTTGACGTACAAGCTCAGCTTTGCGTGCGGGATGCCGCTGTACGTCAGGTTGTAGTCCGTGGTGGTACGCGCCTTGACGCGTTCGCAGGCGGCCATGTTCTCAGCCGAGACCTTCTGCGTCACACAGTAGGTCGGCGAAGCGTCATTGTTGTTGCTATAGCCGCTCAGATAGTTCACGGTCACGCCATTATCCCAGTTGCCCTTCTTCCAGGCGGCGCGCACTTTCGTCCGCAAGCGCGAACCGAAGTCGTAGTTGCCGGCGGTGTTGTCCGCGTATTTTCCGTCCGCCTGGCTGTAGGACTGGTAATTGAGCGTGTAGTTGCCTTCCAGGCGCAGACGCAGGTCGCCGTACTCCTTCAGGTTGAAACGCGTGGCGGCGTCAAAGTCGAGGCCGGACACTTTGGTCTTGCCGGTGTTGACGTACGGGTTGTACACCAAGCCCAGCTTGCCGACGCCACCGTAGTTGATGGTGTTGCCCGGCGCATACTTCTTCACCAGGGCCAGGAACTCGTTGTCGTTGGCGGTGTTGTCCGTGCGGATCAGCTGGCCGGCGGGCAGCGATGCTTCGCCCTTCAGGATGTCGCTGGTCGAACGGGAACCGATTTCGTCCTTGCGCTCGATGTTGTAGTAGTCCAGTGCGAAGGTGGTGTTCTTCACCGGCTCCCACACCGCACCGACGGTCAAGGATTGCGACGTTTCCGGCTTCAGGTCGGGGTTCGAAGCGACGAAGCTTGGCAGCGAGCCCACGCATTCGTTGCCACGGAAGCTGTTGGCCTGCGCCTTATCGGCGGCGGTCGCGTTCGCGCTGCCCTGGATCAGGGCGTTGAGTTGGTTGGCGACTGGGCAGCGGCGCAGATCGACCACACCGGTGGCCACGGAGCTGCGTCCCAAACCGTTCCCCGATTCGACGATGTTCGGCGCGCGGAAGCCGCCAGCGGCGGTAGCGCGCAGCAACAGGCTGTCGAGGGCGTTGATGCGCAGGCCGAGCTTGGGCGAGACGTGGGCCTCGGCATTGCTGGTCTTGTCGGCACGCAGGGCGGCGCTCACTTCGACCCGCTTGAGCACTGGGATGGTCGCTTCGCTGAACACGGCGTAGTGGCTCACGGTGTCCTTCACCTGCAGGCCGAAGATGCCCACCATATCGCCCCTGAGCACGTTGACCGAACTCTTCATCTCGTAGTGTTCGCGGCGGATGTCGGTGCCTACTGCGACGCTGAGCGGGCCAGCCGGCAGCTGGGCCACCTGGCCGGTGATGGTGCCGTCGATGAATTGGATGCGCGCCTGGCCTTCGGTGGTGCGGACCGGGAACATCGCTTCGAGCAGGGCCGCGTCGTTCTGCTGGCCGAACTTGTAGGTCTTGTTCACGATGGCGTCGGTGTAGCCCTTGGCGCTGACGGCGCGGGTAGCCTTCGTGGCCGTCGAGTCCATGATGCCGGCAGCCGATTTCCAGTCGTAGTTGCCGAGCGTGCCGGTCAGGGCCAGCATCACGCGCGACTGCTTCGATTCGGTGCTGTTGAAGTTGAAGCCGTTACCGGTGTCCATCAAGCGGGCACGGTATTCGACCGGGGTGCTGTACCGGTTACTCGGATGGCCCACCGGCAGTTTCGGGTACGAAAACGGGCCGACCATCTTGCCGCCAAGCACGTTGTACCAGATGCTGCTGGAACTGGTGGCGCTGCCGTTGCTCGCGTTCAGCGGCGCGACGAGGTAGCTGTTGGTGGCGCCGGCCGTCGTGATTTCGACGTTGGCGTCGATGGACGAGCCGATGCGGAAGTCGGTGTTGCTCACCACTGCCCAGCGCTTGTTGTTCGTGGTCAAGCCGCTATAGGGCAGCACATCCCATTTGCACTGCTTGTCGACCGGATCGATACTGTTTGCCGGGCAACCTGGCGCGGCCACGATGTTGGTACTGCTCAGGAAATAGTTACCGGTGGGCGAGAACGAGCTCGGGGCATTGTTAGAACGCAACGCTGTGAAACTTTTTGGACGGAGTTCAGTGGGAAGGATCGGCCGTGGGCGCCGGAAAAATCGCACCGAAGCAAACACTTTTACTACTGCTGGTTCTAAGAAGCGCCGCTCTTATGGTGTTTGCGTAAGAGACCTGACACCAGCTTTTGGAGCAGCCTTCAGTAAGCGTCCAGGGAAAAAACGCTACACTTTCAAGCTTTACAACTTGAAGTCTGCTTGCCATGCACCCGTACCCTCTGCGCCTGCTCCCTGGAGACGACCTTCGGCTTGCCATTGAGGCGACGCTGGCGCGGCAGCGGGTCAGCACCTGCACATCTCGGTCGCCGACGCGCAAGGCAGCGTCGTCGGCGGACATGTCGCCGTCGGCGGTATCGTGCGCACCACCGCCGAGATTTTGCTGGCGCTGCTGCCTGACCATGCATACAGCCGCAAACCGGACCACGCTTCGGGCTACTGCGAGCTTGTCGTTCGCCCCCGTTCAACGTAATCCCTCACCTTAAGGGTAGCCATGCACCTGCGTTTCCTGACCGCTGTTTTCGTTGCGCTGGCGTTGCACGTACCGTGCTCCGCGCTGGCAGAACCGAGCATCATCTACGTGGTGCGCCACAGCGAGAAAGCGCCGGATGGGAAGGACCCGGAGCTCAGTGAACAAGGCAGGGTTCGCGCGCAGAACATCGCCGCCACACTGCACCGCGCAGGAATCACCAGCATCTTCAGCAGCACCACCACGCGCACGCAGCAGACTGCGCAGCCGCTGGCGCAACGCAGCAAGCTTGTGGTGCGGACGTACGACCCGGGCGCTCCCAAGGCGCTGGTGGAAAAAGTAAAGGCGCAAAGCGGCGTGGTGCTGGTGGTGGGACATTCGAACACGGTGCCGGAACTGGTGCGATTGTTTGGCGGCGCGCCTGGCGCCGATATCGCCGATAACGAATTTGACCGGATGTACCAGTTGATCGTGGGACCTAACGGCGCGGTGATTACGGTGCTGCTGACGTCACTGCCGGCGACCGGCACGGCGCCGTAAGCAGCGCGGAAATCGGTCACCACGACACTCGTGCTCCGCTTGCGCGAGGACGACGGGTCTGACCTAGGTCAGACCACAAAGACAGCCGGTTAGTTCAATCAGATCTTGTGTTCGAGGGTGATGCGGATGCCGCGGTTGCTGCGGGCGCGCGCGCTGCGCAGCAGGCTGCCTTCCTCGTTGGCGAACAGCGTCGCATTGTAGCTGTCCTGATGCAGCAGGTTGAAGGCCGAGGCGCGCAGCTGCGTCGACGCCGACAGCTTCATCACGCCATACACGTCGAGCGTGCGGGTCGGCCAGGCATAGCTGCCAAGGAAAGCGGACAGGTTCACCGGGCCGGCGCTGCGAAAGCCGTAATTGCCGCCGGCGGTTAACCGCTCGCCCACCCGGTAGTCGAATCCGACGTTGGCGCTGAACGGCGTTTGCGCGCCGAGGCGGTTGTGCGGGCCGGGCACCGCATCAAGCGATGACCAGTTGCGCGCGAGGTTGATCTTGACGTCGATGGCCGGCGCATTGGCCATCACCAGCGCGAGCGGCAGCGCCGCTTCGAATTCGATCCCGCGTACCGTCGCCTTGCCGTCGTTGACCGGACTGGCGATCCACACGCCGTTTTCCTGGTACAGGCGGTCGAGCGTGACGTCGTCGATGCGTCGCACGAAGGCGCTCGCGCTGATCATGCCGGACTTGCTGAAGTAATGTTCGTAGGCGGCGTCGATTCCCCACGCCAGTTCGGGCCGCAGCTGCGGATTGCCCTGGCGGTCGGGATTGGTGGGACCGTTGTCGTTGTTGGCGGTGTAGCGGCGCGGGATCAGGCTGGGCGTCGTCGGCGCCTTGTAGGTGCGGCTGACGCCAAGGCGCACCTGGTCTTTCGCCGTGCCGGGCAGCTTCCATACTGTCTGCAGCACCGGACTCCATACGCCGGAGCGGTTGTGCACCGGCTCGACGACGTTGCTGAGGCTATCGGTGTACAAGCCTTCCCAGCGCAGGCCCAGGTAGATCTGCCAGCGCGGCGTGATGTCCCACTCGTCTTGCACGAAGAAGGCCAGGCGCCTGACCTTGGCGTCGTAGGTTTCGTCGAGGTCGACGCCGCGCGGCGCGCCGGCGCCATCGCGGTCATGCTGCAGGCGGTACTCGCCGCGCTCGGTGTAGGCGCCGTCCCAGCCGGCCACCAGGCTATGCCCATCGAAGAACGGGATCGAGTACTTGCCGCTTGATGTCAGCTGGTCGTCGCGCGCTTCGGAGTCGACCGCCCGCTCCAGACTCAGCGCACGGCTGGCGCCGGTGCCCATGAACACGAAGTGCGTCTTGCGGCGCGTGTGGTTGATGCCGGCCTTCGCTTCGATGCGGGCGCCGTCCGCGCCGCGGTGGCTCCAGACCAGGTCGCTGCGCACCGATTCGACCCGCGCGGCGGACGTGAAAGCGTTGTCGGGATAGTCGCTCGGGGCGCCGCGCAGCGTCGTTTCCACGGTATTGCCATGCCGCGCCGAGTCATTGAGCTCGATGAAGCTTTGCGCGCTGATGGTGTCGCCGCCGGCCAGCGTCCACTGCAGGCGCGGCGCCAGCGACAGGAAGCGGTTGCGGACGCGGTATTGGTAGTACAGGTCGCGCCGCAGATTGACCGCGCCATCGGGCCCGGCGCCGGTGACGTGCTCGGTGTCGCCCAGCCCCGACGCCTTCTCCTGCCTGGCCGCGCCGGTGACGTTATATGAAAAGCCTCCGAGCCGGTCGGCCATCTGCAGCGACAGGTTCGGCGTGACGCCGGCGCGGTCGCTGACGACGCCGAACTTCGCTTCGCGCTGGCGCCGGCTGGTGGCTTTCCTGAGCACGATGTTGATGGTGCCGGCGATCGCCTGCGTCCCGTATTCGACCGTGGGCGAGCGCATCAGCTCGACCCGTTCGATCAGCTCCGGCGCGATCGAATCGATCGAGAAACCCGGCGCCACCGGATCGCCATTGAGCAGGATCTGGGTGTAGCCATTGCCAAGGCCGCGCATGCGCACCTCGCCGGCGACGGTGACGCCGGGCAGTCGCTTGAGCACATCGGACATGCTGGTGTCGCCGAAGCGGACGATGTCGGCGTGGCTGATGACGACCTTGCCGGTGGCGTCGCCCTGGCGCTGCCGATCGGGCGAGGCGGTGATCTGCACCGCTTGCATCGGCGCGGAAGGATTGGTGACTTCTTGCGCCGTGGCGGCGGCGGTGAAAACGGCAAAAGCGGTAATCGGAATGAACGTGCGGCTTGCTGGTTTCATCGGGGCGCGAGCTGCTCCAGGATGCGATGCGCCGCGGAGACGCACGAGGCGACGCCGTAGTTGAAGATGGTGGTGCGGCCATCGGAGGTGACCGCGACGGCCGTGCCAGGCGCGTCGTGCTGGGCCATCAGCGGACGGATGGCGGCGTCGGCGGCCCAGCTAGAGAAGGAAAAGGAAGACATGAGGGCAACCACGATGCAACCGCCGAGTTTTGGCCGGGAAATCAAACGCTGCGTCCTTGAATGTTCAGAAGAGAATCATTCATTTTCTCATAAATGTGAACTTGCACCGGCAAGAGTGCGCCCATGCTGGGCGCACAAAAAAATGGCGGGCCGAAGCCCGCCATCTATTGGTCATGCGCTTACTATCAGAACGTCAGCGAAGCGCCGAACGTGATGTAACGGCCAACCGCATCATAGCTTTGCGGGAAGGTATTGCCGCTGTTGCTACCGGTGCTGCCGATGGTGCTGCCGACAACAGGCGGTTTCTTGTTAGCCAGATTGTTGACGCTGACATTCAGGCGCAGATTCTTGTTGACGCGCCATACGCCGCTCATGTCGACATAGTGATACGCGTCGATTGCCGAATACAACGGCAGAAAGACAGGGCCAATTGGCTCTTCAATCACTGCGCTGACATAACGCCAGTTGTAGCCGAGCGAGAACGCGCCCACCGTCCAGTTGGTGCGCTGGTTGAACTTGCGCTTGTAGTTCGGGGCGCCTGAGTTCGCCCCGGCGCACGCCACGCTGTAGTAGCCGAGGCAATCACGATCGAGTGAAGTTGGCGTCGGGAAGATACGGAAGCTTTGCACCTGGTTGACGCCAAGGCTCAAATCGAGGTTGCCGAACTTCGGATCGAGACCGAGAGCGGCGGTGCTCATGCGGTAGGCGATGTTGAGGTCGATACCGCTGGTGCTTTGCTTACCGAGATTCGACTGTGGCGTCTGCACGCCCTTCGACTCGACACCATTGAACGAGCCGTTGATCGTATTGCGCCCAACGAGCGCGCAGGACGCGTTCAACGTCAGGCTTGGGTTCAGCGCCGGGTTGTAGCAGCCTTCGAGGATGTCGGTCGTGCTAGGGCTGGAGATCGCTTTTTCGATGTTGATCTTGTAGTAGTCAACCGTCAGAGCTAGTTTCGGCACCGGCTCCCAGACGAAACCGAGGGTCTTCGTCTTGGCTTCCTCGGGTCCGAGCGCAGGGTTGCCGCCGCTCAGGTTGTTGATCTGGCCAGCCGATGGCGGGGTCAGGGTGCCGATATCGCCGAGCGGAACGCCGGTCAGGCGGCACAGGTTTGACAAGGTGCCCGGTGTATTGGCGGCGCCCTGGTTGACCCGGTTGCCCTGACAAGGATCGACCGCGAGATTCGACAGGCCGGTGACGAGCGGTGCGAACAGTTCGTTCACGTTCGGCGCGCGGGTCGCTTTCTGCACCATGGCACGGAAGCGCAGCGACTGGATCGGCGCCCAGTTGGTGCCGACCTTCCAGCTGCCATAGTCGGACGAGGCACCGGCAGTGGCGAACTCGGTCTGCCGATAGCCAAGCTCGACGCCGAGCGATTTGATGAACGGCTTATCGGCCACCAGCGGCACGGCCGCTTCAACGGCGTATTCCTTCATCGTGAACTGGCCAGAGCGGTCCGGAGTCGGTGCGCCGGTCCCCAGCACTTCCCCCTGGACTTGCGAGGCGCCGTCCGATTGCGTGTTGGCGCCGAGCTTGCGATGCTCGAGCGAGACCGACAAGGCGATCGGCGCGCGGGCGAACGGGCTGACCAGGCGCTCGCCGAGGTCGCCGGAGAACGATACGGCGGCGACATCCTGCTGTACCGATTGCAGCAACAGCGCGCTCTGGTTGATGAATCCGGCCTGCGCAGGGGTGATCGATCCTTCGGCGCCGAATACGTTGAGCGGCACGCAGCCATTGGCGGTATTCACACAGGTGGTCTTGTTCAGCGCGTTGAGCGCCTGGCCCACTTTAGCCAGCGAACCCCAGTTGCGGCGCACCTGCACCTGGTCTGCATTGCCGCGGCTCCAGTAAGCGTCATAGGTCCAGTCGTACGCGATCTCCCCCTTCAGGCCGATCGTGAACTGGAGCGTCTTGTTGTCGAAGTCGTTGAAGCGCGGTCCCAGCTCGGTAATGCGGCGATTGACCAGCAACGGCACCAGGGTCGGATTGCCTTCGACGCAGCTGGCGGCAGGAATACCGCGGCGTTCGCACAACTGCTGGCGCGCGGCCGCAGGAATGTACGGGTTACCGATCGGCACGTTGAAGGTATTGCCGAATGTGCCGGTCGAGGCCAGGGTCGAAGCGACCTTGCTGTTCGTATAGAACAGCTCGGCGTATGCCTCGGCGTGGTTGTTGATCTTGAAGTTCCCCAGCGCGGTCGCCTGGGTGCGGTCGAGACCGGTCACATAATAGTTTGCCGGATTGAAGTTGTACGCCACCACTGGCTGGACCAGTGCGCCGGTGGTCGGGTTGATCTGGAATGCGCCTGTCAATGCATCGGTACCGCCAACACCCTTGCTGGTCTGGAATGCCGATGGCACGGTGGTGCCGGAGCCGCTCGGTGCGCCGGTGGTCGAGCTGAGGCTGGTAACTCCGTATGGGCGCGCGCCCTGGGTCAGCGGGTCGGCGACGGTCTTGCCGACACTGAGGACGACGTTGCCGCGGTTGTCGGCCAGGTTGGCGCCGATGGTCAGGTCGGTACGGCGGCGCTTGGTGTCGCGCTCTTCCGTGGTGGCACCGTACGAGGTCGTCAGGTCGACGCCGGTGAAGTTGCGCTTGAGGTTAAAGTTGACCACGCCGGAGACGGCATCGGCGCCGTATACGACGGACGCGCCGCCGGTCAGCAGATCGACACGGCTGAGCAGAGCAATAGGAATCGAGTTGGTGTCGACGGTGCCGCCGAGGTTGAACGGGACCAGCCGGCGGCCGTTGATCAGTACCAGCGTGCGGTTGGTGCCGAGGCCGCGCAGGTCGATGGTGGCGCCGCCGCCGGTGCCGTTATTGGTGCCGGGACCGACCGCAGGCACTGCTGCCGGCAACCCTTTGAAGAATTCTTCCACCGCGATCGGCTGCGAGGTCTTGATTTCCTCAGCGGTAATCGACGAGATGGGGCTGTTCGAAATGGTGCCTGGCGTGGTGATCCGGGTACCGGTCACTTGCACCACTTCCATTTTTTCCTGTGCATACAGCGGCTGGGCGACGACCGCCATGCCAACGAGCACACTGCCGGAAAACATCAGTCGCATCGATCGCGACAACACCTTTTCTTGAATCATTGATAGCCCCTGGAAATATTATGGTTTTACTTTTGTCGCAAGGATCACTTGCTGCAAAGGCAATTTTTATGTTTCTTCCCGCATCGGGAAAGAAGTTAACGATAAAACCATAGCCGTGAGGAAACTGTCAATTTATACGTATGTTGTTACATTCTAAGTATGCATATTGTCACGTACGTACAACAAATCGCGCTTTTTGGCCGTAATTCTCACCGGGCCTGACCCTGACAGCGGAACAGCCACCGGTGCGAACGCGTTAGCGCGGGGCGACGTTGGTGCGCATGACCGGATACAGGTTGTAGCGCTCGTCCCACGATGCGTGGCGGCGGGCGAAAAACTCCAGCCGCGCGCGGGCGTTGCTGGCGAACGCCGGATCGCTGTCGACCTGTTTGCGGAACTGCGCCGCCAGCGCCGGATCGGCCGCCATCTGTTCGCGCGCCACGTCCTCGGCGACGTATTCCTCCATGTACTCCTTGCGCTCGAAGGCGTTGTTGAATGCGCCCCAGGCCAGCATCGAGTCGGGCGCCTGCGGCTCGAACAGCGCCACCACCAGCCGCGCCTTCGGCTGCGCCACCGGCACGAACAGGTCGCCCTTGGCCAGCGTGCGCGGCTCGGCGCGCCAGGCGCCCAGCACCGCCAGGCGCTGGCGCGATTCGAATGAGCCAGCAGTGAACGTGGTTTTATCGGCACGGAAGGTCTCGACGTCGGCCTTGCCGTCGCTTGCGTCGATGGTGCGGAAAGTGACCGCGTGCTGCTGCAGCTTGGCGGCCACCATTTTCGCGAACGCGGCAGGCACGATGTAGCCGGCGCCGGGCGCGTTGACGACCACGTCCGGCAGCACTTCGTCACGCAGCGGCACGGTCCACAGCTGCGGGCGGGTTTCGTCGTAGCGCGTCATCAGGATGCCCGACACGTCCGACGGCGTGCGCGTGTACGCATAACCCTTGAAGTCGACCATGCGCACCTTGTCGGTCGTCTTCCAGGTCAGCGGCACCGGCGCGCCGGCGAGCTTCATCGCGCGCGCATCGGCGTCGAGCGCGGCCTTGCGCCACTGGGCGCCGTTGGCGCCGACCTGCGCCAGCACCGACACCACCGTGTTGCGGGTGATGCGCACGCGGGTAGGGTAATCCTTCCACGCATGGGTCTCGACCAGCACCGCCAGGCGGTTACGCAGCTGGAAGTAGCCGGTCGAAAAACGCGGGTCGGACACGCCGTCGACAAAGCCGGACTGCGGGTTGTCTGTGTCGGCGAACGACATATAGTACGCCTGCGGCATCGAGCCTTGCCTGGCGATGTCGGCGATGACGTTGGTGCGCAGTGCCAGGCCGGCCTGGCGCAACACCAAGTCGCCCGAATTGACCGGCTCGACCTGGATCGAGATGTCGTGCTCGAACTTGGCGCCGTCGGTCACGTGCAGGTCGACGTAGGCCAGCGGATCCCACGCATTCACCAGCGCCAGCATGGCCTGCATCTCAGGCGCATCGGCCTTGACGTAATCGCGGTTGAGGTTGAAGTTCTGCGCGGTGGTGCGCCAGCCCATCGCCACCGGGCCGCGCTGGTTCGGGCGGTTGTTGGGCGTGAAGCGCTCGTGGCCGTCGACGTTGAAGACCGGGACGAACAGCAGCACCTGCTTGTCGAGCGAGCCTGGCGCGGCGCGGTCCTCCAGCACTTCGCGCAGCGCCAGGAAGCCGGCGTCCTTGCCGTCGATTTCGCCGGCGTGGATGCCGCCCTGGATCAGCACGACCGGCAGGCCGCGCCGCTGCGCCGCGGCCGGCGTCATGGCGCCGGTGCGGGTGACGACCAGCGCCTTCATCGACCGCCCTTCCGGCGTAACGCCGAAGTCGATGCACTTCACCTGCTTCGGATACGCCTGCTCGAATGCCGCGCACAGCTTGATGACTTCGTCGTAGCGGCCGGTGTTCTGGAAGCCCGAACGCTCCGACACGGTGGTGAGGTCGGGCGCGGCGTGGGACAGCGGGACGGCGGCGAACAGGGCAAGCAGCAACGCAGAACGAATCATCGGTGAAACTCCAGCAGATTAAGGGAAGGCCACGCACAAGCTTGGCAGCTGGAAATTATAGTCGTGTTTGCGCTCGCAGATTTGCTATGCTGAGTTTGATTTGAATATCCCGACAACAAGGAACACGATGACAATCGAATTGACCATCCTCGGATGGACGCTGGTGCTGGCGATGGTGCAGATCGCGCTGGCTGGCACGTTTCGCACGATCGAGACCGGCCTGTGGTTCAACGCCAGCGCGCGCGACGATGGCGGCCCGCCGGTCGGCAAGATCGCCGGGCGCTTGCAGCGGGCCCAGGCGAACCTGTTCGAGACCCTGCCGCTGTTCGCCGCCGCCGTGCTGATCGCCCACGTGGCCGGGCGCCACAGCGCCGATACCGTGCTCGGCTGCCAGATGTTCCTCGCCGCGCGCGTGCTGTACGTGCCGCTGTATGCCGCCGGCGTGCCGGTGGTGCGCACCCTGGTGTGGGCGGTCTCGATCGTCGGCCTGGTGATGGTGTTCAAAGCCATCCTCGCCGACTGAGCGCGGCAGCGTAAATCCATTTCGGGGTCAGACAGAGGTCTGACCCCGAAATGCCAAAATGCATCGGCAGCCATCCGACGCGCCGTCATTCCCTTGAAAACTTCGCCGTGGCACCTAGTATGAAGCATGCAACGCGCTGTCCTTCGCCGCATCCTTACCCCGAGGCAGTTCGTTGTTTTTCAAGGAGGTAGTCATGAACACCGAAGACAACAAACAGCTGATCATGCAGTGTTATCAGCTGTATAAAGATAAAAACATCAAGGGCCTGCTGAACCTTTTCCACGACGACATCGAGTGGATCGCCAACGATTCGGACGACATTCCCTACGCCGGCAGCTTTCATGGCAAGGATCAGGTAGCGCAGTTTTTCACCATGCTCGACCAGGCGCAGGACGCCATCCGATTCGAGCCGCAGGATTTCATCGCCGAAAACGACATGGTGGTCGCGACCGGCATCTCGAGCTGGCACGTCAAGTCCACCGGGCTGACGTACGACAATCCGTGGTCGCACATCTTTACCATCCGCGATGGCAAGGTGGCGCGGCTGCAGCAATTCAACCATACCGCCGCTGCAGAAGCAGCCTACAGGCCGATGCGCGAGGCTGGCATGGCAAAGGCCGCCCCGATGCGGCATTAAGGCGAACCGGATGGCGTCCGCGCGGATGCCATCCGCGTTTCAGCGCGGCGTACCGCGCCATCCGGGCTGGACATGGCCGGCAGACGGCCTTCGCCACTGACGGCGACAACATTGATCAGGCCGCCCAAACTGAAGCGCAGCGCGGCGCTGGTCAAATCCACTTCGGGCGTGCCGAGGTGTGTGCGCGCAGCGCCGGTCGCCACGGCGTAGCGGGTACGGCACCCGCCCGCTTCATCGAACTTATGGGCGATGCGCAGACCGACTGCGTATGCACCGATCGTGATATCGAACTGGAAGTAGGTATCGGCATGGGTGGATGTCGCAACGCACAACGCTGCAAGCAATACCATCAAATGCATAAGAACTCCCGGCAAGAAAAAAAGGGATCCGGGCCGCTTCCGGGCCCGTGATGTTGCCGCAGTGTATTGCATCTGTTAGTCTGCTGACACTGCCAGAACTGACAGTCAGCGCAGCCCACCACGGAGCCTTGGAATGTTGCATTACCAGATCGTCGATTGGCAGGATTCCAAGTCAGCGTCGTTCGCCGCGGCGACGTTGCAGGCGGAGTTCTTCGAGGTGCTGAAAACTGCCGCGCGCGAGATGGGATTCGAATATTGCGCGCTCGGTCTGCTGTTCCCGCTGCCGTTTTCCAAGCCGCAGGTCTTCATGATGAACAACTACTCGGCCGCCTGGCAGCAGCGCTATGTCGAGGGCGACTACCTGCGTTCGGATCCGACCGTCGCCCACGCCAAGACGTCGTCCCGGCCGATCATCTGGTCGGATTCGGTGTTCGCCAATGCGCAGGCGCTGTGGGACGACGCGCGCGACCATCGCCTTCAAGTCGGCTGGGCGCAACCGACGCACGACCGGAAGGGGGTGGCCGGGCTGCTGACGCTGGCGAGGGAGAGCGGGCCGATTGGCGACGCCGAACTGCGCTGCAACGTCATCCGCATGAGCTGGCTGGCGCAAGCGGCGCACGAGACACTCGCACGGCTGGTCGATTCGCGGCCGAACGCGGCGCCACAGGTCGACCTGACCGAGCGCGAGCGCGAGGTATTGCGCTGGACCGCCGACGGCAAGACGTCCGGCGAAATCGGCGACATCCTCAACCTTGCCGAGCGAACCGTCAACTTCCACGTCAACAACGCGATGGCGAAGCTGGGCACCGCCAACAAGACCGCGACCGTGCTTCGCGCGGCGATGCTGCGCCTGCTCTGACCGAAAAACGCTGGTGTCAGGTCTGACATCAGCACTTTGCACCGGCGAAAAAAAATGGATGGCGTCCTTGCGGAGGCCATCCATTTTGCTTTGCGCGAGCGACGTTACGCGGCGTGGCTAGCGCCGCCCACCGGCGCATCAAATGCGGCCAGCAGCGCCACTTCTTTCGCCTTGGCGGCGCGCAGGTGGCGCTCCTTGACGTGGCCGTAGCCGCGGATGTCTTCAGGGATGCTGGCAATGGCGACGGCCTGCGACAGGTTGTCGGCGTTGAGCCTGGCCAGCAGCGCGCCAACGGTGTGGCGGTACTCGCCGATCAGCGCGCGCTCCATGCGCCGTTCGGCCGTGTAGCCGAACACGTCGAGCGCGCCGCCGCGCAAGCCCTTCAGCTTGGCGAGCAGGCCGAACGCCTTCATCATCCACGGGCCGAACTCCTGCTTGATCAGGTGGCCTTCCTTGTTGTGCTTGGCCAGCAGCGGCGGCGCGAGGTGGAACTTGAGCGTGATGTCGCCTTCGAACATGGCGGCGATCTTCTCCTTGAAGGCGCCGTCGGTGTACAGGCGCGCGACTTCGTACTCGTCCTTGTACGCCATCAGCTTGTAGAAGTAGCGCGCGACCGCTTCGGCCAGGCGCGTGCCCTTGCCCAGCTTCGCTTCGGCGGCGCGCACCTGGTCGACAAAACCGAGGTACTGCTGCGCGTAGGCGGCATCCTGGTATGCAGTCAGCAGTTCGACGCGGCGCTTGACGACGTCGTCGAGCGTTTGCGTGCGCTTGAACTCGATGACCTTGGCCGGCGTCGTCATCTTCACCAGCGACGGCAGGTCGTGGGCGGCGGTGCGGCCCCACGTGAACGCGGTCTTGTTGAACTGGACCGACACGCCATTGAGTTCGATCGCCTTCATGATCGACGCTTCGGCCAGCGGCACGTGGCCCTTCTGCCACGCGAAACCGAGCATGAACATGTTGGTGGCGATGGCGTCGCCCATCAGCGCGGTGGCGATCTTGCCGGCGTCGACGAAATCAACGCGGCCTTCGCCGCACGCGCGCACGATCTCGGACTGCGACGTCGCGCCCGGGAACTGCCAGTCCGGATTCTTGACGAAAGCGGCGGTCGACGAACCGGTCGAATTGATCGCGGCGAACGTGCGCCCTTCGCCCATGCGCGACAGTGCGTCGCGGCTGGCGGTGACGATCAGGTCGCAACCGACGACCAGGTCGGCACTGCCGGTGCCCACGCGCGTCGAGTGCAGGTCGGCCTGGCTGTCGGCCAGGCGCACGTGCGACATCACCGGGCCGCCCTTCTGGGCCAGTCCGCTCATGTCGAGCACGATGGCGCCTTTGCCTTCGACGTGCGCCGCCATCGCCAGGATCTGGCCGACGGTGACAACACCGGTGCCGCCGATACCGGTGATCAGGATGCCATACGGCGTCGCGGTCGACGGCAGGCTTGGCGCCGGCAGCATCGGTGGCGCAGCGTCGCCGGCGGCAGCCTTCTTCGGCTTTTTCAGCGCGCCGCCTTCGACCGTGACGAAGCTCGGGCAAAAGCCCGTCACGCACGAGAAGTCCTTGTTGCAGGACGACTGGTTGATCTGGCGCTTGCGACCGAGTTCGGTCTCGAGCGGCTCGACCGACAGGCAGTTCGACTGCACCGAGCAGTCGCCGCAGCCTTCGCAGACCGCTTCGTTGATCACGGCGCGCTTGGCCGGATCCGGGTACTCGTTGCGCTTCCTGCGGCGGCGCTTCTCGGACGCGCAGGTCTGGTCGTAGATCATCGCCGACACGCCCGGGCACTCGCGCAATTCGCGCTGCACGTCCATCAGTTCGCTGCGGTGGCGCACGGTGACGCCTTCGGCCCACTTGTAGTCGGACGGGTACTTGTCCGGTTCGTCGGTGACGACGATGATCGGGCCGACGCCTTCGGCGGCGATCTGGCGGCTGATGATGCCCGGGTCGAGCGGGCCGTCGAACTCCTGGCCGCCGGTCATGGCGACGGCATCGTTGAACAGGATCTTGTAGGTGATGTTGACCTTGGCCGACACCGCCGCGCGGATCGCCAGGATCCCCGAGTGGAAATAGGTGCCGTCGCCAAGGTTGGTGAAGACGTGCTTCTCGTTGGTGAACGGCGCCTGGCCGACCCAGGTCACGCCTTCGGCGCCCATGTGGGTAAAGGTCGACGTTTCGCGGTCCATCCACAGCACCATGTAATGGCAGCCGATACCGGCCAGCGCGCGCGAGCCTTCCGGCACCTTGGTCGACGAATTGTGCGGGCAGCCGGAGCAGAAGTACGGCGTGCGGTCGGTATCGGGATTTGGCTTGCTGCTGACGTTTTTCAGCACCAGTTCTTTCGCTTCGAGGAAGGCGATGCGCTCCTTGACGCGCTGCTCGACCGGATGGCCGGCGCAGTAGTGCGAGATGCGGCTGGCGATGGCGCGCGCGATCAGCGCCGGATTCAGCTCATAGGTGGCCGGCAGCAGCCAGGCGCCGTGGCCGGCGCCGTCCTTGTTGGACCATTCGCCGGTGTCGTCGAACTTGCCGACCACGCGCGGACGCTCGCCGTCGGGCAGGTTGTAGAGCTCTTCCTTGAGCGCGTACTCGAGGATCTGGCGCTTCTCTTCGACCACCAGGATCTCGTCGAGGCCCTTGGCGAATTCGTGCACGCCTTCGGATTCGAGCGGCCAGGTCATGCCGATCTTGTACAGGCGGATGCCGATGTCGGCGGCGGCCTGTTCGTCGATGCCGAGGTCGGCCAGCGCCTGGCGCGTGTCGAGGTAGGATTTGCCGGCGGTGATGATGCCGATCTTCGGCTTCGGGCTGTCCCAGATGATCTTGTTGAGCTTGTTGGCGCGCGCGTACGCCAGCGCGGCGTACCACTTGAAGTTGTTCATCCGGACTTCCTGGTCCAGGATAGTGTCGGGCCAGCGGATGTTCAAGCCGCCTTCGGGCAGCGCGAAGTCGGTCGGCACGACGATCTTGACGCGGTCCGGGTCGAAGTCGACCACGGCGCCGGACTCGATGATGTCGGTGACGCACTTCATCGATACCCACAGGCCGGTGTAGCGGCTCATGGCCCAGGCGTGCAGGCCGTAGTCGATGTACTCCTGCACCGACGCCGGATACAGCACCGGAATGCCGCAGGCGTTGAGGATGTGGTCCGACTGGTGCGCGGTGGACGATGACTTGGCGGCGTGGTCGTCGCCGGCCAATACCAGCACGCCGCCGAACTTGGCGCTGCCGGCGTTGTTGGCGTGCTTGAAGACGTCGCCGCAGCGGTCCACGCCGGGGCCTTTGCCGTACCACATCGAGAACACGCCGTCGTACTTGGCGTCCTTGAACAGGTTGGTCTGCTGGGTGCCCCACACGGCCGTTGCGGCCAGGTCTTCGTTCATCCCGGGATGGAACTTGACGTGGTGCGCGTCGAGGTGCTTCTTCGCCTTCACCGCCGTCATGTCGATCGAAGTGACGGGCGAACCGCGGTAGCCGGTAATGTAGCCGGCGGTGTTGAGGCCAGCGTTGAGGTCGCGCTCGCGCTGCATCATCGGCAGGCGGACCAGCGCCTGGGTACCGGTCATGAAGGCGCGGCCGCGCTCGAGCGTCCATTTGTCGTCCAGCGAAATCTCGTGCGACGGCTGCGGTTCGAGCTGCGATCGGTCTAGTGGTGCATTCATCAGGTGTCTCCGTATTTATGTTTTACGCCGGTTCAGGCTTGACCTGCAGGACGCCGCGCTTGATCTGATCGAGTTCGATCGACTCAAACAGCGCGCGGAAATTGCCTTCGCCGAAACCCTGGTCGCCCTTGCGCTGGATGATCTCGAAGAAGATCGGGCCGATCACGTTCTGGGTGAAGATCTGCAGCAGCAGCTCGCGCTCGGTGTCGCTGCTGTGGCCATCGACGAGGATGCGCAGGCGCTTGAGTTCATCGAGGTTCTCGCCGTGGTGCGGCAGACGGCGGTCGACCAGCTCGTAGTAGGTCTCGATGGTGTCCTGGAAGACGATGCCGGTGTCGCGCATGCGCTGGATCGACTGGTAGATGTCGTCGGAGCCGAGCGCGATGTGCTGGATGCCTTCGCCGTGGTACTGGTCGAGGTATTCGGCGATCTGCGACTTGTCGTCGGAGGACTCGTTGATCGGGATGCGGATCTTCCCGCACGGCGACGTCATCGCCTTCGATTTGAGGCCAGTGTGCTTGCCGGCGATGTCGAAGTAGCGGATCTCACGGAAGTTGAACAGGCTCTCGTAAAAGGTCGCCCATTCCTTCATGCGGCCGCGGTGGACGTTGTGGGTCAGGTGGTCGATGTAGGTCAGGCCGTTGCCGACCGGGTTCGCCTGCGCGCCCGGGATGGCGACGAAGTCGACGTCGTAGATGCTGATGTCGCCGATCGAGCCGGCCGGCGCGCCCTTGGCGGCGTTCTTGCCGCGCCAACGGTCGACGAAGTACAGCAGCGAGTCGCCCACACCCTTGATGGCCGGGATGTTCAGCTCCATCGGGCCGTTCTTGTTGTCGAATCCCCAGGCGCCCAGTTCGAGCGCGCGGCGGTAGGCAAAGGCGGCGTCGTCGACGCGGATGGCGATGGCGCACACCGACTGGCCGTGCTGGCGGGCGAATCGTTGCGCGAACGAATCCGGTTCGGCGTTGATGATGAAGTTGATCTCGCCCTGGCGGTACAAGGTGACGTCCTTGTGGCGGTGGCGGGCGATGGCGCTAAAACCCATCTGTTCGAACAGCGCGCCCATCGCGCGCGGATCCGGCGCTGCGTACTCGACGAACTCGAATCCGTCGGTCCCCATCGGGTTGTCCCAGGGCTGGAATTGCATGGCTTGTCTCCGTGATTTTTGTAGCCGCCAGTATAGTCCGGACCCCCAGGCATTAAATTTCAAACACTGTCTCCACACCCCGCCCCTGCGCAATAAAATTGCGTAGAATGGCGCGATTCGGAGGGAATATGTCAAAAATTGAGCTCGATAAAACAGATCGCAAAATTCTGGCGATTTTGCAGGCGGACGGACGCGCCTCGAACCAGGACGTCGCCGACCAGGTCAGCCTGTCGCCGTCGCCGTGCCTGCGGCGCATCAAGCGGCTCGAAGAAGCCGGCGTGATCCGCCAGTACGTGGCGCTGCTCGACCCGGGCCAGATCGGCCTCGGGCTGCTGGCGTATGTGAACGTGCGGCTCGAAAAGCACAACGATGGCGCCAACGCGGCCGGCGCCAAGCGCACGTCGAGTTCGCCGCACGCCGACTTTGCCGCCTCGGTCGAGGCGTGGCCGGAGGTGGTGGCGTGCTACGCGATGACCGGCGAGATGGACTACCTGCTGCGCGTGCACGTCGAGGACATGGAGCACTTCTCGCGCTTCATGATGAAGACGCTGCTGATCCATCCGTCGGTGGCGGATGTGAAGTCGAGCTTTGCGCTGCAGCGGATCAAGGATACGACGGCGCTGCCACTGATGTGAGGCGCAGATCGCGAACACAATTTTCGTCATCCTCGCGCAGCGCGGATGACGGCATCGGGCGCGCTGTTCATGTCGCTCGGCGTGGCGCTACTGGCCGTGCAACGCAGCTGACGTCAGGCCGGCGCTGACGTGGCGTGGGGGCCGCCAAAGCAGTCCAGTGCGCACAAGGCACTGGCGACGTAATCGATGAACAACCGCGCCCGCAGCGGTTGATAGCGGCGTGAAGGACTGAGCAGGTCGAGTTCCTGCGGCACGCCGCACCAGTCGGGAAGCACGCGCACCAAGGCGCCGCCGGCGACGAGATTGTGCACCAGCCACGCTGGGCATAAACCGATGCCATCTGCGCCGAGCAGCGCTTCACGGATCGACAAGGCATTGTTGACGCGGAAGCGGCCGCGCGTTTCCACCACCACGGTGCGAGCGCCATTGTGCAGCTCGATCCGGTCGCCCCCAGTGAGCCACGCGAAGCGCACATAGTCGTGCCGGGCGAGGTCTTGCGGCACCCTCAGCGGCGCATGGCGCGCCAGGTAGGACGGCGCCGCGACCAAATGACGGGGCGACATCGCAATGTGGCGCGCGACGGCGTCTTGCGGCAGTGCCCCGCCCAGGCGCAATGCGACATCGACACCCTCTTCCACCAGGTCGACCATGCGGTCGTCGAAGATCAGTTCAAGTTGCACGTCTGGATAGAGACGCAGGAAATCGCGGCACAGTGGCGCGAGCAGCAACTGGCCGATCGCGAGCGGCGCGTTCACGCGTAACAGCCCCACCGGACGTTCGTTCAGGCCTTGCGCTTCACCGACCGCATCGTCGAATTCTTCCAGCACCTGCCGCGCGCGCTGGTAGAAACGCGCGCCCTGCGTAGTCGGGGCAAGGCTCGTGGTGCTGCGGTCGAGAAGGCGCACGCCCAGCTTTTTTTCCAGCGCACTGACCGACTTGCTGACGGTCGGCTGCGTGACGCCAAGCTCGCGGGCGACGGCAGTCAGGCTTCCCAGTTCAACGGCGCGGATCAAAATCCGCATGTCTTGCAGTGTATCCAATTCGGCCTCACCCATTCCATATTGGAATGAAGTATATGCCAATGGCAGATCTTCCATCGCCCTGCGGAATAACATACCGTGACCGTCTCTTCACTTTGATCCTACCCAAGCCATGCAAAAAATCCTTCAATTCCCGGCAATCGGCGCAGTCGCCCTTGCCTGCGCCGCGTGTCCAGCAGCCGCCGCCGCCAACTGGGTGACATCATGGATGGCCAGCCCGCAGCCAGCCTGGCCGAGCGAATTCGTGCTGCCGCTGAACGTGCCGCGCACGCTGGACAGCGTCTCGATCAGGGAAGTGGTTCAGTTGAGCAGTGGCGGCGAATCGCTGCGGCTGGTGTTTTCAAACCGCTACGGCAGCGCGCCGCTGGTGATTGGCGAAGTGCGGGTCGCGCTGGCGCTGCGCGAAGCGGAAACGGTCGACGGCACCGATCGGGCGGTCACATTCGGCGGCCAGCACTCGGTCACCATCGCGCCGGGCGCGAACGGCATCAGCGACCCGCTGCAAATGTCAGCGCAGCCGCTGGCGCGGCTGGCGGTCTCCAGCTATTTTCCGCAGCCGACGAGCGTGTCGAGCTTTCACTGGGGCGATCAACAGACTGCCTACGCGATGAAAGGCAATGCGACCGGCGCATCGACATTGCCGAGGGCGGACCGGGTGAAGGGCCGCCTGTTCCTCAACGCCGTGCTGGTCGATTCGGCGGCCGGCGCGCGCACCGTTGTGGCGTTGGGTGATTCGACCACTGACGGCAACGGCTCGACGCCCGATCGCAACCGGCGCTGGCCTGATTACCTGGCGCAGCGCCTCGCCGGCGCCGGCGTGGCGGTTGCCAACGCCGGCATTTCGGGCGCCCGCCTGCTGGACGACATGATGGGCGTGAACGCATTGGCGCGCTTCGAACACGATGTGCTGGCGCAGCCGGGCATTTGCACTGTCGTGGTCTACATCGGCATCAACGATATCGGCTGGCCAAGCAGTCCGTTCGCGCCCTCCGCGGCGCCGGTGGACGCCGAACAGCTGATCGCCGGCTATCGCCAACTGATCGCCGCGGCACGGGTACGCGGGGTGCGTATTGTCGGCGCCACCATGACGCCGTTCGCGGGCGCGCTGCAGGGCACTCCCCTGGAGGGGCACTACAGCCCGGCGAAGGATGCAGTGCGGCGCAAGGTCAACGATTGGATCCGCAGCAGCGGCGAATTCGATGCCGTCGCAGACTTCGACAAGGTGCTGCGCGATCCGCGCGATCCGGCACGCCTGCTCGCGGCGTACGACTCGGGAGACCATCTGCACCCGGGTGATGCGGGATATGCGGCCATTGCGAAGTCGCTCGATGATGCCACGCTGTTCGGAACGACACCGCGCGCCAGCAAGGAACGGCCATGATGTTCAGCCGGTTTGAACTGGGCGGCCTGTCGCTGCCCAACCGCATCGTGCATGCGACCGGCGGGCGCATCTTCTGCCAGCTGTGGCACGTCGGCCGGATCTCGCACACGTCGCTGCAGCCGGCTGGCGCGGCGCCGGTGTCGTCCTCGGCGCTGCTGGCGGACGGCGTCAAGGTGTTCATCGATCCATCCGGGCGAGGTCCAGCTGCCGGCGCGGGCGACATGGTGCAGCATTCGATGCCGCGCGCGCTGGCAGAAGACGAGATCCCAGGCGTGGTGGCCGACTTTGCGCACGGTGCCCGATGCGCGCTGGCAGCGGGATTCGATGGTGTGGAGATCCATGCCGCGAACGGATACCTGATCAACCAGTTCATCGATTCGGGCGCCAACCTGCGCACCGACGGCTATGGCGGCACGCTGCGCAAGCGCTTGCGCTTTCTGCGTGAAGTAACGGCTGCGGTGATTGCCGAAGCGGGCGCAGCACGCGTCGGCGTCAGGCTCGCTCCACTGACAACTTTGCAAGGCGCTGTCGACGACACGCCCGAAGCGACCTACTTGGCTGCCGCACGCGAGCTCGATCGCCCTGGCGTCGCCTACATTCACATTGCGCAGGCCGATCGGGACGATGCGCCACCGATGGCGGTGGCGTTCAAAGAGGCGCTGCGAATCGTGTATTCCGGCGCGATGATCTATTCGGGACGCTACACCGGCGCGAGCGCCCGCACCGCTTTGCAGGAGGGCTGGGCGGACCTGATCGGGTTTGGCCGACCGTTCATCGCCAATCCGGATTTGCCGCAGCGGCTGCGCCTGGGCCAATGCCTCAGCGACGCCGATCCGCGGCATTTTTTTGGCGGCGCAGAAGCTGGCTACACCGACTATCCCGTTTGGCCAGCCACACGCTGAAAGACAGGGGCCGCAAAAACACCGTCATCCTGGCGCAGCGCTGACCAATGCGGAGCGTGTTAAATCGGTGAGGCACGCTCGGTATGGGTCCCCACTGCGCGAGGATGACGGTTTCAAGGGCAGGTGAATGGGTCTGACCCCGGACGCGAGGCAGCTTACTTCTCGAACCACTTCACGGCGGCGCGGGTGTTGGCCTTGAGGGTGTAGTCGATGGTGGCAAACTGCTCTTCGAGCGCTTCCTGCAGCATCGTGCCGGGATTGGCCGGCGGCAGGCGCAGGTGGGCGTCGGCCTCGCCATACTCGCGCTGAATCTCCATGCCGGCCTTTTTGGCAATGTGCATCATCGTCTTGTTGGACGACAGGCAGTGCATGTACAAGGTGTCGACATCGGCGTTGCGGCAGTGGATCGCGGCGCGCTCGAACAGCTTCGAGCCAATCCCCAGCCCGCGCGCCGACTTCGATACCGATACGCCGAATTCGGCCACCCGCTCCTTCTCGGTCACCGCGCCGGCAGGGGCGAGCTGCTGCTTCGGCGCGAACGCCAGGTGACCGACGGCGACCAGCTTGAACACCGGGTTGTAGACGCCGTAGACGGTGTCGCGATCGAGGTCGATCTTGCTGACGTAGGCGGTCAGCTGCTCGTCGGGCAAGACGGTGCCGAAGCGCAGTAATCGGTCACTATCGTCGAGCGCCATGAAGTGCTTGAGCATGCGGCGGCGATCGCGCTCCTCGAGCTGCTTGACCATTACCGGCGCACGCGACCTTGCGCCCTTGCGCCCGCCCAGCCAGCCGTCCAACTTCTGAAAGATCGTCATGGTCTACCCGGCCTCCCACGTTATTGTGCACTGCACCAAAACGTCATTGTAGCGTATTTGCAGGTTCCGGCGCGGCGGCCCATTGCGCTTGCGCGCTGAAGCTGAAACCGGCCTTGCCGGCCTGCTTGGTGCGGTACATGGCCTGGTCGGCCTCGGCCAGCAGGGCGGCGGCGCCGCGCTCGGCGCCGGCGCGGCCATGCGCGCTGCTGATGCCGATGCTGGCCGAAATGTTCACCGGGTGGCCCCCGGCTTCGGTGATGCCGCAGATCTGGTCGAGCGTGAGCTGGGCGACGCGCATGGCGCCCTCGCGCGAGACCACTTCCTCGAGCAGGATGACGAATTCATCGCCGCCCAGGCGGGCCAGCGAATCTTCCTTGCGCAGCTTGTCCTGCACCCGCCGCGCCACCTCCTTGAGCACCAGGTCACCGGTGCCGTGGCCGAAGGTGTCGTTGACCGCCTTGAAGCCGTCGAGGTCGAAAAACATCACGACGACGGTGGAGCCGCGGCGGCTGGCGCGCACCAGTGCGTGCTCGATCAGGCGCGTCAGGTAGCCGTAGTTGACCAGGCCGGTGAGGCCGTCGTGGTGGGCGAGCTGCTCCAGCTTGGCCGACTGCGCCTCGAGTTCGGCGGTGCGCTCGGCGACCCGCACTTCCAGCGTTTCGTTGGACGCCTGCAGGCGCTTGTTGACCACGCCGAGCAGCCGGTAGGTGCGCACCAGGCGCCGCGCCGCCCAGATCAGCAGCAGCAGCAGCAGGCCGGAGTAGGCGAACAGCCAGGTGCGGTAGCGCTGCTTCTGGGTCTGCACGTCGTCGAAGGCCTTGTCGTAGGAGCGGCTGAGGCGCTCGATCGCCTCGGTAGTGGCGGTGCGGCCGATGGCGATTTCGATGGCGTTTTCGAGCGGCCGGTATCGCAGCACGGCGCGCGCGCGCGCGATCAGCTGGTCGATGCGCTCGCCGACGGCCGGCGAGAAAGCGGCCTTCTGGATCAGGATGGTGCCGAGCGTGGTTTCGATGCGGTTGGCCTGCGCGACGTCGGGCGACAGGTTGAAGCGCAGGATATCGGTGAGCAGCGCATTGAGGGCGCCGTCGAGCGCGAGCACGGTGCGCGCCGGTACCAGCGCGCCTTCGATGCCGTTCAGTTCTGTCTTGAGGTCGGTGATCGCCGGCGGCATATAGATCAGCGCTTCGCGCAGCAACGCGTTGCCGGACTTGAACTGCTCGACGAGCCGTTCTTTTTCGCGCAGTGCCGCGCTGAGCTGCTGGTAGGCCTGGGTGGCGGTCGGCCCGCGCGTCATGCCGAGGGAGTCGCGCAGGCTGTCGGTCAGCTGGTGGATACGCGGCAGCGGCCGCGCCAGCGCCTGGTAGTCGTTATCGAGGCCGATGCGCGCGCGCAGGATGTTGACGTTCCACTCGGCGTCGAGCTTTTCCAGTTCGCGCAGGCTCAGTGTCACGCGGTTCTGGGCATCGAGGTCGACCGCCGTGGTGCGGTTGAACAGGAAGCCGAGCACCAGCACCAGCAGGATCAGCAAAACGATGACGGCGTTACGGCGTCGTGGGGTCATCAGGACACAAACAGTTGAGTGAAAATCATGATCGGAGGCCGGGATCCATGCCGCCGGACCGGCGCAAACAACCAGAGGATAGCAGCAATAGCGCATGCTAGCCGTTAAGATTACGTGTGCTTACAACCGCGCGCCAGGGCCGCCTTCGTCATCGCCTTCGGCGCCGTCATCGTCGCCGTGCGGCGTGGCGCAGCAAGCCTTCACGGCGCGCAGGCGCGCCGCGTGCACGGCCTCGCGGATGCGTTCGGGCTTGTCGACGTAGCGCGCTGCGACCTCGCCGGCGTTGACGGCGCGCGCCGCCTGCAGCGCGGCGAGCAGGTACGACGCCGGCGGATAGGGCCGGGTGCGGAAATCGTCGTCCGCGGCGTCGACGCCGCGGCCGCGGAAGTCGCACTCTGAAGCGAGCAGCATCTGCTCGAAGCGCTGCGGCTTGCGAAACGCGTCGCAGCGTTCGAACAGCGCGACGATGGTATTCGGCCGCAGTATCTCGGCGCGGCTGACGTTGCCGTGCTCGCGCGCCGTCATCAAGGCCAGTTCGCGGCACTCGTTGGGCACCTTCAGGCGTTTGCACAGCGTCTCGATCAGCTTCAGGCCGAGGCCTTCGTGGCCGTGGTGGCTCGGCCAGGCAGCCGGCGGCGTGGCGCCCTTGCCGAGGTCGTGCATCAGCGCGGCGAAACGCACCGCCAGGTCGAAACCGCGCGAGGCGGCGTAGTCGATCACCAGCATCATGTGCACGCCGGTGTCGACTTCGGGATGGTGCGCCGGCGGCTGCGGCACGCCCCACAGCTTGTCGAGTTCGGGCATGATGCGCGCCAGCGCCCCGCATGCGCGCAGCACCGTCAGCATGCGCGACGGCGCCGCTTCCATCAGGCCGCGCGCCACTTCCTGCCATACCCGCTCGGGCACCAGCGCATCGACTTCGCCCTGCTCGACCATCTGGCGCATCAGCGCCATCGTCTCCGGCGCCACGCTGAAGTCGGCCAGGCGCGCGGCGAAGCGGGCCAGGCGCAGGATGCGCACCGGGTCTTCGGCGAAGGCGCTTGAAACGTGGCGGAACACGCGGTCGCGGATATCGGCCTGGCCGCCGAACGGATCGGTCAGGGCGCCGTCGTCGGCGCGCGCGATGGCGTTGATGGTGAGGTCGCGCCGCACCAGGTCTTCCTCGAGCGTGACGTCGGCATCGGCATGGAATACGAAGCCGTGGTAGCCGGGCGCCGTCTTGCGCTCAGTGCGCGCCAGCGCGTACTCCTCGTGCGTTTCCGGATGCAGGAACACGGGGAAGTCCTTGCCGACCGGGCGAAAGCCCTGGCGGAGCATGTCGTCCGGGGTGGCGCCGACGACCACCCAGTCGCGGTCCTGCACCGCCAAACCGAGCAGCTCATCGCGCACCGCGCCGCCGACGACGTAGCTTTTCATGCGGCCTACTTCGGCAGGTCGTCGTCGTGCTTGGCCGCGACCTCGGTCTCGGCCAGCGCCTCGCGCACCCAGCGCGCTACTGCCGGATGGGCCAGCACGCGCTCGCAGTAGGCCTGCAGCGCCGGCGCCAGCGACACGCCATAGGTTTTGAAGCGCATCACCACCGGCGCGTAAAACGCGTCGGCAATCGAAAAGTCGCCGAACAGGAACTGGTGGTGACCAAAGCGCGACAGGCACTCTTCCCAGATTTCGCAGACGCGGCCAATGTCGCCCTGCGCCTCGGTGGTGCGCCCGCGCCCCGGCAGGCTGGCCTTGATGTTCATCGACATCGCGTTGCGCAGGCCCGGAAAGCCCGAGTGCATCTCGGCGCTGACCGAACGCGCCATCGCGCGCGCGGCGACGTCGGCCGGCCACAGGTGCTTGTCGGGGAACTGCTCGGCGACGTATTCGCAGATGGCCAGGCTGTCCCAGATCGTCATCTCGCCGGCCACCAGCACCGGCACCCGTCCGGCGCCGGAATAGTCGGCGATGCGGGCGGCGGTGTCGGGCATGTCGAGCAGCACCCGCACTTCATGGAACGGAATGCCGAACGCGGTCAGCGCCACCCACGGCCGCATCGACCACGACGAATAATTCTTGTTGCCGATGACGAGCGAGAGGCCAGGCTGGCCGTTGCCGCTGAGAGTGTTCGACAGGGTCGGATCGAGTTCGGTAGTGTGCATGAGTGGTCAGTGGTGGATAAATAAAAGTCAGCGGCCGGCACGGGCGCGGAAGTCGTCGAGCCGTTCGTGCGGCGACAGATACTGCGGCGCCACCGCCTCGAGCGCGACCGGCTTGATGCCGAGCGTGGCCGCGGTGAGCGCCTGGATGGCCGGATCGACCACATTGTCGCACTTCATGGAGTCGAGGTTATCGCGCGTCATCAGCGGGGTGCCCGGCATCATTTCGAATATCGCCGCCTGCAGCCGGCCAAGCCAGTTGGGCAGCTCGATGATGGGGCGCTCGTGGTGCGACCAGCGGCCGGACAGGCGCACCAGTTCGGCCAGCGTGTAGATGGCGGGGCCGCCAAGCGCATACACCTGGTGGCGCGTTTTCGGGTCGCGCAGCGCATGGACGAATGCCTGCGCGACGTCGCCGACGAACACCGGCTGGAATTCGGCGCCGGCGCAGGCGAGCGGCACGACCGGCAGCCAGCGCTGCATCTTGGCGAACATGTTGAGAAAATTATCTTCCGGCCCGAACACGACCGACGGACGGAAGATGGTGGCCGCCACCGACACTTCGCCGCGGGCGGCGATTTCGCCGTCAGCCTTCGAGCGCTGGTACATCGACGGGCCGTCGCGGTCGGCGCCAAGGGCGCTCATGTGCAGGTAGCGCGGTACGCCGGCGGCGGCGCAGGCGGCAACGATGGCGGCCGGCAGTTCGACGTGGGCGCGGCGAAACTGCGGGCCGTACGGCGTGCCGCGTTTCGAGTGCAGCACGCCGACCAGGTTGATGGCGGCGTCGGCGCGGTGCAGCAGGCGCGCCAGCTGCGCCGCGTCGGCGCGGCCGACATCGGCCTCGATCACTTCGACCATCGGCAGCGTTGCCAGGTGCCTCGCGCGCACCAGCCTGCGCGTTGGGACCAGCACGCGCACGCCGGCGGCGGACAGCTGCGCCACCAGGTGGCTGCCGATGAAGCCCGTACCGCCGAACACCACTACCGTCGTTTGTCGCATCTGGCCTACCTCGTTGGAGTGCGTTTTAGTTCAGGGGAGCTGGTTGGCGCGCGCGCCCGACGGCGTCACCACGCCGAGGCGCGCCTTCAGCGATTGCGGCTTGTTCTCGAACAGCGCCGCGTAGTTGGTTGCGTTCGACAGCACGTTCTTGACGTAGGTGCGCGTCTCGGTGTAGGGAATCGACTCGGCGAAGATGGCCCCTTCCATCGGCGCGTTCAGCGTGGCGCGCCAGGTGCGCGCGCGGCCCGGGCCGGCGTTGTAGGCGGCGCTGGCGAGCGGCTGCGAACCGTCGGCGTTGGCCAGCACCATGTTCATGTAATTGGTGCCAAGCAGGATGTTGGTGCGCAGATCGTTGAGCATGCCTTGCACGAAGTCGGTCAGGCCGATCTTCTTGGCCACGTACTGGCCGGTGGACGGCATGACCTGCATCAGGCCGGATGCGCCGACGCCGGAGCGCGCGTCGGTGATGAAGCGCGACTCCTGGCGGATCAGGCCATACACCCAGGCGCGGTCGAGGCCCAGGTTGGCGGTGGTCGGCTGCAGGATCTCGTTGTGCGGCGACGGGAAGCGCTGGGTGTAGTCGAATTCGGTGCGGGTGCGCTCGGACGTGTTGACCATACGGTCGAGGATGTCGTTCCGGCGCGCGAATTCGGCGGCGGCGAGCAGCTCGCGTTCGCTGAATTTGCGCAGCTCCCAGTTCCATTCGCGGGTGCCTTCGAAGCGCAGGCGCATGCTGAAGAACTTCATTGCGCGGCGCAGGCCCGGGTTCGCCGCTATCGGTGCGATTTCGAGCGGCGTGAGCGCGCGCGCCGGCGTCGGGATCGACACCTGCTGGCCGAGTTCTTCCATCGCCAGCTGGCCATAGAAATTGTTCTGGTCGGCGATGCGGGTAAACAGCGCCTGCGCCAGTTCGTGGTTGGCGCCGGACAGCCTGGCCATCGCTCGGCCCATCCAGTAGGTCCAGGCCGGGTCGCTGCGCAGCTGGGGCGGCATCGCCTCGATGGTGTCGGCGACCATCTTCCAGTCGCCCTGGCGCAGCGCGGTGCGGGTTTTCCATTGCAGCTGCTCCTGCGACAGCGGCGCGCCGGCGCTGCGCTGCCACAGGCCGTAGGCCTCGGGCGCGAGCGTCATCGAGGCGGCATATGCGATGCTGGCCCAGCCGGTGGCTTGTTCCTGCAGGCTGAGGGCGCGGAGGTTTTTTTCCAGCGCGACGGTGGCCAGCCTGATGCTGGTGCGGGCCATGCGGCCGACGGCGACGAGGTAGATTTCGCGCTCGACGCGGTCGGCGCCGACGCCGCGCGCCATCGCCAGCGCGGGCACGTCGACTGCCTGGGCGGCGCGCGTTTCGGAGGCGCCGAGCAGCACCGCGGCGCGCCGCGCCGGACCGGTGGCATGCTGTTCGCCGGCCAGGCGCAGCTGCTCCAGCAGGTCGTCGGTAGAAAACTGGCCGGCCTGCGCGAGCGTCGCCACCAGCGAGGCGCAGGCTTCACCGTAGTTGGGCGGATTGATCAACAGGGTGCGGGCGTCGGCGGCGACTTTTTCGCCTTTGACCGCGCGCGACATCAGGTGGTAGCACTTGACCTGGGTGTCGTCGTTGAGCACGAACAGCGGCAGCTGCTGGTCGAAGTTGACCCAGTCGCGCGCGCGTCCGAGCTCGAGCAGCCAGTCGTTGCGCATGCGGTCGGCGATGGCGCTGCCCTGGTGGCGCGTGAGGAATTCGCGCACTTCGTCAGCGGACGCTTCGCGCAGGCGCGGTTTGAGCCGATAATAGTCGACATACGACGGGATGGCATACTGGGGCAGGCGCGCGGCGTAGGTGGCCGCGAGGGCGGCATTGTCCTGGCGCGCCGCTTCGCGCAGCAGCAAGAACAGTTCATCGTCGGCGCGCATTTGCGCGGCGGCGGCCGGACTGTCGGGCGCGGCGGCCGACGACGACAGGCAGGATCCGGCGAGGATGGCGACAACGATCAGTTTCGGCGAAAAAAACATCAATCTTTTACTCTCTTTTACCCTGCATACGAGCCCATGACCGGCGACCCTAGAATACCATGCGGCCCCGCTGCCCTGCCAGCATCCGACACAAGCGACGCGCGATCGGCCAAGGATGTGTTGCGCCGCTCGCTCGCGCTGGCCCGCGCCGGCATCGACCCGGCCCGCAAAGCCCGTTGGGATGCCGCCATCGGCGCGCAATTGCTGGCGTGGTGGCGCGCGCAACCGGTACCCGCGCTCGGCGTGTACTGGCCGTTGCGCGGCGAGGCGGACTTATCATTAGCATACGCCGAGCTGGCGCAAGCGGGCGTACGGCTGGCGTTGCCGGTGGTGCTGGCGCGCGACGCGCCGCTCGGCTTTGCCGACTGGCAGCCGGGTGAAGCGATGGTGAAGGACACGATGGGGGTGGCGGTGCCGGCCGACCTGCGCCTGGTGGCGCGCCCGCCGGCGCTGCTGGTGCCGTGCCTGGGGTTTAACGAAGATGGCTACCGGCTTGGTTACGGTGGCGGCTACTACGACCGCACCCTGGCGCTCGAGCCTCGTCCGTTCACGCTCGGGATGGCATATGCCTGCCAGGCGGCGCAGTTTGCCAGCGCGCCGCACGATGTGGCGCTGGATCGGATCATTACTGAACAGAGTTGATTTGCGCTGCGCCGATTCGCAGAAAGCATCGCAATTGCCAATTTACTATTGATTGGCTAAACGCAAAAATAGCAAATTCATCACATCGTAGACTTGGCCGGGTTCGCGTTATGCGCGCCTCGAACTTACAGCAACCAAGTCGATGATGAAAAATCGCGTTGCCTCGATCCGCATTCTCCTTTGCTGTTTCGCGCTCTTGGTCGGGACGCGAGGCGTTTGCGCCGACACCGCCATGCCAGAAGGGATGATCGGCTGGTGGTATTACACCGGCATCAATGGACAAGCCCACTATACGTCCGACCCGGTCGAAGCGTGCAGACTCACCGCGCAAAACCACGGGGCTGCGACGTTGCTCGGTATGCGGCCCATGAGCGGCACCAACGCGCCGATGCTGGAGTGCCGATATTCCTTGCTTAACATCCCGAACAAAGAGGATTGGTACGGCCAGGCTTCGTTGTTTTGCACGACGGGATATCTGCCGCGTTGGCCGGGCGTGTGTGTCAAGCGCGATGAACCGCCGGCGCCGGTGAGCTGCCCGACTGGACCGGGCCAAGCCATCGGCAACCCTGTGCAATTGGCGAGCGGCTCGAAAGTACAGACAGAAATCGACCTGGCGGGCGGCCGCTCCGAGTTTTCGAAGATACAGCGTACCTATCGCAGCTTGCGCCGGAGCGGGCGCGGACAGTCGGCCGGATTTGGCTGGTCATTCTCCTTCGATCGCGATTTCATTCTCGATCCGAATAGCGGCGTTGCGGGAATACCGAACGTGTCGGGCAGTTTCGGCGACGGCAGCGCGTTTGCGTTCGCCGCGCGCAGCAATGGAGAGTTCGTGTCGCGCTACGACAAGCGCCTGTCGCTGAAGGCCATGAGCGCTGGGTACGATGACTGGATACTGACCGCCATCGACGGCCAGCAAGAGCGCTATAAGAAAATCGACGGCGTCTATCGCATGGTCAGTTCGCATGGCGCCGCGGGCGGATCGGCCGCCTATTCCTACAACGCGGACAAGCAGCTCACGCGCATCACGGACGCCGATGGCCGCAGCGTGGATATCCAATGGCGCGACGGCGTCGTTGAATCGATCGAGGGACCTGAAAGCACGGTCCGCTACACCTACGAACAGGCCGTGGTTGCCGGCCAGCCCAATATCGTTGGGATGGCGCGACTCGATGCCGTGCACTTTCATGGCAACGATGGCGCGCTGGTGTCGTCGCGTCGCTATCACTACGAGCACCCGCTGCAGCGTTATTTGCTGACTGGCATTACCGACGAAAACAGTGTGCGATTCGCCACCTACGCCTACAACGACGCCGGCCAAGCGGTGCTGTCCGAACACGCGGGCGGCGTGGGCCGCTACAGTTTTGCCTACCCGACCGACCTGACCAGGCGCGTTACCGATCCGCTCGGCACTGAACGTATTCTGGGCCTCAGCTACCCGAGCGATGGCAGGGGGCGCATCGTCAGCGAAAGCCAGCCGGCCGGCGCCGGGTGCGATGCCGGCGCCAGCGTGTTCGAATACACCAGCAGCGGCGACCTCGTCAGCCGTACTGACTTTAACGGCCAGAAAACCTGCGTTGCCACCGACGTGGTGCGCGGCCTGGAAACACGTCGGATTGAAGGCCTGGCCGCAGGCGCGAGCTGCCCGGTGGGGGCGCCCCCCATCATCAGCAAAACGGCCCGCATGGCAAGTACCCAATGGCATCCCGACTGGCCGCTGAAAAGCGCCGTCGCCGAAGCAAACCGGATCACGACCTACACCTTCCACGGCCAACGCGGCGCCGACGGGCAAGTAGCCAATTGCGCCCCGGCTGCAACCCTGCCAAACGGCAAGCCGCTCGCGCTCGTCTGCCGTAAAACGGTTCAGTCGACCACCGACGACAATGGTTCGCTGGGCTTTGCGGCAGCAAAAACCGGCACGGCACGGG
>NZ_JAFCWM010000037.1:0-33891 GCF_049897565.1 Massilia sp. TWR1-2-2 | reverse complement strand
CGCTGGAAGGACCTATCGACATCGTGAAAATCTCTCGAAACCGCGGAAGCAAGACCAAAAACCGCACAAGGCAATGAGTCAGAAAAATTGTTGAAATCGGCTAACTTGGGTGGATTGGGCGGCGGCCCGGCGCACCTCCAGCACCGGCAGCGTCACCACGAATTCGCTGCCCTTGCCGACGCCTTCGCTGCGCGCGTACACGCTGCCGCCGTGCATCTCGGCGAACTGGCGCGACAGCGGCAGGCCGATGCCAAGTCCGCTGGCGATTTGCCCCGACGGCGGCCGGCTTTGCTCGAACATCACGAAGATCGTTTCCAGCGCCTTCGGGTCGAGGCCGATACCGGTGTCCTTGATACGGATCTCCAGGTCGCCGTCGATGACTTCGGCCCGCACCGTGATGACGCCGTCGCACGGCGTGAACTTGATCGCGTTCGACAGGATGTTCGAGACAATCTGCACCACGCGCGCCTAGTCGGCAAACAGCGCGACATGCTCGGACGGCAGGTGCTGCTCAATCGTGATGCGCTTTGCGGCGGCGGCCACCGTGCATAGCTCGATGACGTGGCCGATGATGGCCTCGAAGCGGGTGTCGGCGCGCTGCAGTTCGATCTTGCCGCTGTTGATGCGGGCGACGTCGAGCAGGTCGTCGACCAGGCGCGTCAGGTGGGTGACCTGGCGTTCGACCACTTCGCTCACTTTGCGGATCGGCCCCCGGTCCGGGTACATGTGCGTCAGTACGCCCATCGACGTGCGGATCGGCGCCAGCGGGTTGCGCAGCTCGTGGCCCAGGCTGGCGAGAAATTCGTCCTTGCGGCGGTCGGTTTCGCGCACCTGGTACTGCTTGGCGCGCGCCCGCAGCACCGACTGCAAGGAGGTAATCAGCGTCAGCGTCCGCACCGGTCGTTCGAGCAGGGTGACGTTGCCGAGCACCGTGATGGCCTGGCGTACGGTGAGCGAATCCGGGCCGCGATTGGTGAGCAGGACGATCGGCACATCCGACCAGGCGGGCTGCGACTGGACGAATTCGCCGATGGCTTTGAGGCTGCCGTTTGACAGCGCTTCCTCCACCGTCAGCACGGCGCCGACGCCGCGCCCGAGTTCCTGGGCCCGCGCGGCCGCGGTGGGCGTAACGAGGCAGTCGACGTCAGCGAGCGTCAGCATCTTACAAGCGAGCACCGCATCCTGGCCGGACGGGGCGTAAATGAGGATGCGGTTTTCCATGCCGGCCTATTCCTCGTCGTCGCCAAAACTGAATGCGTCTTCATCGAACGTCGGGACGCCGGTCAGGATGCCATGGAAATTGGTCAGCACCTCGCCAACGCGGATGCCGTGTTCGCTGGTCATACTGAACAGGCGGATGGTGCGTTCGTGCGTGCCAACCCGTTTCTTGAAAACCGAGATCGCCTGCCGTACTTTGCCGCGCGCTTCGAAGTAGCGCAGCATGATCACGCTGTCGGCGATATAGCTCGCATCGACCGAGGTCGACATGGTGCCGCCGATGAGGCCCGCCTGCACACCGACGAGGATGGTGACAACGCCGCGCTGTCCCAGGTATGTCAGCAGCTCGTGCAGGTGCGTGGAGAGGAAGCGCTCATCGGGCATCGCCTTCAAATAGCCGTTCAAGCTGTCGATGACGATCACGCGTGCGCCGTTCGCTTCGGCGTCCGTCACTTTCTGCATGAATTCGCCGGGCGACATTTCCGCCGGATCGATCTGCTGGATGTCGAGCATGCCGCTGTCGCAGGCGCCGCGCAGATCCAGGCCGAGGCCGGTGGAGCGCAGCAGCATGTTGTTGGCCGCTTCCTCGAACAGGAACATCGCCGCCTTCTGGCCGCGCTGGGTGGCCGCGTAGGCGTACTGCGAGCAAAGCGACGACTTGCCGGTGCCCGGCGGCCCGGCGATGAGGGTGCTGGTTCCCTCGTCGAGGCCACCGCCGGTGAGCGCATCGAGTTCGGGCAGGCCGCTCGAGAGCTGCTTGCGCTCGATGACCACGCGCGATTGCGCCGCGATCAGGCGCGGGTACACCACCAGGCCGCCGTTGACGATCTTGTAGTCGTGCGAGCCGCCGCGAAAAGCGATGCCGCGGTACTTCACCACGCGCACGCGGCGTCGTTCGGAGCCGTAATCCTGGTTGATCAGTTCGAGCGTGATGACGCCGTGCGCCACGCTGCGCACCTGCAGGTCGCCCGACAGCGCGGTGCGGTCGTCGAGGAACAGTGTGGTGCAGCCTTTGCCGGACAGGTATTGTTTGAGGGCGAGCACCTGACGGCGATAGCGCAGCGGGCTTTCGGCCAGCAGCTGCAGCTCCGACAGCGAGTCGAGCACCACGCGCGTCGGCTTGTACTTTTCGATGGTATCGAGGATGCGCTGGGTAGTCATGCCCATCTCGATTTCAGACGGGTGGAAGATGGTGAACTACTGCTCCGGATGGAGGATATTCTCGTCCGGGATGATGTCTCCGACGTGAATGCCATCCATCGACCAGCCGTGCGACGACGCCACCGACGTGAGCTCGACGCGCGTTTCGGCCAGCGTAATGTAGACAACCGATTCGCCCTGGCGCACGCCTTCGTAGAGGAACTGCAGCGCCAGCGTCGTCTTGCCGGTGCCGGGATCCCCTTCGATGAGGTACAGCCGGTCGCTGGAAAGGCCGCCACTGAGTATGGTGTCGAGCCCGGGGACCCCGGTCGAGAGAAAGCGAGTAGTGTCGCTGTTTTGATTTTCCATCGTGCGAGCGTCCGTTTTTCCAGTTCGAACTTTAGTAGATGCAATTTCTAGGATAAACGGTACATGATTGGCACTTGGGTTGGCGTTCGGTTGGACTGCTGATTTCATCGCTGCGTTTTGAAATGTGGCAATTCAGCAACGTTCTTTGCCGGCAAAAATGTCAGCAATTCTGCCTGTGGCCGGGCGTTGGAATGTTGGCAAAAATGGTAAGCGCTCTGATATAATTTCTACCTCGTCGGGGCGTAGCGCAGCCTGGTAGCGTACTTGCATGGGGTGCAAGGGGTCGAGTGTTCAAATCACTCCGTCCCGACCAATAAAATCAATGACTTAGGCCGGAAACAGTCTGGGAATTTTTCACCGTCGGAGTTGGCGGTAAGAAATTTGGTAAGAAATAATTACGCTTGACTACTCGGGTACCTGTTTGGGACGGCAAGCTAGATTTACGATTTTTGACGGAAGTGTCTTGGCCTCCGAAGTCAAGGGTCGTGGGTTCGATCCCCGCCAGCCGCACCATGGAATCAATGACTTAGCGGTCTCCTGCCCAGTTGGTGAATGGCCGGGTTACACCTGGGTTACGTTGGATCCCACCGCCTCACGGTCATCCCTTGCGTGTTTTATGCCCAAGGTTTGTAATCATCAGGTGGTCAGTTCCAAACTGGCATTCTGCACCAGAATAAGGCGGAAAAATCAAAGGGTTACGTGCATTTGCATGTAGCCCTTTTCGTTTTTGTTCGCTTAATGGGACAGCTGCGGGACACTTGACCGACAAACAGTTAAGAAGCTGCGCAGTGCGACGTTCCGTTCGCATCGAAAATGGTAGGCCGACATTAATATTATCATTTGGTAATTGCGCTCGGTAAGGTACATTACTTCTTCGTGCCGTACGGCATCAAATTCCACCAGAAATCTACATGGCCATTAAGAAATCCGATCTCTACTCCTCCCTTTGGGCTTCGTGCGATGAGCTGCGCGGCGGCATGGATGCCAGCCAGTACAAGGACTATGTCCTATTCATGCTGTTCATCAAGTACATCAGCGACAAGTACGGCGACAGCAGCGACTTCGCGCCGCCGGTGACGATCCCCAAGGGGGCGAGCTTCAAGGACATGATTGCCCTCAAGGGCAAGAGCGACATCGGCGACAAGATCAATACCCAGATCATCCAGCCGCTAATCGACGCCAACGACCGCCTGGCCCGCAGCGATTTCCCCGACTTTAATGACCCGAACAAGCTAGGCGAAGGCAAGGACATGGTGGAGAAGCTCTCCAACCTCGTCGGCATCTTCCAGAAGCCCGAACTCGACTTCACACAAAACCGTGCCGAACACGATGACATTCTCGGCGATGCGTATGAATACCTGATGCGGCACTTCGCCACTGAGAGCGGCAAGAGCAAGGGGCAGTTCTATACCCCTTCCGAGGTCAGCCGCGTGATTGCCAAGGTGATCGGCATCGCGCCAAGCAACACGAAGGCATCCACCACCGCCTACGACCCCACTTGTGGCTCCGGCTCGCTACTCCTAAAGGTGGCTGCCGAGGCGGGCAAGCACATCACCCTAGAAGGGCAAGAGAAGGACGTGACCACGGCGGGCCTGGCCCGCATGAACATGATCCTCCACGACTTCCCGACCGCGAATATCTTGTCGGGGAACACACTGGCCGCGCCCAAGTTCAAGGAGGGCGAGCAACTGCGCACCTACGACTATGTCGTCGCTAATCCACCGTTTTCCGACAAGACCTGGAGCACCGGCCTGACCCCGGCAAACGACCCATTCCAGCGATTCGCTTTTGGCGAGCCGCCCGCCAGGCAGGGCGACTATGCCTACTTGCTGCACATCATCCGTTCGATGAAGAGCGCGGGCAAAGCCGCCTGCATCTTGCCCCACGGCGTGCTCTTCCGTGGTTACGCCGAGGCCACGATTCGCCAGCAGCTCGTCCGCTCCGGCATCCTGAAGGGTATCATTGGCCTACCGGCCAATCTTTTCTACGGCACCGGCATCCCCGCATGCATTCTTGTTTTGGACAAGGAAAACGCCACCGCCCGCAAGGCCGTGTTCATGGTCGATGCTTCCAAGGGGTTCATCAAGGACGGCAACAAGAATCGCCTGCGTGAACAGGACATTCACCTTATCGTCGATACCGTCACCCGGCAGGCCGACACCCCCCGCTATGCCCGAATGGTGCCGCTCGCCGAGATCGCCGACCCAAAGAATGATTTCAACCTCAACCTGCCGCGCTACATCGACAGCACCGAACCGGAAGATCTGCAGGATATCGACGGCCACTTGCGCGGCGGCATCCCTGAGAGTGACCTCAACGCGCTTGCCGCCTACTGGCAGGTTCTCCCAAGCGTGCGGGCCGTCCTGTTCTCGTCGCTACGCCCCGGCTACGCCCGCCTTATGCTGCCGCTGGTCGAGGTCAAACCCGCCATCTTCGGTCACGCCGAATTCACTACTTTCAATGACGAAGCAATTCAACGCTTCGACCGCTGGCGTCAGGCCAATACTCCGCACCTAACCGGCTTCCAAAAGGACGGCCATCCGAAGGCGCTGATCGAAACGATTGCCGAGGCGTTGCTCGCCGCTTTCAAGCCTGCACCGTTGCTCGCGCCCTACGACGTGTATCAGCACCTGATGGACTACTGGGCCGAAACCATGCAGGACGACAGCTATTTGATTTCTGCCGAAGGGTGGGTAAAGGGCGCACAGCCTCGGGAAATCGTTCAGGTCAAGAACAAGGAGAACAAGCTCATCTGGCCTGAGCGACATGACTACTTGAAAGGTAAACGGCGTTACAAGTCCGACCTGGTGCCGGCGCCGATTCTAGTCGCGCGCTATTTCGCGTCCGAGCGTGACGCCATTGAGGTTTTAGACAATCAGCTTTCCACGCTTGAGCAGCAGCTCAACGAGATGCGTGAGGAGAATGGCGGCGAAGAGGGGCTGCTCTTCGAGGTGATCGAGGGCGAGGGCGACAAGCAAAAAATTACGGCGAAGGCGATTAAAGCGCGCCTGAAGGAGATCGGGAAAAACTTGCTGCATAGCGACGAACGGGAAGCAATCGCCACCTACTCGGAATTACTAGAGCAGCAGAACAACATCAAGGCCAAGCGCAAGACTGCTCAAGATGACTTAGAGAAGAAGATCGATGCGAAATACCCCAAGCTAGCCGAGCCTGAGATCAAGACGCTGGTGGTCGACGGCAAGTGGTTGGCGCGCTTATCGGATGCTGTGCACGGCGAGCTGAATCGCGTCTCACAGACACTTACTGGCCGCATCCGAGAGCTGGCCGAACGCTATGCCGCACCGCTGCCGCAACTTACCGACGAAGTGGCGACGTTGGCCGCCCGCGTCGAGGGACACCTCAAGCAAATGGGGGCGCAATGGAAGTGAAGCCCGAATATAAGTTGACTGAAGTGGGGATCGTTCCAGACGACTGGGAGGTTGTCACTTTAGGATCGCTCACCAGCCTCCTGACAAATGGTTTTGTCGGGACTGCCACAAGCGCCTATGTCAATAGTGAGGAAGGGGTGCTCTACATCCAAGGCTATAACGTACTCCAGAACGGCTTCAACTTCCATGGAATAAAGCGAGTCGCAAAGTCATTTCATCACCGAAATCAAAAATCCTGCCTTCAGGCAGGCGACTTGCTGACCATTCAGACCGGCGACGTCGGAGTTACCGCTGCAGTTCCGTCCGAATTGGCTGGCTCTAACTGTCACGCGCTGATCATTTCCCGGCTTCGCAAATCGGGTTCCGATCCATATTACTACTCACAGTATTTCAACTCTGAGCGTGGTCGTTCGGCATTCAAGAAGATCGAAACCGGGACCACGATGAAGCATCTGAATTGCGGTGATATGAAGGCTCTGCTCCTACCGTCCCCCCCTTCCCTGAACAACGTGCGATCGCGGCGGCTTTGAGCGATGTGGATGCGTTGCTGGGCGGACTGGACCGGTTCATCGCCAAGAATCGCAACCTCAAACAGGCCGCCGTGCAGCAACTCCTCACCGGCCAAACCCGCCTTCCCGGCTTTAGCGGGGAGTGGAAGGTGAAGCCGTTGGTTGATTGTCTGCTTTCGCCGCCAACTTACGGAATCAATGCAGCAGCCGTTCCATACTCGGATCGGCTTCCGACCTACATCCGAATTACTGACATTACTGAAGACGGACGATTTAGGCCCGATCCTCGCGTTTCTGTGCAATCGCAATCTGCTAATCGGTATTTGTTGACCGAGGGCGACGTTGTGTTCGCGCGGACCGGGGCGAGCGTCGGAAAAGCCTACCGCTACCGCATTGAAGATGGGCCTCTCGTCTTCGCAGGTTTCTTGATCCGCGTTCGACCGAATCCTGATTTCATCATGTCGACATATCTCGCGGCCTATGTGACGACCCAGCCGTACTGGAATTGGGTGAAACTAATGTCCATGCGAAGCGGCCAGCCTGGCATCAACGGCAACGAATTTGGTCAATTACCAGTTCACCTGCCGCCAGTCGACGAACAAGGCGCAATTTCTTCTGTGCTCCACGACATGGACACTGAGCTGGAGGCGCTGGAAAATCGCCGCGACAAGACCCGTGCCCTAAAACAGGCAATGATGCAGGAACTGCTTACCGGCAAGACAAGACTTGTTCATATTGGAGACACCGCATGCTTGAACAGCCCCGCTCCGAACGCCGAACGCAGAACCGCGTAATCGCGCTGTTTTCCGACCCTGCGCGGCCTGACAACCTCGGCTACAGTTACCTTGGCGAGTGGAACAAGCGCGGGAGAAACCGCGCCATCGAGGCGTCGCTTTTAAGCGACAATCTCGCGGCGCGGGGCTATCCCGCTGTGCACATTTCTGCCGCCCTGCAGAAACTGGAAACCGCTGCCGACGCCACCGGCATCACGCTCTACCAAGCGAATATGCGCACCTACCAACTGCTGCGCTACGGCGTGCAGGTGCAAGTGGCTGCGGGCCGGGCGCACGAGACTGTGCATCTGATCGACTGGACGAACCCCGAAGAGAACGACTTCGCGCTGGCCGAGGAGGTGACGCTTAAGGGCGGGTACGAGCGGCGGCCGGACATCGTACTCTACGTGAACGGCATCGCCATCGCAGTAGTCGAACTCAAGCGCAGCTCGGTGGAGGTGGCCGACGGCGTGCGTCAACTTATCACCAACCAGGAAGAGATTTTCAACAGAGGCTTTTTCAGTACGGTACAGCTCGTCCTGGCAGGTAGCGACTCGCAAGGGCTGCGCTACGGCACCACTGGCACGCCTGAGCAGTTTTTCGTGGAGTGGAAGGACGAGGCGCCCGCATGGGCCGAAGCGAAAACCTCTGCAGGCGCGCTGCTCGACCGGCCGTTGGCGCAGTTGTGCAACAAGGCTCGGCTGCTTGACCTATTGCGCAACTTCGTCATCTTCGACGCAGGCCAAAAGAAAGTGCCGCGCCCGCACCAGTTCCAGGGCGTGAAGGCTGCTCAGGAGCGCATCGCCAAGCACGAGGGCGGCGTCATCTGGCACACGCAGGGCAGTGGCAAAAGCATCCTAATGGTGCTGATCGCCAAATGGCTGCTGGAACATGACCCCGAGGCGCGCATCCTGGTCATAACCGACCGCGACGAACTGGACAAGCAGATCGAGGGGGTGATGAAAAACGCGGGCGTGATCGGCACCGATTCCCCGTCGCCGCGCATTACCACGCGGGCGCAATTCGTCGAGAGGCTCGGCGCAACCACACCGCGCCTCCTTTGTGCGCTGATCCACAAGTTCAACGTGGCCGACCTGAACGGCCCGGCGCCAACAATTCGCGGCCGTTTCTACGTGTTTGTGGATGAGTGCCACCGGACGCAGGGCGGCGACATGAACAAGCAAATGAAGCGCTGGTTGGAGGGCGCAATCTTCATCGGCTTCACTGGCACTCCGCTGCTTCGGAAAGACAAGCAGATGACGCGAGATGTTTTCGGCACCTACATCGACACCTACAAGTTCCACCAGGCGGTAGCTGACAAAGTGGTGCTCGACCTCAAATATGAAGCGCGCGACGTGCCGCAGCGGCTGACATCGCGGACGGCCATCGACAAGTGGTTTGAGCAGAAGACTAAGAATCTCAACAACTTCCAGAAGGCCACCTTGCGCCGCCGTTGGGCGACAATGGAAGAATTGATGAGTGCCGGCGAGCGAAAGCAGCGCATCGCTGCCAACATCATTGAGGACTTCGGCCTCAAGCCACGCCTGAACAACGACCGGGGCACGGCTATCCTCGTCGCGGCTTCTATCTACGACGCCTGCCACTACTTCCGGCAGTTCCAGAACACGTCCTTCGGCGCCTACTGCGGAATCATTACGTCCTACGAGCCGAACCACAATGCAATCTCCCGCGAGCCAGCCAATAGCGACGAACGCTACAAGTTCGACACTTATACCAGGCAGGTCCTCAAGAACGGGCAGACGACCAAGCAGTACGAGGACGAAACCAAGCGTCGCTTCATCGAGGAGCCGGCAAACCTGAAGCTGTTGATCGTGGTGAGCAAACTTCTCACCGGCTTCGATGCGCCCAGTTGCACTTACATCTACCTCGACAACAAACTGCGCGACCACAACCTGTTTCAAGCGATCTGCCGGACGAACCGGCTGGACGGCGATGACAAGGATTTCGGCTACATCGTCGATTACAAGAAACTGTTCGGTGACGTGCAGGAAGCCATCGCTGTCTACAGTTCAGACGAGCTGGATATCGATGCGGGTGGCGGCGAAAATAACGTGCCGCTCAAGAACTGGCTGGTAGAGGGCAAAAAGCAGCTCGACGAGGCCCGCGAGGCGATGCGCTACCTGTGCGAGCCGGTAGCTTTGCCACGCGAAGTTGAGCAGTTCCTACACTACTTCTGTGGCGATGCCGCCAACTCCAATGCCTTGAACGAAAGCGAAGCGCTGCGAGTATCCTTCTACAAGGCGGTGGCTACCTTCGTGCGCGCTTTTGCCGACATTGCCCAGAACTTGGCCGAGGCGGGCTATTCTGATAACGAGGCGGCAGTCTTGCGGAATGATGTCGAGTTCTACGCTGAAATACGGGGGGCCATAAAGAAGCACTCCGGGGAGGAGCTGGACATCAAGCCCTACGAGGCGGACATGCGCCATTTGATCAACACCTACATCCAGGCCGACTCGGCGGAGGAACTCGGTGAACTGGGCGAACTGTCGCTGACCGAACTCATCATCGATAGCGGCATCCACGATGCGATTGCCCGAAAGCTGAATAAGCAAGGCAAGCTGTCGAAGAACGCCATCGCCGAAGGGATCATCAACAACGTCCGCAAGACGATTATCCGCGACCAGCTGACTGACCCGGCGTTCTACTCGCAGATGTCCAAGCTGCTCGACGACCTGATCAAGCAGAGCCGCGATGATACGACGGCCTACGAAGAATTCCTGCGCAAGGCCGAAGCTCTCGCGCGACAGCTGGGGACCAAGCAGCCCGCGGCCGGCATTCCTGCTGTGCTGCATGGCAATCCCGAGGCTGCTGCGCTCTTCAACAACCTCGGAGCGATTCCGGGGACGAGTTTTCGATACCCGACCGCCGACGATCAGGCGGTGTTAGCTTTGAGGATAGACCTGGCCGTGCGCGAAAGCGCCCCAGCCGGATGGAAGGGTGATCAAGCCCGCGAGGCGCAGGTGCTGAACGCTCTGTTCCCTCTCCTCGACAGAGACCGCGATGCTACACTTGCACTATTCGAGATCATCAAGAAGCAGCCAGGGTACTAGTGACTGAGACGATTCAACTCGGCGACATTGTAATAGCCGTTATACGCAAGGCCGTCAAAAATGTACACCTGTCGGTCCATCCGCCGGACGGCCATGTCACGTTGGTCGCGCCCACCGCAACCAGATTGGATGTCGCCCGCGCTTATGCCATATCCAGACTCGGCTGGATTCGTGACCAGAAGGCGAAACTGCAGGGCCAAGCGCGGGAGACACCGCGCCAGTTTATTGAGCGGGAAAGTCATTACCTCTGGGGACGACGTTATCTGCTGTCCGTTATCGAGAACCACGCGAAGCCCGCGGTGACGCTGGATCATCGGCGGATCACGCTCGCCGTGCGCCCCGGTAGCACTTTGGCAAAGCGGGAAGAGATCATACAGGAATGGCACCGATCACTGCTCCATGCGGTGGTGCCTACGCTGATACAAAAATGGGAGGCGAAACTCGGCGTAAAAGTCGCCAGGTACTTCCTTCAGCGGATGAAAACGAAATGGGGCGCGTGCAACCATAGCGCGGGCAACATTCGCTTGAACACAGAACTGGCCAAGAAGCCGAAGGACCTCCTGGAGTACGTCGTAGTGCATGAAATGGTCCACCTGGTCGAGCCGACGCACAGCGATCGCTTCGTGTTACTGCTTGAACATCACTACCCGACATGGCGGGAAGCCCGTTCGGAGCTGAATGAATTGCCGCTCGCGGCCGAAACATGGACCAATCGGTAACGTTAAGCTGTGCTGTTAGCGGGCTTGCGCGGACGAATTGAGGGCCAGCTGACCGTTTCCCTGCGGCGAGCCTCTCGATTGAGTTGATCAGTGTCTGCGAAGGTTCAGGTTTTGGCAGCAAGAAGGTCGTCGAGCAGCTTCCCGGACGCCAGTGCATCTTTCATCCATCGGGGATTTCGGCCGCGGCCGCTCCAGAAATTACCTGCGCCGTCAGCGTATTTCGGTGCGATAGAATCGCCAGCGGCTGTGCTTGCACTCTGAACAGAACGAAATTTTTCCTTGGGTGTGGCATTGATGCCGATAACACGCAGGTAGAGGCCGCTATCAGCAATCTCTTTTTCTCGGGCCTTACGCTGCAGGATGCCGATGACCTCGTCAAACCCTATCCGGTTGCCGTCGGGTCCATCCCAGGTGCGCTCTTCCTGATGCACGACAACGAAAAAGCCAATTTTCGAGTTCTGCGCCATCATGTACTGCCCCTGCAACTGCTTCTCCAGTGCCTCCATGTAGTCGGCCAGCGTCCACCTAAACGACATCTTGAGTTCGACCGTTGCGCGCAATGAGCCCGTCTGGCAAAGCACATCACGACGAGTCCCCTCCGGGAGGATAGATTCGAGCGTCACCGCATAGCGAGTTCCTGCTGCATGGTTGAGCTCGCTTCCTAGCAGCGCTTGAAAATCCTCTTCGAGCGCGAGTCCGTCGTTGTCAGTCTTGATTCGTTTGAAGTTCACCGAGTTGAAAAAGCGCCGCAGGCTGAAGTCCCCTGTTTCAATCTCGTTTTTTACAGTAAGCAGGTCCGATTCAACGGCCATGGCGAACGTCATGTAGTCGGACACAGGCGGCGCGAAACTGCGCTCGAACTCGGGGTAGTCGCCTTGCGTAACAGGCTTCTTGGCGTTTTGCTCTTCCCGCATCATGAACTGAACGTGGCGCAAATATTTGGCGGTCGCGCCAATGGATCCCTGACGAATCTCCTCCAGAATCTTGTAGGCTAGTTCGGACTTGGCGTGCGAAATGGCGGGAATCAAGGTATCGCGCAGACGCTGGGCGTGGTCTCGCTCACTTGGCGAATAAACGCCGCCATCCTCGTGCTTGATGTCATCTGCCACGCGAACAACCGAATGTACCCACTCGTAAAGCAACTTTAAGGCAGTGAGACCATCACTCCCTTGCTCGGCCACTTGATTGAGGCTCACGCGATCTTCGCCAAGGTGTGCCGCGAGCGCAAACATGAAGCCTTCGGCCGCCTGCGGGTTGCTCGCTCGCCATGATTCCCACCGTTGAGTAAAGTCGCCAGGGTAAGTCCACAGCCAAAAACGTCCCCAGACCACGGCATTTTCGCGCTGGCGGGTTAGTTCTCGAATTCGTGCCTCGACCGCCTGTCGGGCCTTGTGGGCCTCCACATCAGCCATGTCCCACGAATCCGCTAGTGACGGAATCTCCTCATCGAACGCGGAGCCCATCCGGCGCCAAGCCTCTGCCTCGAATGTCGCCTGATCGATGACGCCTGTGGTGGCAGTCGCAAGTCTAAGGGCCGACTCAGATGTGTGGTCGTTAAACTGAGGGTTGCTCAGCAAGATATCCCAAGCGGGGCGAGCAAGGCTCTGTTGAACGCCCTGAGGTGCCTCCTTCAGATGTCGAATAAGCGTTTCTGCCTTTTCTAGTGACACAATGCCCGTACTAGCATTGGACAAAGTAATACAAAGTTCATGCAACGCAACCTGTTCGTGGGCGCGTACCACGCTCCAGAACCACTTCGGGTAGCCATTTATCTCGAACTGAGAGTAACGAACCGCGCGCACGACCTCTTGCTCGCTCATCGCCGGCAGCCGCGAGCCATCGCCCAAATCCAGGTGCAGCCCCTGCAATCCTGCTATCGTTATGTTGTAGGTGGAGTTCGGAGCGTCCTCCTTCCAAGTCGGATTCTTGGTACGCCAGAGAGAACTAAGGCCTTCACGAACAGCATCGGCAATATCGCTGCCGGCGGCCTTCTCAAAAAGTGCGAAGTTGCACTCGCCATAGCGCGACTGCTGAACCGTGCGATTCAGCCACTGGGCGACCCAAGCCAGAGCGCTCTCGTCCGATGCATCTCTAAGTTCATCGAGCTTGGCAATTAACGTCGCCTTCGATTTCTTGTCGACGACAGGAGCTTCATTGCGTTGTCTGGCGGGCCTGCTGGGAGGAATAGCTCTCTGCTTCTGCAGAGTATTGAGCAGTTCAGCAAAGCCGGGCTCCTCAAGTTCGCGCTCGTCACCCTCGACGTGTGGGTAGATGCGATGGTAAGCGAACACCGCTTGATAGATGCCGTTCGCCGTCTTGTCGGTCGGATGAACGAGCCCTCGAAGCAATGACAAGCGAACGGCTTTGTTAGCGTTGAGCGCCTTACGCAGCCTGGTCGTATCCGCGTTGGTGTGGTTGCGATCCTTGAGAATGCGTCCTAACACAAGACAAAATTTCGCTGCCCGCGAAGGCTCAACTGCTGAACGTGCTATGACCATGGCGAGCAGGTCCATCACGAGTTCCACGAACTTTTGATCCGCCCAGTACCTCTCCGAACTACGTCCTGGGCGTGCCTCGAAGTTCACCAATCGGAGCAGCAACGAGCGGGTAAGACGATAAAGGTCAACATTGCTCGCTTCGGCAGCGATATCGCCCGTGAGTGCCCAATCGATTGAGTAGCCACCTCGTCCCATGCGAAACTGTTCCGCTGCAATCATAGCTATGAATTTGGCATCAATCGCCTTCCAAGCAAGCGCACTTATAAGGCGCGCCGTTCTCGCCTCGGACAGCCCAACCTTAGTCCGCAGGGCGGTGCCCAATGCGCAAAAATCGTCCGCCCGTTCAAGAAATAAAATATAGTCTAGATCAAGTCCGGCATCCAGCAACTTACCGTAGTCTCGGTCGTGGCCATCCAATACCGATTCGCGGAAAATCTCCAGGCGAGCGTGGCTAGCGATGTCCAGGAGGGCTTCTCTGGCGTGTAAATCCGCGCCGTACTTGTCGAATATTTTCTTTAGCGTCGGCTCGACGCCAGGTTTGGCGGCCTGCCAGAAATTCTCGGCTGAGAGGGTGTAGTATCTGCGTCCGAGCGTGTCCCCCGCACACACGAGTCGCTCAATTGCGCCCTCAAGCGCGCCCGCGGCTTCCGCGATCTGTAAATTCGGGTTCCGTAAGTCGCCGAAGAAAGCAACCACCTGCGGCTCGACGCGAATGAGTTCTTGGCGACAGTGAGCGCTGAAGACCGAAAGCCATCCGGCCAAGGGAAACAGGGCTCGGTATACGCCGCATTCGCCGGTGGTCGAGTGCCAAGTAAGATTGACGAGCAAGCGCCGAGCATGCTCTGGGGATTTCACAAGCGAGGCCAAACGCTTGGCTGCGAGGAACGGCAATAGTTCATCCGGGTAGAGTTTGACCTGGTGCTGGCCCGAATCAATGAACAAACGGGAGCCCAGCAGATATGACAGAGATTGCTCAGACAAGAGCGAGGCAATGAGGGGGCGAGCTGAAAGAACCCCCTCCCGAAAGCGCAGCGTCTGGCCGGAAATTTCGATGTTTGGCAACTGGCAAATGACCGAAGCGCTGGCAAGTCGCTCAATTGCTTCCTCCAAACTCTCGGGAGGAGGGCTGCCCACCCGTCGTTCACGCGGGTCAGCGCGCTGTTGCTGCTGCACTGCTTCAACCATCTTCTCGAAAACCTGAGTAAGATATTCGGGCGGCTTCCGAACTGGGTCGATATAGCCCATTATATCCAGCCCCCCCGGACCTTCGGCGAGGCGACCGAGTCCGTATTTCCAGGCAGCGCTCAGCGTCTGCTTCGGTTGAGACATCCCGAGATGCTCCCCTAAGTAAAGCGCGGCGGCAGCCTTATCCAATGGTAGCAGAGCATAAACCTTCAGTTGCTCCAGTTCGGGGACCTTGTTCTCAGTTTTTCCCGCCACGTCGGTGGACTCAACATCGCTGATACTGGAGTCGGTATCGCCTTGAACCAGGTCGTCTGCCATATCCAGATCGCCGTCTTTCTCGTTTTGAGCAGACAGGTATCCCTCGGCAAAGGCAGTGTCAATCTCCCCCTCATCGGACGAGTCATTGCGGACGCCCCGGTACATGGTGGTTTGAAACTCAGCCTGGAGAAGTGCGAGAACATCCTCCGTAAGCACTGCCGGCCGCGAGGACAAGACCCATTTTATGTTTGCGTTCGGCCAGCAAAGTGCCCTGCTCAAACGTCGCAGCGCTCTTTGAATGCCGTCCTCAGTGCCAAGGGAAGCCTCGTCCAGCGAGTCCACGAAGACTGTCAGCTCTCCGCCCGACTGCCTCCAAGCGAATAGTGCAGCACGGTCGTCGACCTCTAGCGAGTCCTCGAAGTTGTCTTCCCCCAGAATTTTATGGAGCGCGACGTAAAACGAGGACTGCTGCTGGGCACGCAGCGCCGTGCTCTTTGCCTTCAGTTCCGTAGTCTTGCCGAAGTTAGCCCGGCCCACGATAACTGTGAAGCGTCCTTCCAGCACCTTGGTCCAGGTCAAACGCCTACCAAAAGCATCAGAAACTAACAGCTCGTCGCCTGTGTAATTCGTCAGGAGCCCGAAGCGTCGATTTAGGTCAAGATATTCATCCATACACCTATGATAGCGGCAACGCACAACCTTCTTTAAAAAATGCCCTTATTTTTCAATATGGCAAAATTCTACCGGCTCCCCATCGCCAAGCCAGGACCGTCAGGGAGTTCGGCTCCTTGGCGGTTTGGACATTTCTGGACAAAGAGTGCCCCGACAATGTCCCGCGAACGCATCCCCAAGCGACCCGTCCCCTGAAGCGGGACCGATACCTGAAGATTAACTATCTTAATTCTGACGGAGTCGCTCCCTCACGAGACTTGCTGAGCTTCAGCCGCGGGAAGGGCACCCGGCAGGGGGCTACGGACCAGAAAAAAATATCATGGCTAGTCCGGGATTTCGACATCAGCCGCGCCGTACCTTGGGTCGGGGGCGAGATTCAACGGACGGCCGGTCGCCGGTCGCCGGAAGTCTGGGGGGCGGCACGAACCGCTTTCGCCCCTTATTGTGCGACGCTCTGGTCAACAAACGACCCTTTTTCAACACTTATCCTCTTTCCTGTTTTTGGTGTTGAAAAAATAGCCTTTGCATATATTAACATGTTAATATATATTGATGCCGTTTTCCAACATTTCATGGGAGTGGAACATGGCAGTTTTTGGGTACGGACGAGTCTCCACGGTTGATCAGTCTGCGGACAATCAGAGGCTTGAAATCGAGCGGGCCGGCTATTCTGTCGAATACTGGTATGCCGATACCATCAGCGGCAAGGCACACGCAGCCCAGCGCAAGCAGTTCGGCGGCATGATCGCAAAACTTAGGAAGAAGGACACCGTAGTGGTTTCTAAGCTTGATCGCCTCGGAAGGGATGCACCGGATGTGCTAGTGACAATCAAGGCACTGGCTATGCTTGGTGTCGAAGTCGTGGTGCTCCAACTAGGAAAACTTGATCTCACTTCACCTGCCGGCAAACTCATGCTGGCCATGTTGGCCGCAGTCGCTGAGATGGAGAGGGATTTGATCGTTGAACGTACTCAAGCAGGGCTGGCACGTGCCAAGGCGGAAGGCAAGACGCTTGGAAGACCCGTCAAAACGACGCCGGCACAGCGCAAGGCTATAATTGATGCCTACGCTAGCAAGCGGAGCGTGAGTGCATTGGCGGCGCTTTATGGTATTTCACGCGCAACCGTTCTAACGATTGTAAAACCACCGATCCTATGCGATGCCTGTTAGTGAACTTGGATAATTTCGGTGAGGAATAATGCGACAATGCTTCCAATTGTCAACAGCGATTTAAAACTGATACAGTTTTGGCGCTTGCAGCGATTTAAAACTGATACACCTCCGTCACCAGCACTCGCTGGATTTCCACTCTCTTCATAACTCGTTCAATCAGCCTTGCCTGCGCTGATACCCTTGATGGTACCGGCTTGGCGCTGGTGCTTTAGCCGGTAACTTTCTCCGGCGATCGGCACGATGTGCGCGTGGTGCAGCAACCGGTCCAGCAGCGCTGCCGTCAACGTCGTGTCCTGCGCAAACGTGGCGTCCCATTGGCCGAACGGCAGGTTGCTCGTTACGATCAGGCTGCCTTTTTCATACAGCGCCGCGATCACCTGGAAGAACAGGTTGGCCTGCTCGCGGTTCATCGGCAGGTAGCCAATTTCATCGATGATCAGCAGCCGGTAAGTCTTGATGGCCCGATGCATCACCGTCTTTAAACTGTTTTGCGCGTGCGCCGTCGTCAGTGTCAGCAACAAGTCCGACGCCGTCATGAAGCGAGTCTTGATGCCGGCCTGCGTAGCTTTGTAGCCCAACGCCATTGCCAAGTGGGTCTTGCCCACGCCGCTGGGGCCAACGAGTACCACGTTCTCGTTGCGCTCGATGAAGCCCAGTCCGGCCAGCTCCTCTATCTGGCTGCGCTTGACGCCCTTGGCGAAGTCATAGTTGAACTGCTCCAGCGTCTTAATCGCCGGGAAGCCGGCCAGGCGCGTCATCATGGTCTGCTTGCGTACGGTCCGTCCCGCCATTTCCTCGCGCAGCAAGGCCTCCAGGAAATCGCTGTAAGCTATCTCGTCCTTGGCCGCCTTCTGGGCCGCGGCACCGTAGCTTTGGCCCACGAAGTACAGCTTGAGCGCCTCGCACAGTTCGGTGATACGTTCGTGTTGCAGGTTCATGCCGCCATTCCTTGTGTGACGTTTATCAGCAGCTGTTCATAGACCGCCAGCGGGTGCTGCGCCGGCGCTGCTTTGGCGATGCGCTCGATCACGATCGCCGGGCGTGGCGCCGATGGCTCTGGCGCCGCTGCCTGCGGCCGCGCGGCAGCGATGTCACCCCGCCATGGCGCCGCCAGCGCTTGCAGGTGTGATACTTCCTTTGCCATCCGCTCGGCCGGTTTCTCCTGCGTCGTGCCATGCACCCGCTCGTTGGCGACCTCGCGCAGCCAACGTGTTATCTCAACGTTCGCAGTGATGACGTCGAGCTGCAAACCGCTCTGGCCCAGGCGGCTTGCCAGCGGCACGTAAAACGACCTGCGCAGATAGCCGTTGAAGCGCTCGACCTTGCCCTTGGTCTGGGCTCGATACGGCTGGCACAGCTTAATCCGGAAGCCGCTGTGCTTGGCGAAGTCGAGGAAGCCGGCGTGGTAGCGGTGAAGCCCTTCGCCGTACACGTCGCGCTCGATGACGACCGTCTTCATGTTGTCGTACAGGACCTTGCGCGGCACGCCGCCGAATGCGGCGAAGGCGCGCTCATGGCAGCCGATCAGCGTGGCCACCTTCATGTCGCTGACGAACTCGACATAGCTGGCACGGCTGTAGCCCATCGTGGCGCAGAACGCATGCAGCGGCGCGCTGCCTTTGCGGAACTCGACCCAATCGACCTGCAACTGCTCGCCCATCTCGGTCTCGAAGCGTATTACCGGCTCGACCGGCAGCGTCGGCCGCAGCGAGCGCATGAGCGCGCGCAACTGACTCAAGCCGCCCTGGTATCCACGCTCGACGATCTCACTGTGCAACACGCTCGCCGGTATCCAGTTCGGCTGCGCCGCCACCTGCCGCTCCCGCAGATAGGCCTCGTATGGCGCCAGCTTGCTTGGCCTCTTTACCTTGCGCTCGTATTTCGGCACCGCCTTCAACGCCAGGTGCCGCCGCACCGTGTTCACTGCACAGCCCATCTCGGCGGCGATCCGTCGCAGACTCAACCCATGCTTGCTCAATAACTGAATTTCCACATACACCTCGTTCGGTTTCAAGGCTGCTCCGCAAAGCAGCCATCTTCTCAAATCGGTGTATCAGTTTTCAATCGCTGCTGTGTATCAGTTTACAACCGCTGCTGACACCAATGCAGATCGTCGGTGCCGGCGGCACTATTTTCAAATCCACCACTACCCGGGATTCCGAGATGTTTACGCGCAATGATTTACAACATTGGGTTGTACAGGCAATTGATGCGAACGGGGGCTCCTCAAACATAGTTGCCGTAGCAAGGCACATTTGGCAGAATCATGCAAAGGACCTTCAAGCTTCGGGGGACCTTTTCTACACCTGGCAGTACGACATGCGGTGGGCATGCACTCGTTTGCGCGAGACAAAGGTTGTTCAGGAAGCCGACGTGTCAAAGCGCGGCGAGTGGCGACTTGCCTGAGGCCGTGGGAACAAAGCTGAGAATTGTCAGTCACCTTATCGCCCCTCTGGTACACGATCCAACGAGAGAGATCAAAAGCGCCGGGCCACTGGGGGCGATTCTATGCGCGCCTAGCTCGCACTTGCCAGCAGCCGCCGAATATCCGCCACCGCCCATCCAAGCCGTCCGTTTATCCGAATCGGGCGCAATGGTCCATTTTCATGGCAGGCCCAAGCACGCAGTGTTTGTGGTTTACGGTTGAGCCACTCGGCGGCTTGGGACGTGTCAACGTGGCTCCGGTTTTCGGCATCGATCAAAATTGACGCGGGCGAATCAGGCGGCATCGATTGGCGGGCAATAGGGAGTGGTAAATCGCGAATGTGTATCGCGGTCTCTAGTTGTAGCGGCTCGCGTTTGAAAACGGCCATGCTCGCATTCGACGCGTTTTCCTGCTCGAATTAACCGCAAATGACGGTATGGCCGTGCTCACGCTATCTGCAAACGTGCTTGCAATCGGCCGCGCCAGCTCGCATTTGACGGCCGCATGCTCGCGCTGACTGCAAATGAAACCCACGCGTTAACAGGCTGTTTCCGACCCATAGCGGACGCTGGCAGGACGACTAAGCTATTTAGCTAGAAATGCTTTGATTCGATTTGCACAAGAATGGCAAAAAGCTTTTTTATATCTACCGGTTTTACAAAATGATAGTCGAATCCTGCGGCCAAAGAATTCTTGTGATCATTTTCCTGGCCATATCCCGTTATTGCTATCAAAGTAGCTTTGGCATTCTCAGGTTGAGAACGGAGTCGCCGTGCCAGTTTATTGCCATCCATTTCAGGCAAGCCGATATCAAGTAGGAACACTAGCGGCAGCTCAGCTTTGGCCCGTTCTAACGCCCGACGTGCGCTATGCTCGACTAGTACCTCGTGTCCTGATGCCTCCAGTAGCATGGCCAGCATGACTGCGGCATCGATGTTGTCGTCCACGATCATGATGCGCAGCGCCTTGGTACTTTTCTGCAAAGCTAAGTCGGGGTCTTGTGCTACCTTTGATCCTTCATCGGCAAGCAGGCGCGGCAGGCAGACGCTAAATGTGCTGCCATTGCCCAATCCTGCGCTCTTGCACGTCACAGTGCCGCCATGCAGCTCCACCAAGCTTTTGACCAACGCCAGTCCCAAGCCCAGCCCACCAGAAGAACGGTCTGAAGTGCGCTCGGCCTGGGCGAACAGATCGAATGCGCGCGCGACCAAGTCAGGGGCCATACCCATGCCGTCGTCACTAATCTCAATGTGTACGTGGGCATCGCGCACCTTGGTTCGGATCAAGAGATGGCCGCCCTCATGGGTGTACTTGGCCGCATTGCTCAGCAGATTCGTAATTACTTGCACCAGCCGCTTTTTGTCGCCCAGGACCAGGGTCGCATCGTCTGTCAGCTGCGTGCCGATGTAGTGCCGTCTTGACTCGATCAAGGGCATGGCCTGCTCGATGGCGTCGGTGATGATGTCGCCGATGTTTAGCGGCGCGGTGTCAAGCTCGACCAAGCCACGCGTGACCCGCGACATATCGAGCAAGTCGTTCACCAAGCCGGTCATATGGTCCACTTGCCGTCCAATGATCTGGCTGGTTTGCCGCACCTGCTCTTCATCCAGCTTCACCGATTGCAGCAGTTCGGCGGCAGCACCGATGGGTGCCAACGGATTGCGCAGTTCATGCGCCAGCATGGCCAGGAAGTCATCCTTGCGTCGGTCGGCATCCGTTAGCTTTTCCTCTGCCACCTTGCGACTAGTGATATCACGGCAAAAGAGAGCAATTCCGTCTTCCATGGACGGATATACTCTAAGTTCCAGGCAGAAGACCGTGCCATCCAAATGTGCATATTGGACCTCCATGGTTTCGGGTAATTGCGTTTGCATCACCCGCCGATAAAGGTTCTCTACCTCGGACCCTACCAGCTCAGACCACATCTCCCAATGGTTGCTGCCGACGACTTGCTGCCCGACCCGATCGCTCAGCCGAAGGCCCTCCGCGTTTATGTACCGTACGGTCCAATCGCGATCGATCATCACAAAACCTTCATTCATCGTATCGAAGATGTACTGGCTGTGATCCCGCTGAGACCGCAGGTCGGTTTGAGCACGGGCGCTTTCCATGGCAGACCAAGTCCGATCAAGCATGTCTTGGGCCAAAGCAATTTCATGTTCGGTCCAGTAATGGGGTCGTGAATCATGCAGGTTCAGAATGGCACGCAGCCGCCCCGCTTTTATTAGCGGGATCGCCACGAAAGAGCACACGCCATTGGCGGCATAGGCATCTGCATAGGCGGCGGATCGGTCATCGCTGGTGACATCATCGATGACCAAGGTTTTCCCGGCAAGAATATCTTGACGTACAAAAAGACCAAAATCATCCAAGTGCAAAACCACTCCAGCCATCGACGGTAACTCGCCGTTGGTCCAATCAGCATTCATGCGGACGGTTTTGCCTGAATCATCGGCTTCAGCATAGACCACCCGCGCCACACCAAGGTATGTACCGAGTTGGTGGCTTGCCACGGCAACGACTTCTTCGGGGTTTGCCAACGGACGGATGCGGTCAGCGATCTGGACCTGAAACGCCTGTCTGGATTTGGCCGCTTCCAGCTCCTTGATCTCGCGCGCAAGCGCAAGCTCAGTCTCCTTCTTGCGAGTGATATCGACTGCAATGCCTGCAAACCGCTCCTTGTCGAAGTACGGCGAGCCGTATATTTTGCCGCGTGCGTTTATCCAGATGTCTTGTCCCGACTTCTGAGGAATACGGTATTCAGCATCGTAGGGCGTTCGGTTCTCGATTGCCCAGGTCACCGCATCCACCACGCGTTGGCGATCCTCGGGATGGATCAAGTTGATTAGCTGCTCCAAGTTCGTGCCACCTTCGGCTGCCATGGCATCGTCCTGAAACAACCTGGCGAACTGCGCATCAAGATAAGTAACGTTGGTTTCCAGCTCCACTGACCAGGTGCCAATGCTGCTCGACGCGTCGAGCAAAATCTGTAGGCGTTGTTCACTCTCGCGGTGCTTGGTAATGGCATTGGCCTTGTCCGTGGTCTCGACGCATACGCACTGAATGCCGACAATGTTGCCGTCGCTTCTGCACAGGGGGCTGTAGAAAAAAGTGACCCAAACTTGCTCAAGTCCACCGCCGCGCAAGATATCGAAGGACATATCTTTGATCAGCAAGGACTCGCCAGCTAACGCCCGCTTCACGTAAGGTTCGATGCTTTCTCGCGCTTCAGCCCAGATTTCGAGGTGTGGCTGCGCCATTGCCTTAGGGTGCTTGGTGCCTAGGAGCCCTATAAAGGCATCATTGTAGACAATCTCAAGTTTTGCTCCCCAAGCGACGAACATTGGAAGCGAACAACTAAATACCTGCTCGACAGCTATCTTGAGCTCAGTTGGCCAGCGTTGCGGCGGACCCAGGTCGGTGACGTTCCAATCCATACGGCGAGTAAGATTTTCCATTTCACTGGTGCCGCGTATGAAGGTGGACGGATCGTTGTTTGTCATGAACGGATTTTTAAGAGTAAGAAAATATACGGTAGCTCGTTCCCACTTACCCACCATTCAATTGAATGTCTGCTGTGGCCGAAAGCGAAAGTTGCACGCAGACGATTGTATCTTACAGGTACACCCAAACGGGCCATTTCGGTGAGACGAATATTTTGTCTCAATAGGGTTGTTTTTCCGTTTCCGAGATGCTACCTTTGAAGGGTCTAAAAGCCTAACGAGACAAACCCGACCATGGCACTTTACGGATATGCCCGCGTTTCCAGCAGCGACCAGGATTTCGCGCTGCAAGAGCAGGCGCTGCGCGCGGCCGGCTGTGAAATTATCCGATCCGAGAAGGCGAGCGGCACCAGCCGCGTCGGCCGCACTGAGCTGGAGACGCTACTTAATTTTCTGAGGCGTGGCGATACGCTGGTCGTGACGAGGATTGATCGCCTGGCGCGCAGCATCAAAGACCTTCAAGATATCGTGCACACGTTGAAAGAACGCGGCATTACCTTAAAGGCAACGGAACAGCCCATCGATACTCGTAGCGCGGCGGGAAAGGCTTTCCTGGACATGCTGGGCGTGTTCGCTGAATTCGAAACTAACCTCCGGCGCGAGCGCCAACTCGAAGGCATTGCCGCAGCAAAAACGCGGGGTGCCTACCATGGGCGAAAACCGTCGGTTGACTCCGCCGAGGTCCTGCGCCTACGTGTCGAGGAGAAGCTGGGCGCGACAGAGATTGCACGGCGGCTCGGTGTCGGTCGCGCCTCGGTCTACCGCGCGCTAGCCCGCAATGAGCAACCGACATAAGACAATTCCTGTAGATTCGCTGCTGCAGTTGCGGCAGCGGCTGGACCGTTTGCCGCGAAAGAGTTCAGAGCGTGTCACCCAAATCTCCGCCGTGGCCAGCCTTTACGGCGTCTCCGCGACAACCGTCTATAGAGCACTTCAAGCGTTTCAGAAACCGCACTCTGCGCATCGCGCCGACTATGGCAAGCCGAGGATGTTGCCGCAAGCGGAGTTGGAGCGATATTGCGAGCTGATCGCGGCGCTGAAACTGCGCACCACCAACAAGGCCGGCCGCCACCTTTCCACCGGGCGTGCGATCGAGTTGATGGAAGACCATGGGGTGGAGACAGTGCAGGGCTTGATCAAGGCGCCCAAAGGTCTGCTGCGGCGCCCGACCGTCAATCGTTACCTCTCATTGCTGCGGCTGGACCAGCCCCACTTGTTGCGCGAACCACCGGCCGTGCGCTTCCAGGCAGAGCATAGCAACGACTGCTGGCAATTCGATATGTCGCCGTCCGACCTCAAGCAAATCGACAAGCCAGATTGGATTGATCCTTCAAAGGGTGTGCCGACCTTGATGCTGTTCAGCGTGGTGGACGACCGCAGCGGCGTCGGCTACCAGGAGTACCAGTGCGTGTATGGCGAGGATGCGGAGTCCGCGCTGCGCTTCCTGTTCAACGCCATGGCCGTCAAGGCCGATCCCACGTTTCCGTTCCAAGGCCGACCGAAGATGATCTATCTGGACAATGGGCCGGTAGCCAAGAGCAGGGTGTTTCAAAACGTCATGCTGGCCCTCGATATCGAGTGGCTGACACACATCCCAGTCGGCAAGGACGGAACACGTACGACGGCGCGTTCAAAAGGAAAGGTTGAGCGCCCGTTCAGGACAGTGAAGGAGGCGCATGAAACGCTTTACCATTTTCACAAGCCGGAGACGGAACGCCAGGCCAACGAGTGGCTGATGCGTTACCTACTACGCTACAACGACCAGAGCCATCGTTCTGAGAAACACTCCCGTCTGGCCGATTGGCTGGCCAACTTGCCAGCCGAGGGCGTGCGCGATATGTGCGCGTGGGAGCAGTACTGCCGGTTCGCGCGCGAAGCCGAAAGCCGCAAGGTCGGCATCGACGCGCGCATTTCCATCGGCGGCACTGCCTACCAAGTGGAGCCGGACATGGCCGGCGAGACCGTCGTCCTGCTGTGGGGCCTGTTCGACGACGAAATGTACGTCGAGTTCGACGCTGAGAAATTCGGACCCTACCGCCCGGTGTCCGGGCCGGTCCCGCTGCATCGCTACCGCGCGTTCAAACGCGGCAAAGCGGACGAGCGCGCCGACCGTATCCGCGCGCTCGCCGACCAGCTCCATTTGCCGATCAGCGCTTTGGCCGGAAGCGATATGCACCTTGCGCTGCCGGTCGCTGCCATGTCGCTGCCGCACCAACCGTTCGACGCCGAGGCGCACGCCTACCACTTCGCCGGTGCCATCGCCGCCAAGCTGGCTATCGCCGACGACTTGGTGCGACCACTAGCCAAGCTCGCGCCGGAGGACCGCATCTTCATAGACCAGGTGCTGGCCGAAACACTCAACCGCAGCGTCGTGCTGGCACGCGTGCGGGTCTATTTCCGAAATAAACAATCAGGGGGGCACCATGCGGGTTGAAGTAATGCAGTACTACGGGCTGACGCAGGCGCTCAGTCAAGCCGGCTATTACGAGACCGAGCATCACCAGCAGCTCATCAAGGACATCAAGGGAGCGGTCATGCAGGGGCGTCTGATCGCCGTCTGCGGCGTCGTGGGCAGTGGCAAGACCGTCACACTGCGCCGCCTTCAGCAGATCCTGAAGGAGGAAAACCGCGTGTTCGTCGCCAAGTCGGTTTCGGTGGAGAAGCACAGCATCAAACTCGCCACACTGATTTCAGCGCTCTATTACGATCTATCGCAGGACAAGCAGGTGCAGATCCCCAAGCAGGGCGAACGGCGCGACCGCGAGCTGCAGGAGCTGGTGAAAAAGGGGAAACGCCCTGTCGCGCTATTCATCGACGAGGCGCACGACCTGAACGGCCATACGCTCATCGGCCTTAAGCGCTTGATGGAGGTCGTGGAAGATGTCGGCGGACGGTTGTCGGTGATCCTGGCCGGACATCCCAAACTACGTAACGACCTGCGTCGGCCGACGATGGAGGAAATCGGCTACCGCACCGACATCTTCAATTTGGATGGCATCGCCGGAAGCCAGCGCGACTACATCCACTGGCTGCTTGGCGTCAGCACCGGCAATCAGGCCGAGCCAGCGGATATCCTGACGGCCCAGGCGATCGACATGCTGGCCACCAAGCTGCGCACACCGCTGCAGGTTCAGTTGCACCTGACGTTGGCCCTCGAAGCGGGCTATCAGACGGGCGAAAAACCGGTCACGGCGGAATTGGTGGAGACGGTGCTGTCGCGCCAGCTCGACGACCTGGAGCCGACACTGGCGCGGCACGGCTACCGGCTCAAGGATATGACCGAACAGTTCGACGCTAAGGCAGCGGAGATCCGTGCAATGTTCAGCAACCAGCTAGAACCGAAGCGCACGGCCGAGATCCGCGAGCGCATGCTGGCAGCGGGCTTGCCGATATGAGCCATCATTTGCAGTTAGCGTGAGCCGACGGCGGTGGAATGCGAGCCGGCGCCATCGATTGCAAACTCGTTTGCAGATAGTGTGAGCATGTGCCCACCGTCATTTGCAGTTAATTCGAGCCGAAACCGGTGTCGAATGCGAGTACGGGCGGTTTCAAACGCGAGCCGCTACATCTAGTGCCTGTAATCTTGTCTCCAATTCCGCAATATAAGCTAAGATCTCCTGCAGCGCCGCAGCGGCGCGGACAAGCGCTTGAGCCGCGCATGTAGGAATGGAATTCTCTGCCGGCGGGTGAGCGGGGGTTGCCGGACACGGCGTTGCCGACTTGTGTTCAAAGGTGAATTTGGCGGGCGTCCGGGTTCTCATAGGCAGTTTTCATACCTTGGCGAATGCGTAATACATGAGCCATACTAATGCAGCTTACTACGGTACTGTAGAGGCACGTCAGGCGACACTCGTTTTGGGCATTGGCGTGACGACGCCGAAGCATGTGATCAAAAAACAAAATCAAAGGAATGTCATGCACATTCGTAAATCGCACCCAGTTCCCGCTATCGTCGATGCGCCGGACCTAGAGTACCGCCCTGCAAGTTGGCCCAAGGCCGCGCTCGCTCTTCGCCTTTGGCGGACAACAGTTTCAAACGCTACGTTAGTGTGGGCAGTAGTATCTATGAATGGCGTTCGTCGGCTGCGCCGCGTCATTTGGGCGCCGGCGTTGGACGGCAAGACATCCGCGTATCCAAATATTATTGACACAGCAGAGGTTCAAATGCCCACTGCAATATTTGACGCGCTTGTAGGTGACTTAGCGGCGATCTCGTTCCCCGCGTTTGCTCCGAGACAGATGGGATGTGATGGAGAGATGCGCGGCATCGAGCGGAGTGGATTTGCTACCAATGTCGCTTTAGATTGGTGGGCCGGCGCGCCGGTCGGTTGGGACGCACTAGAGGGTTGGCATGCCGAGACCGAAAATATTCTCGAAAGACTGCTGCCGCCGGTGCCTGCCTATTTCAACATTGGATACCGTGCCCGTCAGGGGCCTCTGTGACAAATCCCTGACTGCAGAGAGCGGTGGGCGAGTTCATCACATTCGATTACAGCCGCTTTTGAATCCTTGGTTTTCGCACTAACTGAATCGCTAACCACTAACCTGCGCGAACGAAACGGTTGGTCACTTTCACCGTATTTATGCGAACTCAGGACCGGCGACGTAAGGACGGGGCACTTATTGCATGCCCCTTTCCGCCGGGGGAAAGGTCCCCGCAGACGCAAGAGTCCCCTTCCAAATGTCATCTTCTACATTATGGCCCCTCCTGGGCTTCCGAGTATTCTGCTCTCAATTCCCGCTTCGTAACCTCTGCACCTCCTTAGGGTCGAGGAATTCTCGGCGGGAATAGCTGATCCTTGTAAGCCGACGGCGTGCCAATTGCCGCACCGTCTCTCTGTACGCGTTCCCGACAGATGTATGCACTCGATGCACGCGTGTCGCTCATCTCGCCGGTTATCCCGCAACGCCAGTAGATCCGTCATGTCCTTTGCCTCGTCGACACACAAGCCTCGATTGATGAACAGCGCTTGCCGGGCCGCCTGCGCATCCAGTGATGCCGAGAGCCCAAAGTAGGGAATCTGACCGATGAACCAGGAGCGCACCTTTGCGTCTCGCTCGCATTCGATAAGAACGCTTACTATGACGGTCGAGTCTGCTTCGCCTATGAATTGCAACCATTTGCTGATCAATTCGCTTTCGACAGTCGACATGGGCGCGAACGCTGCTGCCCCTTCTCCGTTGGTGGGCGTGAGCAACCTGCTGCCTAGTCTCTCGGCGCACCGCTCAATTATTTGAAAAGAGGGTGGGACCGGACCTACAAAAGCTACAAAAGGCGCTTTCGTAGGTTCCGTAGGCATTGCAGCTGGGGCCGCTTCCAATTCCTTGAGGCGTGAGAGCCAGTTCATGCCGCGCCGCCAGTAAGTGCCAATGGGTTCACGACGTAGCGTTCGCTTGGCCGGCCTGCTGTCTTTTGTACTTCGTAGCGCAACCAATCGAAGGTCTCAAGCACGTCGGCGGCCTTTCGCACGAGGTCCGGCGTGTTCAGACCAGCCCAACCTTTCTGAGCTACGAAACGTGGCGTAAACTCGGCGCCCAGGCTGCCGCCCATTATTTTCTTGAGCAAAGATGCCGCCCCGGTTACCTCTGGCGTTGTCGCTGCCGAATACACGCGTACAGCGTGGCTGCGCAGATAATCACCCCACGCGAACGCCCGCATCAGTTCGGCCTTACCGACTACGTAGCCATTATCTGGCGTATCGACAACAGCGAAAATCAGCGCTAACGCGGGAATCAGCTTACGAAATTTTGAAAAGTGCGATTCCAGCGCTGGGTGCAAGTTGCCGCTTTTCAGCTCCTGTTCTGATTCCTTGCGCCATTCGACGTACAAAGCTTGTGCGGCGGCGTCGAACTTCCAAACGTTCGGTTCTGTTTCGCTCGCGGGCTGGATCGCCGAGATGCGTTCAAACACAGCGTAAGCAGCTTCCTTGGCATTTGTATCGGGGTGCTGATCGACGTGTTGAAACACACCATGGGTGTCTGGCCAGATGGTCAACCCAAAGCGCTGCAGCAGGCCGTCGTCGGCAGCGCCGCCGGATACCGCGCCTCGTACGTACTCCTGCAGGCGGCCCGGTTGAATTCCCCCGATCATCGCGAGGCACACGCGGGGAATATGCACAGTGCCCCGCCCGATCCGGTCAAACGTATAGCCCTGATTACCATCGTATGATTGCAGGTAGAAAGATCGTGCGCCTTCCTGGCCTTGCTTGTCCATGCTAGTCAGCAGACCATAAATTTCATCGCGATACACGAGAACGCCCCAAGGATTTACTTGCAGCAGTTCTCCGAGTTTTTCTACCGTGGCATCATTGACGATGTACCGCCGCGCCTCGGGTTCGCTTGGGGTACCCAATGGTTCTAATAGGGCTCGCGCAGCCGCCGGGTCCTTGCTCGCGAGACCTTTGGCCTTCTTCTCGTTATCGGCAGTTTGCAGTTCCGCCAGCTTCGCGTCGAGGAACCACGCATCATGCGCCGTTTTCCACTGTTCAACCTCAGTTCGTTGCAGATGGGATATCGGCTTAAGCACCTCCCCGAGCGCAGGGCTTTTCATAACGCCGGGTCTCCCTACTAACAAACCCCACAAGTTCGACACCACCTGCCATTCGTCGTGCTCCTTCGGCTGGATGACAGCGCGGGCGCCGATCAAGCTAGACACCCCCACAACGGCGCCAACGGCGGCGAAATCCGGCGGGCACTGCATCCGGTGCGCAATGTCCATTACCCATGCACGCAGCGCTAGCGGCATCAGGTCCGGGTCGAATGGCTGCACCGGAGGGAGCGCATTCGGTAGGGGCGTAGGTTCGGGCCAGTTTTGGGCAGCTATTTCGGCCGCACGGTCGAGCTGCGCCAAAGTGTTATCGGGCACGCTTGCTCGTGCGATCGCTAGCCTAACAGCTTCGGCGCCGACCGATCGATGCATATCGTTGAAGTCCGTTGCCCCGTCGTTTCGATTTGTGGCGAACACAGGAACCGCGATCGAGCCCTGCACCGCTCGCGCTGCTACTGTCGCCTTCGTCAGTCCCGGATTGCCAGCAGTCAGATGATCATCATCTGCAGCAATCACGATGGGAAGAGTTGGATATTTTTTACGTAGTTCGATTGCAACAGCGTCGAGGTTGCCAGCGTTGAAAGCCACAGCAACGGCGTGGCCGGTACATTCGTAGAGGCTCGCGCCGGTTGCAAATCCTTCGCAGACGATCACGAGACCTTTAGGAGTCCCGATCCCGAAGTAACAGCCCGTGACGCGCCCGCCAGTCAGAAATCGCTTGCTGCCATCTGGCTTGATTGATTGGAGGCTGTGCAGTGTGCGTTCGGTGTCGTACAGGGGAATTAACAAGGCTTCCCCTTGCAGCTTGACCCCGTGCGCCAAGATGCCCTTTGTCGTCAGATATGGATGGTCGACAGCTGGCGTCGAATGCGTCAGCCGAGCCGCAGCGGTCATTCTCGCTGCTGTCTGCAACTGGGCTTGTTCCTCGTCGCGCTGGCGCATCATCGCATTGGTACGCACGCGCATTTCCTGGCACTCGTTGGCTGTCAGCTCGGTTGCACGCTCAGCACTCCAAGTTGACTGCAGGCCGCTGCGCCAGCATCCGAATGCGCCTGAGGGGATCGCATCACCGTGCAAAATGTACCAGCCAGACGTGTCCCGGGGCTTGCCGTTCGTGCTAAACCGCCGCAAGGTACCATCGTCGGTAATATTGTCCGGTGCTGACAGGCCGCAAGCACCGATTGCAGACCTGAATTGGTCAATGTGAGTGCCAAACGAAGAGCTAGTGAATTTGACATCAGGTGACGTGATGCTTGATGTGTTCGATAGGAGGTATGGACGTCCCTGGGCCGAAGCTACCGTTTGCCCGGTGCCTTGTTGTGTGGTCATGATCACGCCCCCTTTACGATTCGTTGCGGGAGCTGATGCGACTGTCCAGCCAGCTATCAATATCGGATTCAAGCCAGCCAACGGCCCGAGGTCCAAGCGATACGCTCGACGGAAACTCTTTCTTTTTTATTGCTTCGTAGATTGTGCTGCGGGACAACCCGATGCGGGATTTAAGTTCGGGCATCCGTATGATGCGGTCCACAGCATTGCGCAGCCGTGATACGGGCGCTGTTTGAGTTTTGGCAGTATTGCGAAAAGTTTTGTGAGCGCGGTTTGCTCGATCACTGTCGGGGTCGCCATCGCCATCGCCATCCCCGTCGTCGGCGGCTTCGGCGGCGGCAACGGCAGGGGCGCCCGCCGAGCCCGTCGATTGCACTGCAGAGTCTGGTGATGGTGTCGGATAGCTTCCGTGCGTCGGTTCTACGGCAAGTCTAGGGAGTCCGGCGAAGGTTTCTTTAATTGTAGACTTACTTACCTGCGGTGCGTAGTGCACGTAGTCGCGCATGTTACCTATCAAGAGCACTTTATTACGTTTTTGTGACGACTGTTCCATTTTTTTATTCCGTGCGTAAATGTTGAGAAGATCCAAGGTCGCCGGTGAGCGTCCGGTAGCGTCGGCGAACGCATTCTATGTTTAAATCGAACCCTTGATGACTTCTTTTATGCACTTTTTGTTAAGTGAATTTTTTTGTTGCTGCTCAGCGTGGCGTTCGTCAAGGATCTAAAGAGCCGCTATTCTCGGCAAGTCTCGTGATCGCGGACGCTGGGGCCTTCGACCGAACGCTAACACCCAGGATGCGGATTAGTGTTTCGCCCAGCTGCTCCCAAGCCATGCGCTTTTCGACGACGTAATCGTGATGCAGATAGTGGCGGCGCACCTTGCTGCCGGCGAGAACATGATTCTGGCAGCGGTCGATGGTCTCCAGCGGGACCCCAAGCGCCTGCATCATCGTTGCCCCAGTGCGGCGCAGATCGTGAGGCGTCCAGGGGCCGTTTTTCCCGGCGCCAAGCACCAGCGTGTTGTCGCTTCGGCGATTTTTCATCGGTGAACGGGGCTCTCCGGCCTTTCCCTTCTTGAATCTTGCCTGTCGATCGCCGATCTGCTTCGTGAACGATTTGGTGCCGAGATGTCCCAATCCTTTTGCGTCGGGAAAGCACCAATCATATTCGCCAGTAACTTTGTGAAGCTGGCGAAATTGATCCAGCGCGAACGGCGACAGAAAAATTCGCATATCGGCCAAGCCACCCTTAACGTTCTCCTTCGGGATGAACCACTCGCCAGCGCAGAGGTCGACGTCATCCCATCGCGCAACCGTGAGCTCGCCAACCCGACACATGGTGGACAGCATGATCCAGATCGCGCGCTGCGTTGTTCGCTCTAATGGGCGCGCCGCTACGCGCCTGTCCGGGGCGTTCGCAAACTCATCTTCGCCTCGCTGCAACGCATCGCGAAGCTCAGCTATCTCGGCCGGCGACAACACGCGATCGCTTTGATTATTCATGTCGTACTCTGGGGAGACGATTTTTTCGATCTCAATGAGCTCCATCGGATCACCATCAACCAGCAGCTTGCGCCACGGCTGTCGCTTCCGTCCCCAGGCAAACATCTGCGTCAAGCTATTTCGCATAACCACAGCCGTTCTGTTCACGCCACGGTCCACCAGTTTGCGCAGCACAGCACGAAGGTCATGCTCGGTGACGTCTTTCACCCCGATCATTCCGATGCTGGGTAAGATGTTCACCGCAAATGACCGCTTGAGCTCGGCGTTACCATCCTTGCGCCGCACGCCATCAGCGATCCACGCGTCGAAGAGATTTTTGACGGTCAATGACTCGGCTTGTTGCTGCTTTTGCAGTGCCGCGTCGGCCTTCGACTGTTCTCCTGCGTCTGACGAAATTTTGTGTGCTTGCTGCTGCAAGTGCTGCTTGGGATCTAGTCCCCTTTTACGCCAGTCGGAAACTTCAAGCGCCATGCGGCGAGCGATTTCTAGCGTCAGGCGAGTCCCGGCCGTCAGTCGGTAAATTGTGAGAGCGATGTCTGATAGCGCGCTATCGTGCTCCCCTAAAATAATGTAAACAGACTTCGTGCCGACCTTAAATGTGCACATCCAAGTCCGGGATATCGTCCCTGTCACTCCACGACGGAAGCGAACGTAAAGCCCATTTCCGTCCGCTAGGATTTCATCATTCTTAGTCGGCTTGTGCCGATCAATCTTCGTTGCTGTGAGCTTCTGCGCTGCCATTGTGTCACCGACGATCCGTGGTAAGAAATTAGTAAGAAAATTTCGATGGATTGTAGTCTATCATGCTGGACGCTGTCGGACGAGGTTTAGAGGTAAGCTATTGATATTTATATGGTTTGTCGGATTTTATCGGATCGTATCGAACTGTTTTGGACGTGGAATTAATTGCATGGGGTGCAAGGGGTCGAGTGTTCGAATCACTCCGTCCCGACCAACAGAATCAATGACTTAGCCAGACTCAGTGCTGACCTTTTTCATGAGCTAACGCGTTTGACCCTCACACTGACTCCCGCAGATTTGGAGTATCTTCGCGCTTGACGTGCGTCATCGAGCGAAAAGCTCGGCCGGCGCGACGGGCGGGGCGGAATGTCGCAGCTGGCAGGCGCCGGCCTAGTCGCGGGAGCCAAGACCGATATCGAAACGGGCCATTACTTGTGCAAGACCGTTACGACAAGCGGTGTCGAAATCGTCGTAATTCGATAAGGGAAAGCGAGTGAGCGCTTCTGGCGCTCGGGAGGCGGTATTCCTTGCGTCACGCATTAACAATGGTAAGCGTGAATTTCTCCGCACCTAGCGCAGCGATTCAAAGGAGCGGAGCATAGGCGTCCACTTATGGAGGTGGACACCTATGCAAGAGATACGAACTGACTCAGTTTCGGCTGGTAGTGACGGGCACTGGGCGTGATGGCCGGCGCCGCTACGAAGCGGAATCGAAGCGGTCCTTAGCCAGGGCTTGCCTGCAGCCGGGCGTCTCGCTAGCGGGCATGGCGCTCAAGCACGGCGTCAATGCCAACCTGCTGCGCAAATGGGTAGTGGCTTACCAATTGGCCCCGGACGTGCCGGCCGCGCCAGATGCAGCGCCGCTGTCGG
>NZ_JAFCWM010000036.1:0-37340 GCF_049897565.1 Massilia sp. TWR1-2-2 | reverse complement strand
GGGGTAGAATTCATATCGGGCAAGGTGGTGTTCGTGTTGTAAATTGTGTTTCTCGATAACTCACATTTTATCAATCACTTACGGCATTCTTGCCCTTTTTTATGCAAAATTCAGGCTAGCTGGGGACGTCTCAGAAAGCGGAAATAGTGCACGTTAAGCTCATTGCAGACCCTGGATATTGACGAGTGCGTCGGGTTTTCCCTTGCATGAGTTACTTCTTGTGGTAAGCTAGTAATCAATTACTACCTTATTAGGAGTGCTCGTGAACATCCATCCAAAGCATCTGCCGGCCGATGAACGTCGTGCCGTAACTGTCGAGTCCGTCGTGGCACTTGCCGGTTCACAAAACCCAAGCGAAATAACCACTGCGGCTATCGCTAAACACATGAACTTGACCCAGGGTGCGCTGTTTCGGCACTTCCCGAACAAGGAAGCCATTTGGCAGGCGGTCATGGAGTGGGTAGCAGAGCGCCTATTAGCCAGAATCGATCGATCCGCACAAGGAATCGAGTCGCCCTTGGCAGCCATGGAGGCGATGTTCATGAGTCATATCGAATTCGTTGCTGAGCACCCAGGCGTGCCAAGAATGATGTTTGGTGAGCTTCAGCGTGCCGAATCGACACCGGCCAAGCGCATGGTGCAAACCTTGATTCGGCGATACGGCGAACGTTTGCATCTTCTCATCGAGAAAGGCAAGGCCAGCGGCGAGCTGTCTCCCTCGCTTGACAACGAGGCGGCGGCAACGCTGTTCATTGGCACGATCCAGGGCTTGGTCATGCAGTCGCTGTTGGCCGGTGATGTGGGACGTATGCACCAGGATGCGCCGCGCATCTTTGCAATTTATCGGCGTGGCATAAGGAGTGCACAATGAAAAAGTTACCCTTGCAAGGCCGCACTTTGGCGCTGCTTGCAGTCATCATTCCTTTGCTGGTGCTTTTTATTTATGTCGGCCTACGATCAGGGCCGCTTGCCCCGGTCGCTGTGACGGTGGCAAGCGTGGAATCACGGGCTATCACACCGGCGCTGTTCGGCATCGGCACGGTGGAGGCACGCTACACCTACAAGATCGGGCCGACGTTTGCCGGGCGCGTCAAACGCCTGGAGGTGCATGTAGGCGACCAGGTCAAGGCCGGACAGGTGCTCGGCGAGATGGAGCCGGTCGACCTCGATGATCGGGTGCGCTCACAGGAGTCGGCATTCAAGCGTGCGGAAGCGGCTTTGCGCGAGGCAGAAGCCCGGCAAGCCTACGCGCAAACGCAGGCGCGCCGATACGAACAATTGTTTGCGGTGCGCTCGACCAGCGAGGAAATCGTCACCACCAAGCGGCAGGAACTGCAGATCGCCGATGCCGCCTTATCTGCCGCTCGCGAAGACATTGTCCGGGCACGCTCCGACCGCGAAGGACTCGTCGCGCAGCGGAGCAATCTGCGCCTGATTGCGCCGGTCGATGGTGTAGTCACCGAGCGCGATGCCGATCCCGGCACGACCATAGTCGCAGGCCAGGCCGCAGTGGAGGTAATCGACTCCAAGAGTTTGTGGATCAATGTACGCTTCGATCAGAGCAGCGCATCGGGACTTGCTGCAGGTCTGCCCGCGCGCATCGCGCTGCGTTCACGCAGCGGACAAGTATTGAATGGCCGCGTGCTGCGGATGGAACCCAAGGCCGATGCGGTGACCGAGGAGACGCGGGCCAAGGTGATCTTTGATAACCACCCTGTCCCCTTGCCGCCAGTGGGTGAACTGGCCGAAGTCACGCTCGACATGCCGGCGCTCTCCGTCGCTCTGGTGATACCAAACGCCGCCGTACAGCGTGAAGGCGACAAAATCGGCGTATGGCAAATTGTGAATGGCGATCTGCACTTCACGCCTGTCAGGCTCGGCGCTTCCGACCTTGATGGCCGTGTGCAGGTACGTGACGGACTCAAGAACGGCGACCAGTTCGTGGTTTATAGCGAAAAGGCGCTCACTTTGCGCAGCCGAGTCAAGGTGGTCGCGCACATCCCCGGAGTATCACGATGATCAGCCTGGCTGGCCGTGACATTCTCCATTCCTGGGGAAAATTTGTATTCACGGGCATCGGTCTGGGACTGCTGATCGGCGTCACCCTGGTCATGGCCGGGGTGTATCGGGGCATGGTGGATGATGGCAAGGCGCTGCTCGACAACAGTGGCGCAGACCTTTGGGTTGTGCAAAAGGACACGCTTGGCCCTTATGCGGAGCCGTCCAGCCTTAACGATGACGTGTATCGCACCCTCCGTGCCATACCCGGAGTTGCCCAGGCAGCGAACGTGACCTACCTGACTATGCAGGTAAGTAAGGGAGAGAGCGATGTACGTACATTGGTGGTCGGCATCGCGCCCGGCAAGTTGGGGGCTACGCCCGGATGGCCTCCGTATCTCGTCGCAGGACGCCAGATCACGCGAGGACACTATGAGGCGGTAGCCGATATCGCCGGCGGCTTCGAGTTGGGGGATCGTCTTGTCATTCGCCGCAATCAGTACACCGTCGTGGGGCTGACACGGCGCATGGTGTCATCCAGTGGCGACCCGATGGTATTCATTCCGCTCAAGGATGCTCAGGGAGCTCAGTTCCTCAAGGATAACGACGCCATTTTACAAAGCCGGCGTCGCTCCGCAGCCAACCCGGCCTTCGATCGACCCGCCGTTCCAGATTTGCTCGATGCCGTCATTGCTTCACAGAGTACCAATGCGTTCGTCAATGCAGTATTGGTTACGCTGAAACCAGGTCACGCGCCAGACGAAGTGGCTCAATCCATCCGCCGCTGGAATCGTTTGACGGTCCATACCCGAGCACAGATAGAAGCCATCCTCGTCGGCAAGCTGATCGCCACCTCGTCCAAGCAAATCGGCATGTTCCTGGTGATTTTGGCCATCGTTAGCGCGGCTATCGTTGCCTTCATCATCTATTCCCTGACGATGGACAAAATCCGCGAGATCGCTGTGTTGAAGCTCATCGGCACACGCAACCGAACCATCGCCGCGATGATCATGCAGCAGGCGATCGCTCTGGGCGTGATCGGTTTTGTGGTGGGTAAAATCACAGCCACTTTCTCAGCGCCCTTGTTTCCCAAGTACGTGCTGCTGATCCCGTTCGACTCGATCGTCGGCTTCTTCGCCGTGCTTGTGATCTGCGTCCTAGCCAGCATCGTCGCCATTCGAATGGCACTCAAGGTCGATCCGGCCGAAGCGATTGGAGGGTGAGATGAGTGGAAAAGGCATTCGAATCGAGGGTTTGAGAAAACGTTATGGCGAGGGAGACACCGCAGTCGATGCTTTGAAGGGTGTGGATATGCATGTGGCACCTGGCGAGGTGGTGGGCCTGATTGGCCCTTCGGGCTCGGGCAAGAGCACGCTGCTCAAATGCTTGGGCGCGGTGATTGATCCGAGCGCCGGTCGCATGACACTTGGTGACGAGATCATTTACGACAATGGTTGGAAAGTACGCGACCTACGCGCTCTGAGACGGGACAAGATTGGTTTCGTATTCCAGGCACCGTACCTTATTCCGTTTCTCGATGTCACCGACAACGTGGCGCTGCTGCCGATGCTCGCAGGCGTCGCAAATGGGGAGTCGCGCGCGAAGGCATTGGAACTGCTCACGGCGCTTGATGTGCAACACCGGGCGCGCGCCATGCCCTCGCAACTCTCCGGTGGCGAACAGCAACGAGTCGCCATTGCGCGAGGCTTGGTCAATCGCCCTCCGGTGATCCTGGCCGATGAGCCCACAGCTCCCCTCGACAGTGAGCGTGCCATGGCCGTGATCCGCATTCTCAACGACATGGCCCGAAAGTTCGAGACCGCCATCATCGTCGTCACCCATGACGAAAAGATCATCCCCACTTTCAAGCGCATCTACCACATCCGCGACGGCGTGACCCATGAGGAAGCCGGCGAAGGGCGCCAGTTCGAATGACACAACCGCTTCAATCACAGGAGAATTTCATGACCAACAGCAAATCAGCTATCACCCTCACCGTTGCAGCTTGCCTGTTCTCAGGGGCTTTCTCGGGGCCTGCCCAGGCTGGCGACGCCACCGGGGCGCAGCCGCTGGCGCTGCGCAAGATCATGCAGGAACTCGGGACCAACATGCAGGCCACCACCGGTGCGATTTCGCGGGAGGATTGGGCCCAGGTAGTTCAGCTCGCCCCAAGGATTGCGGCACACCCGGCGCCACCGCTGACCGAAAAAATGCGCATCTTTGCTTATCTCGGCGCTGACGCGGGCAGGTTCAAAAGCTTCGATGCGCAGACCCACGAGGCGGCGCTTGCCATGAAACAGGCTGCTGCGCGCAGCGACGGCAAGGCGGTGATCCAGTCCTTCGCGCGCGTGCAGGAAAGCTGCATGGGCTGCCACCAAGCTTTCCGTAAGCCTTTCGTGGAGCATTTTTATGGAGCACGTTAAAACATGCCCGCGCCTCATCAGCCTCGAAGGACGGCTTGCGGCAACTTTCTTGGTAGCTGGTCTGATCACCGTCAGTCTGGCCGGCTGCGCCGCCGGCCCTGATTTTCAGCGTCCCACCGTACCCGACGTGGCTCGCTACACAGCAACACCGGTGGCTGATAGAACTGCGGTCGCTCCCACCCAGTTCGGCGAAACACAACGTCTAGTCGAAGCGCTTCCGATCGGAACGCAATGGTGGCAAAGCTTGGGTTCATCCGCACTCGACGGACTGATCAACGAAGCTTTCCATGTCAGCCCGACGCTGGCGAGCATCAGCGCCAATTTGCGACAGGCCCAGGAGCTTCTTGCCGCACAGGCGGGCTCGACGCAATATCCACAGGTCGATGTCGCACTGGGTTCTCAGCGCCAGCAAATGAGTCCCAGTAGCCAAGGGTTGAGCGGAGACGCACGTCAATTCAGCCTCTACAACGCCAGCGTTGGCGTGCATTACAAGCTCGATCTGGCTGGCGGCAATCGACGCGCACTCGAAGCCCTGGCTGCTCGCGCCGACTACCGTCGCTTCGAACTGAATGCGGCGCGCCTGACTCTTGCCGGCAACATGGCAACCGCTGCCATTACCCGAGCACGCCTCGCCGCGCAACTCGAAGCCACTACTGCCATTTTGCGCGGGCAGGATGAGCAACTGCGCCTAGCCCATGAACGCGTGCGTATCGGTCAGGCCTCACCTGATGAAGCGTTAAGCCTACAAGCTCAGGCGGAGCAAACACGGGCAGAACTGCCTGCGCTGCGTAAGCAACTACAACAAACCGAACATCTACTGGCGGTGCTAGCCGGTCGCGCCCCTGGCAAGGGTGGCATCCCGGCCTTCACTCTGGCCGATTTCACTCTGCCCGCCGAGATACCGCTCATCGTGCCCTCAGAACTGGTGCGCCGCCGACCGGATATCCAGGCGTCAGAGGCGCTGTTGCACGTGGCCAATGCAGACTATGGTGTGGCAGTCGCCAAGCTCTACCCACAAATCAACCTGAGCGCCAACCTTGGCTCTCAAGCGCTGACCACCGGTGCCCTGTTCGGTGGTGGCTCGGCAGTGTGGGGCCTGGTTGCGCAGCTCACCCAGCCTCTTTTTAATCGAGGACTACCCGCTGAGAAAAGAGCGGCGCTCGCCGCTTTTGATGCCGCCGCAGCCAATTACCAGAGCGTCGTATTGGAGTCTTTGCGTAACGTCGCCGACACCCTGCGCGCGGTGGAAAGCGATGCACAAACTTTGACTGCCCTCGCTGCCGCTGATACGGCTGCACAGGCCTCCTTCCAGTCGGTCGAGCGGCAATACCGGCTGGGCGCGGCCAGCTACCTGCAACTGCTCATCGCGCAGCAACAGGAACAGTCAATCCGGGTCAAGATAGTTGCGGCCCAGGCACAACGCCTAGTCGATAATGTTGCTTTGTATCAGGCCATGGGAGGTGGTGTCAGTTAAGGCTATACCCTAACCTGATGTCAGACGCCCCCAACGCAAGCCGTCACGATAGGGTTAGTATCGCAATTACTTGACATATGCCTTGAACGGTCATAGAGTCTTTCCTGACACATCTTGTTAAGGAGGCACGTTTTGCGAGGTCAGCGCATCGGTTATGTCCGGGTCAGCAGTTTCGACCAGAATCCAGAGCGTCAGCTCGATCAAGTCCAGGTGGACAAGCTGTTCACCGACAAAGCATCGGGCAAAGACACACAGCGGCCGCAGCTCGACGCGTTGCTGTCGTTCGCCCGCGAAGGCGACACGGTAGTCGTGCACAGCATGGACCGTCTAGCGCGCAACTTGGACGATCTGCGCCGGCTGGTACAGACGTTGACCAAGCGCGGGATACGAATCGAATTCGTCAAAGAGTGCTTGAGCTTCACCGGCGAAGACTCGCCAATGGCCAACCTGCTGCTGTCGGTCATGGGGGCGTTCGCGGAGTTCGAGCGGGCCTTGATCGGCGAACGGCAGCGCGAAGGGATCGCATTGGCCAAGCAGCGAGGTGCCTACCGAGGTCGCAAGAAAGCGCTCTTGGACAACCAGGTTGTCGAGCTGCGCCGCCGCGCTGGTGCCGGCGAGCAGAAATCAACGCTTGCGCGTGAATTTGGCATCAGTCGGGAGACCCTGTATCAATACTTGAAGGTGCCGCCAACCCCTTAACCCGGTTTTCCGTTCCACTGCACCTCAAACCCCTATAACAAGCCGAATGCCACCAGCGCCACCCGAATCGACACGCCCCTGCGCGACGTGCCCCAGACCGTCGATGTCATCCCGGCCCAGCTGATGCGGGACCAGGCCGCCCAGTCATTGGAAAGCGTATTGCGCTTCGTTCCGGGCGTCGGCCTGTCACACGGCGATGGCCAGCGCGACCAGGTTACGCTGCGCGGCTTCTCGGCCATTTCCGACCAGTACATTGACGGCTTGCGCGACGATGCGCTGTATTTCCGCGACCTTTCGAATATCGAGCAGGTGGAAGTGGTTAAGGGGCCGGCATCGGTACTGTACGGACGCGGATCCTCCGGTGGCTTAATCAATCGCATCACCAAAAAGCCCGGCATCAACAAAAGCGAAATTACGGCCCAGGTGGGAAGCTGGCGCCAGCGGCGCGCCGAGGCCGACCTGGCACGCGTCTATGCAGACGCCGGCCTCGCTTTCCGTGTTACCGGCGCGGTCGAACGCGCCGATAGCTACCGCGATCCACAATTTCTAGACCGTAAGGCTTTCGCCCCCTCGTTGCAGGCACGTCTCGGCGCAAATACCCGCTTGCTGCTGCAGGCTGAGTACCTCAATGATCGACGGGTTACCGATTTCGGCGTTCCGTCGTACAAAGGCCGTCCGGTCGACGCTGCTCCCGGCGCTTACTATGGCGCAGCGAACGCTGCCAATGTCGACACGTCCGAAGCCACCGTCAAGGCCATCGGATTCACATTGCAACACAAGTTTGGCGATACGCTGCGCCTGCGCAACGCGCTCCGGCGTTACGACTACACGCTGGCCCGCTTCAACACCCTGGTCGGCGCAGTCAACGAAAGCGCCATGACGGCGTCGTTGAGCCGCACGCAATTGCGGCGCGCGGAAAACGGTTGGTTCAACCAGACGGAACTGGCAAATACGCTCACGATGGGCGGCATTGAACATCAGATCCTGTACGGGGTCGAGTTGGGACAGCAGAACAAGGATCAGGTCAACCGGACCAAAACTGGCGTCGCCACGGTGGCCTTGTTTAACCCGGTGCTGCCGGTACTGGCGCGCGATGTCCTCGCGGCGCCGGCCACTGACAATCTTGGGACCATGAAAACAGCCAGCGCGTACGTGCAGGACCTGATCACGCTGTCCCCTCAGTGGAAGGCCCTGGCTGGCCTGCGCTATGACCGCTTCAATCAGCAGACAATCGAACGTCGCGCCGGCCAAACCAACCTTGACCGCACTGATCACGCCAAGAGCCCGCGTGTCGGTGTGGTGTATCAGCCAAGCGCTGCTCAATCGTGGTACACCTCCTTCAGCAAGTCGTTCCAGCCGTCGGGTGAAGCCTTCCCGCTGGCCGCCAACAATGCGCAGATCGCTCCCGAGGAAACGACTAACCGCGAAGTGGGCGGCAAATTCGATTTGCTAGACGGCGAACTGACCGCTGGCGCATCCTTGTTCCGCCTGGAGCGGACCAACATCAAGGCGACCGACCCGGCCACCAATCGCCTCGTGCCGATTGGTACCCAGCGCACCGATGGGCTTGAACTGACTCTGACGGGGCAGCTGCCCGAAGGCTGGCAGATCTGGTCGGGCTATGCGTGGCTCGATGCCAGGGTGACTTCGTCGCCGGCCGTGGACAACAGCGACAACGTCATCAAGGGTGTCCGAGTGCAGGGAAAACGCGCAACGCTGACGCCGCGCCACAGTGCCAATGTCTGGCTAGTAAGGGACTTCGGCGCTGGCCTGCGTGCAGGTGCCGGCCTAACTTATGTAAGCGATCGCTTCGCCAATCCTGGCAATACGGTCGTGCTGCCGGGCTTCGCGACCGTCGATGCGATGATGGGTGGGCGTCTCGGTCAGTTCGACCTGCAACTGAACCTGCGCAATCTGTTCGACAAGCGATATGTCGTGTCGGGCCACGGTACGGCGCCAAATCTTAATCTGCCCGGGTCGCCCCGCTCGGCGCAGCTGACGGCGCGCTATGCGTTTTAAACCCTGATGCGCCTGGCTGGCGCGATTCACTAAGCCACGCCTTTGGTGGACGGCGGCTTGCGGAAAATGAAGCCAAGCCTTAGCAAACGACAATGTCGGGTGTGCCCAGGTCAACAGCAAATGTGTCGCGTGAATTGGGGGCGTTTGGATCTGCACGCTGAGCCTCACGCCCCCGCCCGTGCCCTGGTGCTGCGCCTTCCACTGCTTGAGCGGCGGTGCGATGGTGCTCTTGCTGCCGGTGCGGTCCAACGCCTCCCGCACGCTGTCGACCGTGGGGTTCTTGCCGGCTGCCGCCAGCTGGGCGGCGGCCGTGGCCACATGGGAGTAGAGGATGCCGACGCGCGCCACGTTCGTTCTTCAAATTTGATGACGTAATGCGTACCATGTGATTATCCTTGATAGTACATGTTGAAGTAACCGCCGGCGTACCGATTTTTGCGTGTTGATAATCAAGCCTATCGCCGGTCATGCCCGGCCGCGGCGTGCTATCCTGCCGTAAGCCGCATTACGAGCCCGACCGCGACCGACACCGCCATGACCACCCCTGAATCCGCTGACGACGGCGCCGAAATCCACGATGCGCATCAAGCGCCGGCGCTGCAGGCCGCCGGTACAGCCGTGGACGCCGCGCTCGCGGCCCAGCACCGCGCCGTCCTGGCAGCCGCCACGACCGACAACACGCGCCGGGCCTGCCGGTTCGCCGTGACGCGCTACCTGGCGTGGGGCGGCGTGTTGCCGGCCGCAAGCACGGCCGCCCAAAGAAGAAAGCCAAGGCGCTGCCGATCGAGGACCTGGAGCGGATCGCGGCGCGGCTGGCCAGCGCCGGCACGCTGAAGGCGGCGCGCGACAACGCGCTGATGCAGATCGGGTTTTTCGGGGTATTGCGGCGCAGCGAGCTGGGCGCCAACGAGGTCGGCCACGTCGGCGCGACTCCCGCGGGCATCGAGATCACGCCGCCGCGCTCGACGTGGTGCGCGTGTTTAACCTCGGCCCGCGGCGCCTGGCCGCCTGAAGCTGCAGCATCCACTTACCCGCAACCGAAAGACAGACCCATGATTACCTGCTTCCCCCAGAAACCCGCCTTGCGCGCCCGTCCGGCGTTTGCCGGTCTCATGATGCTTGCCTTGGCTGCGACCTGCCACGCCGGCGACGACCAGATCGCCACCGACCGTCCCGACTTTGTCGATTCGAGCGACGTGGTGGGCAAGGGCCGCTTCCAGGTCGAGACCAGTTTCGCACGCGAGCGTGATGGCAGCGGCGCGCAGCGGCTGCACACGACGTCGACGCCGACACTGCTGCGCGCCGGCGTCTCCGACACGCTCGAACTGCGCCTCGATAGCGGCGGTCGCGTGCATGCGTGGGCCGGTTCAGACCGTCACCGCGGCTATGCCGATGCGTCGATCGGCGTGAAGTGGCATGCGGCGGACGCCAAGGGTAACGCGCCATCGGTGGGATTTTTGCTGAACGCAGACCTGCCGAGCGGTTCACGGCAGTTCCGCGGCGAAGGCGTGCGGCCCTCGCTGCGCGCAGTCGGCGAATGGGAGCTGCCGGCCGATATGTTGCTCGGCGTGATGACGGGCCTGTCGTACGAGACCGCCGACGACGGCCGCCGCTACACCAACGGCATTTTGGGCGTCGTGGTGGGCAAGGAGCTGACGCCGCGCTGGCGCGCTTTCGTCGAAGTGGCGGCGCCGCAGATCGCCCACGCGCGCAATGGCGGCAGCCAGGTCAGCTTCGACACCGGCGTCGCTTACCTCGTCAACGACAACTGCCAGCTCGATTTTGCCGTCGCGCGTGGCCTGAGCAAGCGCGCGCCCGACCTGAGCTGGACGGTGGGCTTGTCGTTCAGGATGTAAGCAGGTCTTAACTTGGCGGTAATGGCGTCAGACCGCGACCGGCGCCTTGATGTGCGGGTGCGACTCGTAGCCGGCGATTTCGAAGTCGTCGAACTTGTAGTCGAACAGGGTATCGGGCTTGCGCCCGATGACGAGCCTGGGCAGCGCCAGCTCGGCGCGCGATAGCTGCAGCTCGACCTGCTCGAGGTGGTTCGAATACAGGTGGCAGTCGCCGCCGGTCCAGATGAAGTCACCCACCTCGAGGCCGGCCTGCTGCGCCATCATGTGCGTCAGCAGGGCGTAGGAGGCGATATTGAACGGCACGCCGAGGAAGATGTCGGCGCTGCGCTGGTACAGCTGGCACGACAGCTTGCCGTCGGCGACGTAAAACTGGAACAGCGCGTGGCAAGGCGGCAGTTTCATCTTCGGCACGTCCGCCACGTTCCAGGCCGAGACGATCATGCGGCGCGAATCCGGGTTGTACTTGATCTGGTCAAGCACCTGCGAGACCTGGTCGATATGCGTGCCGTCCGGCGCCGGCCAGCTGCGCCACTGGTAGCCGTAGACCGGCCCCAGCTCGCCGTCGGCGTCGGCCCAGTCGTCCCAGATCGAGACGCCGTTTTCTTCGAGGTAGCCGATGTTGGTCGAGCCCTGCAGGAACCAGATCAGCTCATGGATGATCGATTTGAGGTGCAGCTTCTTGGTGGTCACCAGCGGAAAACCGTCCTGCAGGTTGAAGCGCATCTGGTAGCCGAACACCGAGACGGTGCCGGTGCCGGTGCGGTCGGTCTTGACGGTGCCGTTGTCGCGCACGTGGCGCATGAAATCGAGGTATTGGCGCATGAGGCTCTCACGGAAAATAGTGGGGTGATTGTACTATGCGGCGAGCGCCGACGAGAACAGCGTCAGCGCCTCGCGCACCGCGCCATCCGCCATGTCCAACAGATTGTCGCCAACGTAGATCTCAACGACGCTGCTGTCCGGCAGCGCGGCGTGACTGGCGCGGCTGAACAGCCAGATGCCGTGCTGCGAGGCGAGGTGGTTGCGGATTCCCAGCGCGCGCTCGCGCGACACCGGCAGGTGCAGATGCAGCATGTTGGCATGCGGCGCCGCCGGGTTGGGCTTGACCAGCGGGTGCGCGCGCAGTTCGCAATACAGCCACTCGGTGCGGGCGAAATAGGACGGCATGGCGGCCAGGCGCTGGTCGAACTGCATCGCGGCCGAGACCACATAAGGCGACCGGTGGAGGACGTTGCCGCCTTCGCGCCTGAACCACTCGGCCGCGCGGGCAACAAACGTGGCGCTGCCGGCGAGCAGGGCGCCACCCAGTCCACCGATCCCTTTGTACAGCGATACGTAGGCTGAATCGAAGCCGGCAGCCACCTCGCGCGGCGTGCGCTTGAATCCGGCCGCCGCTTCCCACAGCCGGGCGCCGTCCATGTGCAGGTGGGCGCCGCGCTGGCGGCAGTGCGCCTTGATCGCCTCGAGCTCGGCCCAGGACGGGTTCTGGCCGCCGATCTCGCGCATCGGCACTTCCATCGCCACCGCGCCAAGCCGGTCGGGGATGGCGGCCAGGTCGTCGGCCGTCCAAGGGCGGTGACGGTCGCCCGCCTGCAGCGCATCGAAGTGGCCGAGCAGCTGGTAGTTCGATTTCTCGTAAACGAGGATGTGGGAGGTCGGGTGCAGCGCGACGAGCCGGCTGGCGCGCGCGTCGCAGGCGAGCCGCAGCGCGGTCACTTGCGCCATCGTGCCGCTGATGCAGAACACCGCCGACTCGAAGCCGAGCAGCGCGGCGATCTTCTGTTCGAACTGCTGGAGCAGGGCGCCGCTGCCGTAGACGTCGTGGGCGACGCCGTGTTCCTCGCACCAGGCGGCCATTGCGGCAAACATCTGGGCCGGCGTGCGCGTCTTGTGGCCGGGGAAGACGGTGTGGCAGGAGGCGAGCAGTTCAGCGTCGGTCAAGGCAAACTCCGGTGGACGGGGGCTACAACTGTACACCGGTTTGACGTGCCGGCAAAGACTCAGCGCAGCGAGCGCCGTTGACATCGGCGTCGCATTAATGCAACGCGTGTCGAGGTCAGTGCGCCACGTGGACGTGGTGAAACTGCAGCGCGGCGAGGTTGGCGTAGATGCCGCCGAGCGCGACGAGCGAGGCGTGGGTGCCGGTTTCGACGATGCGGCCGTCTTCCATGACGAGGATGCGGTCGGCGCGCTGCACGGTGGCCAGGCGGTGGGCGATGATGACGGTGGTGCGGCCGACCATCGCCGCTTCGAGCGCGCTTTGCACCAGGCGCTCGGATTCGGCGTCGAGCGCGCTGGTGGCCTCGTCGAGCAGCAGCAGCGGCGGGTTTTTCAGCAGCGCGCGGGCAATCGCGATGCGCTGGCGCTGTCCGCCCGACAGGCGCACGCCGCGCTCGCCGAGGAACGACTTGTAACCTTGCGGCAGGCGCTCGATGAATTCGTGGGCGGCGGCCATCTTTGCCGCGGCGATGACTTCGGCGTCGCTGGCGCCGGCGCGGCCGTAGCGGATGTTTTCCATCGCGTCGGCCGAGAAGATGACGGTGTCTTGCGGCACGATGCCGATGGCGTCGCGCAGCGTGTGCAGTTCGAGCCGGCGGATGTCGACGCCATCGAGCGTGATTGAGCCGGACTGCGGGTCGTAAAAGCGCAGGAACAGCTGGAACAGCGTGGTCTTGCCGGCGCCCGACGGGCCGACCACGGCCACCGTTTCGCCGGGCGCGATCGTCAGGGACAGGTGCGCAAGGGCGGCGCTGTCGGGCCGCGACGGATAGCTGAACGTGACGTCATGGAGCGCCAGCGCGGCGCCGTTGGCGGCGCGCGCCGGCAGCGCCAGCGCTTGCGCCGGCTCCTGGATGGTCGACTTGGCCGACAGCAGTTCGAGCAGGCGCTCGGTGGCGCCGGCGGCGCGCTGCGCTTCGCCCATCACCTCCGACAGCGCGCCGATCGAGCCGGCCACGATCGAGGCGTACAGGATGAACTGGCCGAGGTCGCCGCCGGTCATGGTCCCGGCCAGCACCGCGTGGGCGCCGAGCCACAGCACGAACACGATGGTGCCGAACACCATGACGATGGCGAACATGGTCAGCATCGCGCGCGAGCGGATGCGCTTCATCGCCGTCTGGAAGGCGTTTTCGACCGAGGCGCCAAAGCGCGCCGACTCGATTTTTTCGTGGGTGAAGGCCTGCACCGTCGGCATCGCGTTGAGGATCTCGCCGGCCATCGCGGAAGCGTCGGCGATGCGGTCCTGCGAGTCGCGCGAGAGCTTGCGCACGCGCCGGCCAAACAGCACGATCGGCACCACCACCAGCACCAGCAGGCCCAGGATGATCGAGGACAGCTTGACGCTGGTGACGAACAGCATGACCAGGCCGCCGAGGAACAGCAGCATGTTGCGCAAGGCCATCGAGATGCTGGTACCGACGACGGCCTGGATCAGGGTGGTGTCGGTGGTGATGCGCGACAGGACTTCGCCGGTCTGGGTGGTTTCGAAAAACTCGGGGCTCTGGTTGACGACGTGGCGGTACACGGCGCTGCGGATGTCGGCGGTGACGCGTTCGCCGAGCCAGGAGACGATGTAGAAGCGGGCGGCGGTGGCCAACGCCAGCACCGTGGCGACGCCGAACAGCGCGAGGAAGGTGGCGTCGACGTTGCGGATGCTGGTGGCGCCGGCGGAGGCGCCGAAACCCAAGTCGATCATCTGCTTGAACGCGTACGGAATGGCCAGCGTGGAGGCGGCCGCCATGACGAGCGCGACACCGGCCATCACGAACTGGCGGCGGTAAGGACGAAGAAACGGGAACAGGCCCTTGAAGGCGGCGAGGCTGCCCTTGCGGTCCGAATCGGGTACTTTGGCGCTGGCGGTGTCGCCGGTTGTGCTGCCGGTGCTGCTGCTGGTGGAGCTGTTGGTCATTGTCAGTGCTTCTGATGTTCGTTTTGTTTTAAAGAGTCATCGGCTTGAAGTAGCCCGTCAATTCCAGATATCCGTGCCCGGCCGGAGCGCCATCGCGCGTGATCGTGACCGCGCCCTCCCAATACACCGCGCCGGTCGAGCGCCGCGAATCGAGCTCCTGGTCGTCCTGCAAGGGCTTGATGCTCCAGCTGGTGGCGCCGGTGACGAGCGTGGTGGCGACCGGGTAGACGGCGTTGGTGCGCGGCGACTTCCACAGCGCCTGCGGAGTAAAACTTACCTGGCCCGGCGAATACTGCGTCACCTTGCCGGCCGCATCCCGCAAGGTCGCGTGCGCCCATAGTTTACCACCTTGTTTGCCGCGAATCTGGAAAGCCATCAGCGCCGAGCCGTCGTCGAGGTTGGCGCCGACCCAATCCCAGCCCTGGGCGTCCGGGTCGAGCGCGGTGCTGGACCATTCGTGATCGAACCAGGCGTCGCCAGTGACGGCTGCCGGCGCGGCGCCGGCGCGGCCGGCGGTGCCGGTCACTTTCATGTTCGGCAAGCTGTAGTAGTAACTGGCCTGGTCGGGCCTGGGCCCCTTGCGCGAGTAGCCCTGGTCGCCTTGCGCCAGCAGCGGCGCGCCCTCGGCCAGGCGCAGGTCGAGCGTCAGTTCGGGCGACCTGATGGTGACGGTGTAGACGCCGTCGGCGCCGCGCACCATGCGCCAGTCGTCGAGCTTCAGGTCGGTGGTGCCGGTCTTGGCATAGGCCAGGCCGAAGCCCTCGCGCGCGCTTTTCTGGTCGTGCAGCAGGCGGCCGACGGCCGGATCGGACAGCGCGGCGTGGCCGAGGATCAGCTGCTTTGGCGCGAAGGCGCTTGGATTGGCGTCGTCGTGGCCGGTGCGGCTGCGAAAGAACGTCACCTGGAAGCCGAGCGGCTTGCCGTCGGCCGTTTTCAGCCAGCCGGTGACGTACCACCATTCGGTCTTGTACTCCGGGTGGGCGCCGTAGTCGGCCGGGAACGACAGCGGCCGGCCCGGCACCACCTTGGCCATCAGCGGTTCGGCGGCTTGGGCCAACTGGGACGACAGCATCAACAGAATGATCAGCATGAAGCGCATTACCAGTCCTCCCTGACTGCGCGGATTGGGCCGCCCGACAGCGCGTAGCGGCCGGACACGAGCGCCGTCAGCACGGACGCGGCCAGCAGCAGCGCGGCCACGGCGCCCAGCAGTGCCCATGGCAGGTGCAGCTGCATGGTCCAGTGGAACGACTGCGGGTTGACGACAAATACGAGGATCAGGCTGATCAGCAGGCCGAGGCAAAAGCCGCACGCCACGCCCAGCGCCGTCAGCGCGCCGCCTTCGAGCGCGAGGATGCGCAGCACCTGGCTGCGGGTAACGCCGACGTGGCGCAGCATGCCGAATTCGCGCGCGCGGGCCAAGGTCTGCGCCGAGAACGTGGCGGCAACGCCGGACAGGCCGATGGCAATCGCAATCGCTTCGAGCAGATAGGTGACGGCGAAGCTGCGGTCGAAGATCTGCAGGCTCATGGCGCGGATCTGGCCAGGTTCGGCCAGTTGCAGGCCGGCGCCGAAAGGCAGGGCGCGCACCTGCTTGACCAGTTCTGCCGAGGTGGCGCCTGGGCGCATCCACAATGCCGCGTCGCTGACGTCCTGGTCGCCCGTCAGCGCGCGGTAATCTTCCAGCCGGATCTGCACCGAGCCGGCCTGGCTGGCGTAGTCGCGCCAGGCGCCGGCAATGAAGAACGGCTGCAGGCGGCCATTGAGCGGCACTTGCAAGGTCTGGCCGACCTTGACTGCGTACAGGTCGAGCATCGCTTCGGACACCCAGGCCGGCCTGGCGCCAGCGGGCGGCGCGGCGGCGGCGCCGACCAGCACCATCGCCTTGGCCGGATCGGCGACGTCGATGCGGCGGGCGATCAGCGTGATCGCGGGGCGCGCCGGGTCGAGCGAGACTTCGCGCGTACGCAGGAAATCGGCGCGGCCAACTGCCGGCAGGGCGGCGAGGGCGGCCTGCTGCGGCGGGCCGAACGCGGCCGTATTGCCGGCCGCGGCCTGGCGCACATACAGATCGGCAGGCAGGATCTGCACCAGCCAGTCGTCGACCGAGACCCGAAAGCTCGACACCATGATCGCCATCGCCACCATCAGCGAAAAGCTCGACAGGATGCCGCCGAGCGCGATCGCCGCCTGGCCGGAGGCGTTGGCCAGACGCGCCAGGGTCAGCGCCGGCACCGGCCGCTGGCTGCCGCGCGCCATGGCGACGCGGTTGACGGCGCCGAACACGAAGCTTGCCAGGCGCGGCATCATGCCGATGCCGCCGATGAGCAGCAGCGCGATGGCGGCGTAGCCGAACAGCGGCAAGTCGAACACGGGTGGGGCGAGCGTCAGCAGCGCGGCGGCGGCGAGGCAGACCAGCGACGGCCAGATGCGCGCCAGGCGCGACAGCGCCGCTTCGTCGCTGCCCGACTTGAGCGCGACGGCCGGCGCGGCGCGGGCCGCTTCGAAGGCCGGCGCCAGGCAGCCGAGCAAGGCGACGCCAAGGCCGAGCGCGAAGAAGACGAACGCGGCGACCGGGGTGAAGACGACGGTCGGGCGCACGCCGGAAAAGTAGCCGGCGCCAAGGTCGGCGCCGAAGTAGCGCAGCGCGGTGGCGGCCAGCGCGTAGCCGGCGGTGATGCCGAGCGCCGCGCCGATCAGGCCCAGGCTGGCGCCTTCGAGCAGCACCTGGCCGAGCAGCTGGCGCCGCTCGACGCCGAGCACGCGCAGCAGCGCGAACTGGCTGCGGCGCCGGATCACCGACAGCGCCTGGGTGGAAAACACCAGGAAGGCGCCGGTAAAGAGCGCCACCAGCGCCAGCACGGTGAGGTTGACCCGGTAGGCGCGCGAGAGCGTGTTGGTGCGGCTTTCCTGGTCGGCGTCGTTGGGCTGGGCGACCAGGAAGCGGCCGGGGAAATCGCGCTCCAGTTCAGTGGCCAGCGCGCGCTCGAAGGCGCCGCGGTCGACGCCTTCGCGCAGCTTGAGGTCGATGCGCGAGAGCTTGCCGGCCAGGTTGAAGCGCCACTGGGCGGCGCCGATGTCCATCACGCCGAGGCGCTGGCCGGCGCGCGCGCGCAGCAGGCCGCCGGCCACGCGCAGCTTGAAGTCGGTGGCGCCGGCGCGCAGCACGACGCTGGCGCCGGTCGACGCTTTGAGCCACGTCATCGCCGCCGGCGACAGGAACACGGCGTCGTCGGCCAGCACGTCCATGCGCCGCTCGGCCGGCGGCACGCCCATCAGGTCGGGCGAAATGGCGCCGGCGCGGAACGGGTCGAGGCCGATGATCTCGAGGGCGCCGCGCACGCCCGGCACGCCGGCCTCGATTGAGAGAACGGCTGACGCGATGGCTACGCCGTCGCGTTGTGCCAGGCACGGGTAGATCGCTTCGTCGAACAGCGCCTCGCGCCCGCTGACCTGGATGTCGGCCTGGCCGGCCATGCTCTTGACGGCGGCGGAGAACTCGTTGAAGGCGGCGGCGTTGATCAGGTGGATGGCGAAGCCCATCGCCACGCCGACGGCGATGGCGGCAATCGCCAGCAGGGCGCGTACCGGATGGGCGCGCCATTCGCCAAACAGCAGCCAGCGCGACAGCAGGCCCGGTCCCGTCACAGCACTTTGCCCGGGTTCATGATGCCAAGCGGGTCGAGCGCGGCTTTAATGGCGCGCATCATGTCCAGTTCCACCGTCGACTTGTAGCGCGCCAGGTCGTCGCGCTTGAGCGCGCCGATGCCGTGTTCGGCCGAGATCGATCCCTGGCAGGCGTCGACGCTGTCATGCACGATGCGGCTGATGGCGGCCTGGTTGGCGAGGAACTGCTCGTGCGGTTCGCCGTCCGGCGGGGCGACGTTGTAGTGCAGGTTGCCGTCGCCGAGGTGGCCGAAGCAGACCACCTGGCACTGCGGGAAGGCCTGCTGCAGCCTGGCGTTGGTGCTGTCGATGAAGTCGGCGATGTCAGACGCCGGCAGCGAGATGTCGTGCTTGATGTTCTTGCCGGCGGCCGCTTGCGCCAGCGGGATGTGTTCGCGCAGCTGCCACAAGGCGCGCGACTGGGCGCTGGAGGTGGCCAGCACGGCGTCGTCGGCGAGGTCGAGTTCGACCGCTTGCTCGAGCGCGCCTTCCATCAGCGCGACCGCGTGCTGCTCCGACTCGCTGCTCGACACTTCCAGCAGCACGTAGTGCGGGTGGCGCTGGACGAACGGCTTGGGCAGGTGCGGAAAGTGGGTGGCGACGAGTTGCATGCAGTAGTCCGACATCAGCTCGAACCCGGTCAGGCTGGCGCCGCAGCGGTCCTGCATCAGGTTCAGCAGCGACAGCGCGTCGTGCGGCGAGGCCAGCGCGACGAGCGCGGTGAGGGTCGACTCCGGCAGCGGAAACAGCTTGAGCACGGCGCCGGTGATGACGCCGAGCGTGCCTTCGGCGCCGATGAACAGGTCGCGCAGGTCGTAGCCGGTATTGTCCTTGCGCAGGCCGCGCAGGCCGTTCCAGAGGTCGCCTTGCGGCGTGACCACTTCGAGGCCGAGGCACAGTTCGCGCGCGTTACCGTAGCGCAGCACGGCGGTGCCGCCGGCGTTGGTCGACAGGTTGCCGCCGATGGTGCAACTGCCTTCGGCCGCCAGCGACAGCGGGAACAGGCAGTCCTGCGCGGCCGCGGCCTGCTGGATGGTGTGCAGGATGCAGCCGGCGTCGACCGTCATGGTGCGGTTGACGGCGTCGACGGCGCGGATGCGGTTCAGGCGCGCCGTCGACAGCACCACGGCCTGGCCGCTGGCGTCGGGCACGCCGCCGAGCACCAGGCCGGTGTTGCCGCCTTGCGGCACCAGCGCGATGCGCTCGTCGCCGCAGGCGCGCACCAGCGCGGCCACCTGCGCGCTGTCGTTCGGGCGCAGCACCGCCAGCGCGCGGCCGGTGAAGCGGCCGCGCCAGTCGGTCAGGTACGGCGCGCAGTCCTGCTGCGATGTCAGCACGTAGTCGGGGCCGACGATGGCGCGGCAGCGCTGCAGGAAATCAGCACTCATTTTTGGCCGGATTGACCTTGTCGATCAGTTCCTGGGCGAGCCTCTTGGCGGCCTTCTTGTACGGCCGCAGGTACAGCAGCGCGCACATGAAATAGATGACGACCAGGCCGACTTCGCCCATCGCCATGGTGCGCGACAGCGGCAGCAAGTCGCTCCAGGCGCGCACCACGCCTTCGGTGAAGTACAGCAGGATCACCATCGAGGACCACTGCAAGGTGTAGATGTCGCGCTTGATGACGCCGCGCAGCGGAATGAACAGCAGCACCGCCTTGAGCGCCAGGATCGAACCGCCCGGGCGCAGCGGCGCGACCCACATTTCCCAGGCAACCAGCCAGGCGATCAGCAGCACCAGGCTGATGATAGCGCCGAGGTGAAAATATTTTTGCGAAGTCATCATCGTACTCCCTGCAGGGTAGCCGCGGTCAACGCCAGGCGTCGTCCCAGCGCGATCGCGAGCCGTTTTTCGTCGTCGGTGACGGCCTTGTCGCCGTCGATGCCGGACCAGTGGGTAGCGCCGTACGGGCTGCCGCCACTGGAGGTGGTCATCAGTTCAGGGTGGGTGTAGGGCAGGCCCATCACCATCATGCCGTGGTGCAGCAGCGGGATCATCATCGACAGCAAGGTCGATTCCTGGCCGCCATGCAGGCTGCCGGTGGAAGTAAATACCACCGCCGGCTTGCCGGACAGGGTGCCGGCGAGCCACTCGGCGGCCGTGCCGTCGAGGAAATACTTGAGTGCCGCCGCCATGTTGCCGTAGCGCGTGGGCGAGCCGAGCGCCAGGCCGGCGCACTCGGCCAGGTCGGACAGCTCGACATACGGGGCGCCGCTGGCCGGAATGTCCGGCGCGGTCGCCTCGGCCACGGTCGACACGGCCGGCACGGTGCGCAGGCGTGCGTCGACGCCGGGAACGCTGTCGATCCCCTGGGCGATCAGCTCGGCCAGCTTGCGCGTGGCGCCATGGCGCGAATAGTACAAAACGAGAATTATGGGAGTGGGTTGGTTCATCGTTGGTATTATAGGGCGCTTTACACTCTGATATAACCGCTGCCGGATGCTTTCTAAAACAGTCCATTCACTTTCGAGGTCGACCAGCGAGATGATCAACGTCAGCGTGGACATTGTGCGCGGCCTGACCTGGAGCGAGGCGCGCGATTTGCTGCGCTTTGCCGGGCGCCGGCTGAACGAGGAGAAATTGCCGCAGGTCGCCGGCAGCCTCACCTTCACCACCACCCTGGCGCTGGTGCCGCTGCTGACAATCGTGCTGGCGATCTTCACCACCTTCCCCGTCTTCAATTCTTTCCGCGCATCGCTGGAAGGCTACTTCGTGCAGACCGTGATGCCGAAGGGTATCGCCAACACCGTCATCAACAACCTGACCCAGTTCGCCAGCAAGGCCACGCGATTGTCGGCGGTCGGCGCGGTGGCGCTGTTGTTCACATCGAGCGCGATGATGGCGACGGTGGAACGCGCTTTCAACCAGATCTGGCGCGTGCGGCGCCCACGGCCGCTGGCCCCGCGCATCATGATGTACTGGATGCTGCTGACGCTCGGGCCGCTGCTGTTCGGCCTGTCGCTGACGGTGACGTCGCAGCTGTTCATGGCCACCAACGACTGGATGCGCGCGATGCCGGTCATCGGCGCGCTGTTCTACACGCTGGTGTCGGTGGGGCTGACAACCGGTGCCTACATGCTGCTGTACATGGCGGTGCCAAACCGCTATGTCGACTGGCGCGACGCGATCTGGGGCGGCCTGGTCGCGGCGGTCGCGTTCGAGATCGCCAAGCGGCTGTTCGGGATTTTCATCAAGCAGTTCCCGAACTACACGATCATCTACGGCGCGCTGGCGGCGCTGCCGCTGTTCCTGCTGTGGATCTACCTGTCATGGATGATCACGCTGGTGGGCGCGCTGATCACTGCCGCGCTGCCGGTAGTGAAGTACGAACGCTGGTGGTACGAGCCGGTGCCGGGCGGCGCTTTCGTCGACGCGGTGGCGATCCTGAAGGTGCTGCATGGCGGCGCCAGGGTGACCGATTCGGCGCTGGTGTCGTCGGCGTCGATCCGCGCGCACACCAGGATCGGCTACGAGGAGATGACTTCCTTGCTGGACCGGATGGTCGCCGAGGGCTGGGTCGGCCGCGTGCAGGCCGACGTGCCGGCGCGGCTGCGCTGGGGCAAGCGGGTCAGGGAGAGCGACGACAACTGGGTGCTGCTGATTAATCCGGACAAACTCAAGCTGTCGGACGTGTACCGGCTGTTCGTGTTCGGCGGCCGGCCGGCCGACGCCGGCGCGGCCAAGGACCTGGACCAGGCGTCGGCGATGACGCTCGATACGCGGGCGCTGGCGGGAAAAGTGGAGGAGGCGGTCGAGCGCGGGCTGGAGCAGACGCTGGCCGAGCATTTCGCGGTGAGCGCGCGGTAAAGCGATTGCCGCGGTTACCAGCTGAGCTTGCCGGTCAGCATCTGCCAGTACATGATCCAGTCGGCGCGCAACGAAAACAGCGGCTGCGCAAACGACGCCGGCATGTTCTTCTCGAAGACGAAGTGACCGATCCAGGCACCGCCATAGCCGGCTACCAGCGCGGCAAGAATCCACCACGGGCTGCCGGTCACGACCAGCATCGCCAGCGCAATCAGCGCCAGCGACGAGCCGATGAAGTGCGTGCGCCGGCACATGCGGTCGGCGTGCTGGGTCAGGTAAAACGGATAGAACTCGGCGAAGGTGGCAATCCTGGCGGCCATGCGATGCTCCCGGTGTCAAGCGCCGGTGGCGGCGAACGCGAACAAGGCGTCGAGCACCGCGCCGGGCTGCTCGCTCATCAAGGAGTGGCCCGCGTCGACGTGGACGATTTTGCCATGCGGGACGCAAGACGTCAGCATTTTCGTCGAGCGCGCCGGCGTCATCATGTCCTTGCTGCCGAAGATGAACAGCGTCGGGCACTGCAGCGCGCGGGCGGCCGCTTCGCCGTTGGCGTACGCATTGCAGGCGGTGAAATCGGTGTGGAACAGGTGCTCCGGGTTGATCGCCGACATGCGCTGCATCAACCGGCGCGACACGCCCATCGTGCTCACGCCGGCCGACGGAGTCGATGGATTTTGCGCCCGCATCGAATGCGAAAAGATGTTGACCATGTCGATGGCGGCCGGTTCGTCGCTGCGCGAAGTGGCGAGCAGCGCGTCGGACACCTTCATCGGGTAGGTGGTGCCCAGCATGGCGACGCCGCTGACGCGGTTCGGCGCCAGATACGACGCCTCCAGCGCCACCAGCGACCCCATGCTGTGCCCGACCAGCATGGCGCGGTCGACGCCGGCCGCGTCCAGCACCGCCAGCAGCCAGCCGGCCATGTGTTCGACGCTGGTCCTGGCGGCGCCCTTGCTGCGGCCGTGCCCGGGCAGGTCCGCCGCCAGCACGTTGTAGCCGTGATGGGCGAAGTAGCGGGTCTGCTGGTTCCATACCGAATGGTCGTTCTGGGCGCCGTGGATGAACACGACGGTCGGACGTTCGGCATCGAAGGGCCGCCCGCCGGTGTAGCAGTATGCCAGCGCGCTTTCTACCAGGAGGATCATGTCAGGCTCCTTTCTGCGACAGCTTCAGGCCGCGCGCGAGGTCTTCGATCAGGTCGTCCGCGTCTTCCAGGCCGACCGACAGGCGCATGGTGCCTTCCTTGATGCTTGATGCGGCCAGCTGTTCGGCCGGCACGCGGAAGTGGGTGGTCGAGGCAGGGTGGATCACCAGCGACTTGGCGTCGCCGACGTTGGCCAGGTGCGAGAACACCTGCAGCGCGTCGACGAAGCGGCGGCCGGCGGCACGGTCGCCCTTGAGGCTGAACGAGAACACCGCGCCGCAGCCTTTCGGCAGCAGCGTCTTGGCCAGTTCGTAGTCGGGGTGCGAATCGAGTTCCGGGTAGGAGATCGACTCGACCGCGGCGTGCGACCGCAGGAACGCGACCACCTTGCGGGTATTGGCGACGTGGCGGTCCATGCGCAGGCTGAGCGTCTCGATGCCCTGCAGGATGGCGAAAGCGTTGTGCGGGCTCATGACGGCGCCGAAGTCGCGCAGGCCTTCGCGGCGGGCGCGCAAGGCGAACGGCGCGACGGTCGACTCTTCGGCAAATACCATGCCGTGGAAGCCCTCGTAGGGTTCGCACAGTTCGCCGAAGTGGCCGTGTTCTTCGTAGGCGGCCTGCCAGTCGAAGGTGCCGCCGTCGACCAGCAGCCCGCCGATGGCGGTGCCGTGCCCGCACAGGAACTTGGTGGCCGAGTGGAACACCAGGTCGGCGCCGTGATCGAAAGGACGCAGCAGGTACGGCGTGGTGAAGGTCGAGTCGAGCATCAGCGGCAGCTTGTGCTCGTGGGCGATGGCGGCCACGCGCGGGATGTCGAGCACGTCGAGGCCCGGATTGCCGAGCGTTTCGGCGAACAGCACCTTGGTGGTCGGGCGGATCGCCGCGCGCCAGGCGTCGACGTCGCGCGGGTCGACGAAGGTGGTCTCGATGCCGAAGCGCTTGAGCGTGTAGGCGAGCATGTTGTGCGAGCCGCCGTACAGCGCGCGCGAGGCGACGATGTGCGAGCCGGCGCCGGCGATGGTGGCCAGACCGAGGTGCATCGCGGCCTGGCCGCTGGCGGTGGCGATGCCGGCCACGCCGCCTTCGAGCGCCGCGATGCGCTCTTCCAGCACGGCGTTGGTGGGGTTCGAGATGCGCGAGTAGACGTGGCCGGCGCGCTCCATGTTAAACAGCGAGGCGGCGTGGTCGGAGTCCTTGAAGGCGAACGACGACGTGAAATACAGCGGCGTCGCGCGGGCGCCGGTGGTAGGGTCGGGCATGCTGCCGGCGTGCAGCGACTGGGTGTCGAAACCGGGGTATTTCGGACCGCTCATGATGGGCTCATCGTGTGGAAAGGATGGGCCGAATCGTAGCACTGATTATACGGTTGCGAAACCGCCGCGCCTGGCGCACCGAAGCTGGCGGTGCTCAGGCCAGCGCGGTGTCGAGGATCATCGTGACGATAAAGCCGGTCACCAGGGAGCCGGAGGCAAATTCATTCAGGCCGTCCTTGTGCGATTCCGGGATGATGTGATGGCAGAACACGTACAGCATCGCATCCGGGCGTCGTGCCGAGCGCGGTGGCGAGGGCCGCGATGGCGCCCCCTGGCAGCGCGCCGAGCAGGTTCGGCGGCAAGCGCATCAACGGCGTCGCAATCTCATCCATGAGCACCAGCAGGCCGGCGACGGCGATGGCGCCGCCGACCAGCAAACGCGGAACCTGACCAGGGCGCACGTTCATGGGCGCTCGATCAGTGAGGCTTGGAACCGGCCTGCGGGCTTGCACCCATGCCAAGTTCGGCGCCCGTCATCGGGTCCTTGCTGGGATCGGACGCCGTGCGCGCGGCCATCTGGGCGAGCGTGGCGTCGTCTTCCGGCGTGACGTTGACCGGGGCATGGCCATCGCCGCCGTCGACAGCGACCTGTTTATCGCCGTCGCTGACGACGTTGGATAATTATGCCCATCCCCTCGAAAAGGTAAAAGTTCTCATAACTGATTGATTTTGTGGGCAACGCTGCTATCGGTCTGGGTAGAACCGTGTTCGCGCTCAGTCAGTTTTTGAATCAGCCCCAGCCTTTCCTGATCTGCCTTTTCCGCCTTTGCCTCAACGCTGGCCAGTTGATGAGTAAGCATTTCTGCCTGTTTTTGCGCGGCTGCCCCGATCATGTTGGCTTCCGTCAACGCCTGTTGTGCCATCTTTAGCCGGTTATCCAGGTCAACACGCGCTGCTGATAGTTCCTTCACCTGATACGTCAGTTGGTCCCGCTCGCTTTTCACGGCGCCCTGCGCGGCCTGAGCCCCTTGGGCCGTCCGCCGCAGCCGCGCGTTGTCGGCATCGAGTTGCGACAGTTTGGTCTCCTGCTGCGCAAGTGTTGCCTGTTGGGCCGCTTGCCGCTGCTGGCCGCTCGCCAAATCCAACTCCAGGCGCGCGATGCGCTGCTCGAACGCCTGCCGATCTTCCGTCCTCTGTCGTGCAGTCGTTTCCTGGTAATGCTCGAATTGGACCCGCGTCTGTGTCAACTGCTGCGTGAGCGACTGAACTTCCGCTCTCCGGTCGGCAAGACGCTGCTGTAGGCCGGCATTGTCGGCCCGGGCAGCCGTCAATGACATTTCGCCCGCATGCTGGTCTTTCTGCAGGCGCTCGAAGCTCGCTTTTAGCCGAGCCAACTTCTGAGCCAGGCGATCCTTGGTCTCGGTCAGCGCGCCCATGTCGGCCGCTGCAAGCTTTAATCGTTCGGCCATCGCTTCCTGTTCTTGCCGGTGACTCTCCCGCGCCAACCCCAGCTGATGCGCAAGATCGGCCTGCAGCTTCTCATAGATGTCTTTGACGGCGCGTACCAGTTCAGCCGGCAAGCCCAATTCGGCTTCGGCAATGGTCTTCTGATGCGCGCTCTTCCAGCGTTTCAGCATCGGCGCAATCGTACTTTTGCTGCCGGTGCCGCCCAGTGCTTCGCGCACGTTGTCGACGGTCGGGTTTTTGCCTTCCACCGCGAGCTTCGCAGCCGCTTTGGCGACTTGAGAATATACGACACCGGCACGGGCCATGACCACTCCATTCAATTAAGTAACGTATTATGTGTTACGTAATAATACGATCAATAACGATTAAAGTTCTTCGCTCAATTAAATATTTTAAGCTTCTATAATGTACGTTACCGCAGGCTATGCTGCCTGCACCGTGCTATGCTCACTGTAATCCCCATTACGAGCAAACATTTCGACGCCACCATGGCCAGCACCATTACAGTACGCCAAGCCGCCGAAATGCCCAATATTGGGTCAGTGCCGGCTATCCGCAGCGCCGTTACAGCGCAGGATCAACGCGACTTATCCGTGCCGCAGTGCGCTTTCTTGGCGGCCGCCACGTCCGACAACACGCGCCAAGCGTACCGGTCGGCGATCAAGCACTACCTGGACTGGGGCGGCGTGCTGCCGGCCGACGAGCCGGCGGTCATCCGCTACCTGGTGCGGTACGCCGACGCGCTCAATCCGCGGACCCTGGCCGAAGAAGACGGCCAAGGCGCTGCCGATCGTGGATCTGGAACTGATCGTGGCGACACTGGCCAGCCAGGGTACGCAAAGGGCGGCGCGCGATAGCGCGCTACTGCAGGTGGGCTTTTTCGGGGGATTCCGGCGCAGCGAGCTGGTGGGCATCGAGGTTGACCACATTGCCTGGGACATGCAAGGGATCACGATCACGCTGCCGCGCTCGAAGACGGACCAGACCGGCGAGGGCGTGGCCAAGGCGATCCCCTACAGCGACGGGCCGTGCTGCCCCGCGACTGCGTTGCGGATCTGGCTGGACGCCGCCGGCGTGACCAGCGGCCCGGTCTTCCGATCGATCAGCAGGTGGGCTGTGGTGGGCGACAATGGCTTGAACCCGGCCAGCGTGAACACCATCCTGTGCGGCGCCGCCAGACTAGCCAAGCTCAGCTATGTGCCGGAACTGTCGAGCCACAGCCTGCGGCGCGGCATGGCCACCTGCGCCTACCGCGCGGGTGCCGACTTCCGCGACATCAAGCGGCAAGGCGCGTGGCGCCACGACGGCACAGTGCAGGGCTACATCGAGGAGGCTGGCTTGTTCGAGGAGAACGCTGCCGGCAGTTTGCTGCGCTCGCGGGTCAAACCGGCCTGACTCGGCTTAGCGCCCGATTTTTCCGAATTCTGTGTCCCCTGGCTATCCATGACAAAGGTGTGGAATTGAAAATACTAATCGTTGAAGACGAGCCCAAAACCGCAGCCTTCGTCAAGCGAGGTTTCGTCGAGGAAGGTTTCGCCGCTGATCTCGCCGCGAATGGGCCGGACGGGCTTCATCTCGCGCTGACGGGCGTATATGACCTGATCGTACTGGATGTCATGCTGCCCATACAGGACGGCTGGTCGGTGCTAACGCAGATCAAGGAGCGCTTGCCCCACCAGCCTGTGATTCTCCTCTCGGCCCTCGATGCTGTTTCTCATAGGGTCAAGGGCCTGGACTTGGGCGCCGATGACTACCTGGTCAAGCCGTTTGCTTTTTCCGAATTGCTTGCCCGTGTGCGCAATGCATTGCGCCGGGCACCGACGCGGCAACCGGACGCGTTGCGTCTCGCCGATCTCGACATGGACCTGGCTCGGCACAAGGCATCACGGGCGGGAAAGCCGCTTGACCTCGCTCCACAGGAATACCGACTGCTCGAATACCTGCTTCGGCATCCCGGCGAGGTGCTGACCCGGACGCGGCTCGCCGAACAGATCTGGGACATCAATTTCGACGGCGACAGCAATGTGGTCGATGTGGCCATCCGCCGACTGCGCAGAAAAGTCGATGATCCCTACGATGGTCAGCTGATTCACACGTTACGGGGAGTGGGATATGTCCTGGAAGAGCGGAACTGAGAACGCTACCGCAAGAACCGGGTCGATTGCCGCGCGGCTCACCGTTTGGTACGCGCTGCTCAGCGTGGCGCTGATCGCCTCTGCCGGAAGTGTGCTGTATTGGGCGCTCGCGGACCGGCTGCAACAGGAGGACGATCGGATTCTTGCCGGCAAGATCGCCGAGGTGCGCGCCGTTCTGGTGCTCCACCCGAGTGATCACGCAGCCTTGCGTGAAGAAGTCCAACACGAGACAGAAACGCTTCCCGGCATCTATATCCGGGTGCTGGATGCGCGGCAACACATCGTTGCAGACAGCCCCGTTTCCGGTGCCGTTTCCGACAACCATGGGCCGTTCGCAAGATCACCGCTTCCCGTAGATGATCGCGGTCGGGACTGGTTTTCCGGCGACGGCAAGAAGTACCGCCTGATGTCCGGCAAATTCGAAGCAAGCTCGCCCTTCACAGTGCAGGCAGCGATGAGCCTCGCCAAGGAGGAGCAACTTCTGTCCGCTTACCGGAGCACTTTACTGCTGACCGTTGCCATCTTCCTGGCGATTGCCGTTGCCGCAGGTTACCTTATTGCCCGTCGGGGAATGCGGCCCGTTTCCCGATTGGCCGCAATTGTTGACGAGCTTGGCGCGGCGCAATTGCACCGCCGAGTCGGCGACGAACCCTGGCCTTTAGAGCTGCGGCCACTCGCGACAAACTTCGATCGCCTCCTGTCGCGCCTCGAAGACTCGTTTGCCCGCATCTCGCGCTTCTCGGCCGACATCGCTCATGAACTGCGCACCCCGCTCCATATCCTGCGAGGTGAAGCAGAAATTGCGCTGTCCCGGGAGCGGTCGAACGAAGACTACCGGGCTTGCATCGAATCGGCGATGGACGAGTATGACCGTCTATCGCGCATGGTCGATGCACTGCTGTTCCTGGCCCGCACCGAACAGCCGGCCGCGCAACTCGAAAAGAAATGGCTAGACCTTAGGCAGGAAATCGCCGTCGTATGCGACTTTTATCAGGCAATGGCCGATGAGCAAGGCGTTACCCTGATTCCCAGCGGCACAGGAACGATACTGGCGGATGCCAGCCTCTTGCGGCGTGCGTTGGGCAATCTTGTCGCCAATGCGCTTCACCATACAGCAAGCGGCGGGCGAGTCGCGATCGATACGAAGACGCTAAGGAATCAAGTGGCCGAGATTACTGTAAGCGATACCGGTTGCGGAATTGCGCCCGAAGATTTGCCCCGAGTACTCGAGCGCTTTTACCGTGCCGATGGCTCACGCTCGCGGCAAGGGCAAGGCACCGGCCTTGGTCTTGCCATCGTTCAGTCAATCATGCATTTACATGGTGGAACAATTTCCATCCAGAGCAAACCCGACCATAATACGGCCGTCGCGCTGACATTTCCTGCCGCTGCTGGTACTGCCTGAACCCCGTTCGCGACACACCTTCGTCGGTCGGGCTTGACGTTTTCAGAGATGACCAGTTGGTCATGTTGCGGTCATCTTCCCGTTCCGTCCGTTGTTCTATCATGCTCCATTCAAAACCCGCTTTCCGCGATAGAACAAAGGGACAAAAAATCAATGAATTCGACTCAAGAAGTTGCCGTCAAGTGTTCCGGCGTGACGAAAGACTATGGTGTCGGTGATGCAAAAGTGACCGCATTGCGCGGTATCGACCTCGATGTCTACCGAGGCGAACTACTCATCCTGGCCGGCCCTTCGGGCTGCGGCAAGACAACCCTGATCTCCATTATCGGCGGCATCTTGAAGCGCGATGCAGGCAGGTGCACGGTACTCGGCAACGATGTGGAAGATATGAATATAGATGAGAGAGCATGCTTTCGCGGCACTTCCATCGGCTTTGTTTTTCAGGCTTTCAACTTGCTCCCCGCGCTGACCGCCGCTGAAAACGTCGCCGTACCGCTACTGATAAGCGGCGAAGAACGCAAGTCTGCCGATCGGCGTGCCAAAGCCGTTCTCGACCAGGTTGGGCTGTTGGAACGCGCAGATGCGCTCCCTGGCCAACTCAGTGGCGGGCAGCAGCAGCGCGTGGCGATCGCCCGTGCGCTTGTACACAATCCTAAATTGATTATTTGTGATGAGCCAACAAGTAGCCTGGACCATGCCACCGGGCACGCCATGATGGCGATGCTGCGGGATGTGGTGCAAGCTCCCGACCGCGCATTGGTGGTCGTGACGCATGACACCCGCATTTATGAGTTCGCCGACCGCATCGCACACATGGATGACGGGAAGATCGTCGAAGTAACTGTTGGGGCCGACCGGGCACAAGCGAAATGATGCGTAAGTATCTGCTCCCGACACTCGCCGTGATTGGCCTGCTGATTGCCGTGACGATGGTGTTGATCGGTAACAGGCAATCGACCGTCTCGCAACCAGCGGCGCAGTCGCCAAAAGCGCCTTTCGCGTCTTACGTCGCAGGAGCAGGGATTATCGAGGCGAGCACTGGAAACATCGTTATCGGAACGTCAGTGCCCGGTATTCTGGTCGAACTGTACGCAAGTGCAGGCAGTAACGTGACTGCTGGCGACAAGCTGTTTAAAATCGACGACCGTGAACCGCAAGCGCAACTCCTGGTCGCGGTGGCGAAAACCAAAGAAATTCACGCACGCTTGGCGCAAGCCAAAAGTCAGCTCGAACTCGCTGACAGCGTATCGGATAAGCGCGCCGTCAGCGTCGAGGAGCTAAACAATCGTCGCTTTGCGGTCAAGATTGCCGAGGCGGAGCTGGCTTCGGCCAAAGCGCAGGTCGCGCAGATTCAGATGCTCATCGAACGGCATACCGTACGCGCGTTGGTCTCCGGCCGCATATTGCAGAACAAGATGCGCATCGGCGAATACGTGCAGGGTGGACGGCCAGACGCTTCTTCGATGCTGCTAGGGAACGATGAACGGCTGTTCGTCCGCGCCGACATCGACGAAAACGATGCGTGGCGGGTGCAAGCAGGTGCGCGCGCAGCTGCATTTATGCGTGGTAATCCGACGCTGCACGTCGCGCTAAAATTTGAACGCGTTGATCCGTATGTATTGCCAAAAACCTCGCTGAGCGGCGACAGTACAGAGCGGGTCGATACCCGGGCCCTGCAGGTCATCTATAGTTTTGATCGCACGGCATTGCCGATCTACATCGGCCAGCATGTCGATGTGTTCATCGAGACGAAACTCAGCGAATCCTCGCGTGGCGGCATGCCGGGAGCCGCGTCACGCGCCTCTGCGGTGAGTGCGCCATGATCATCTCATTGCGACGAATCTTCCTGTTGATGATCACGACCGCTGCAGGTGGTTGCGTGGTAGGTCCCGACTATCATAGACCGGCACTGGACGGGCCCGCGCACTGGAGCGCAGCACCTGAAAACTCCACGTCGTCCCTGCCCGCGCCGGCGCGATGGTGGCTGAGTTTCAACGACACTGAACTAAACTCCCTTATCGAACGCGCCGTTCAGGACAATCCCGATATACAAGGCGCAGAAGCTCGGGTTGCTGCAGCACGCGCCAATTTCGATATCGCGTCAACGTTACGGCGACCAACTGTCAGTGCAACCGGCTCATACCGAAGGGGACGCGAAAGTGAGAATGTCCCGAGTACGACGACTGCAGCGGACGCAAGGAAGTCTGAAAATCTGTTTCATGCCGGCTTCGATGCGCGATGGGAACTTGATCTGTTTGGCGGTGTTCGCCGTTCAGCCGAACTGGCAAATGCAAACTATCACGGAGCGCTCCATGACCGTGGCGGCGTCATTCTTTCGCTGCGTGCCGAAGTCACGCGTAATTATATTCTTCTGCGCGCGTCTCAACAGGAGTTGGCCTTCACGCGTGCCAGCCTTCTGGTTCAGCAGGATAGCCTTCATCTGATCAAAGTACGATATCAGGGTGGAATGGCGACAGATTTGGAGGTCGCCAGTGCCGAGTCTCAAGTCAATGCAATCGCCTCCCGCACCCCCTCATTGGAAAACGCCTACGAGCAAAGCTTGTATCGTCTCGGCATTTTGCTCGGCCTCGCGCCAGGAGCGTTGTCTGAGGAACTCCGCGCGCCAGGGGCAATTCCGGCAGGGCCATCGACGCTGCCTTCAGGTATGCCGTCGGATCTGCTTCGGCAGCGTCCGGACATTCTGCGAGCGGAGCGCCAGCTTGCGGCGGCGACCGCACGAATCGGCGTTGCGACGGCGGACTTGTATCCCAAGTTTTCATTGCTCGGCGCGCTAGGCCTGGAGAGCCGATCTGGCGGCGATTTTTTCAATGTGGGCAGCAAATCCTGGTCGATTGGTCCATCGATCACATGGCCGATCTTCCAGCGGGGCCGCATTGTCGCCAACATCGAAGTCCGCAACGCCGAGCAGCAAGAGGCTTTGATCAATTATCGAAAGTCGATCCTCGTTGCGTACGAGGAGGCTGAAAATGCAATCGCCGCCTTTCGGAATGAAGGCCATCACCGCAGGGCCATCTCGAAAACGGTTGACTCGGACGAGCGCGCTGTCGTTCTGGCGACATCGCTTTACAAAAGTGGCCTGACTGATTTTCGAAATGTGCTGCTCGCCGAGCAAACCCTGTTTCGATCACGGATTGATCTGGCGCGCAGCGACGCTGCGGTGGCCACAGCGTTGGTGGCGCTCCACAAGGCTTTGGGCGGAGGCGTTGAGCAGGACCCGGTTCCTGCTAACATCAATTTCCAATATCAGCAATTACCCTGTCAGTCAGCACGCTCAGAAGGAGCACCAAAATGTTACGCGTGGCCTTGAAAATGCTGTTGGGTGATCGCGCGAAATACGTGGGCCTGATTTTTGGCATCACATTTACCTCATTCCTGGTGACATTCGCAGCATCATATTTCGCCGGAATCATGACGCGCGGCTACGCGCCCATCGCCGAGAACAGTAGCGCAGATGTATGGGTGATGGACCCGGCAGTAAATTCGGTCGAGCAGACGACCAACATGCCCTTGCACGCATTGGCAAGAGTGCGCGGCGTTGCGGGAGTACAGTCGGCGGTTCCGCTCATGCTGGCCACGGCCGAGGTCCGTTTCCCCAATGGCCGCTATCAGCCTTTTCAGGTCATTGGCGTCGATGACGCGACGCTGACAGGGCTGCCGCCCATGCAAGACCGTGTGATGCCTGGCTTGCTGAGAGTACCTGGCGCCGTGGTGGTTGATGCGGGTGGTTCCAGCGGTAAATTGGAGACGCCATTTCAAGTTGCGGATCAATGGCCACGCGGTAAACCGCATCTCGACGCGCCGACGCGCGAACTGGCAACAGGCGATGAATTGCTAGTCAACGATCACCTCGTACGGGTTGTCGGGCGATCACAAGGACTCCCCCGATTCCCGCCGCGCCCGCAGCTATATACAACTTTTTCGAACGCGACCCGGATCATGCCACCGGAACGACGTCGGCTCACGTTCGTGCTTGCAACCGCTGCGCGAGGGGTGGAGGCCGAAGACTTGGCGATTCGTATCGAATCGGCAACGGGTCTCCGCGCGCGCACGTCTGCAGAATTCAAATCCGATACGGTTCATTGGTTTCTGGTCAACTCCGAAGATGTGGGGGACATTGCAGCCATGCTTACCCTGGCAATGTCGGTCGGCTTTGGCGTAACCGGAGTAATGCTCTATATGTTCACCAACGAAAATCTGCGCAATTATGCTGTGCTAAGTGCAATGGGTGCCACACCGAGACTTCTTTTGACGATGGTGTTCGCCCAAGCCGGTCTGTGCGGCCTCCTTGGAACCGGTCTCGGACTGGGACTCTGCGCCGTTAGCGGGCAGTTGGCACTAATGGCCGGATATCCGTTTCGCATGATGTGGTTCACACCTGTACTAGGTGCCGTGACTGTTGTGCTGGTTAGCGTGGTTGCCGCTGCGTTAAGCGTACGCCCGGTAATGAAGCTGGAGCCCAGCGTGGTATTTGCGGGACGTTGAAACGTGTCCATCGTTGGGCCTGACGATACGTGCCGTGGGAGCCTGCCCCCCTCGACGGCTGCCTGATCGGATTCGTGATTCGGCATGCACTGGAACCGGTGATGCGGGGCTGGATCGAAATTAACTGTCGCCGTATCAAAGCAATTGCGGAATTTCTGTAGCTGCCATGTCGCCAACGATTGAAAGAATATGGAATCACATTTTCATACATTGATCCTTTATTTCTCGGCCCACCCGTGGGTGGCGTTGGCCGCTGTTTTCGCGGGTGCTGCACTTGAAGCGCTCGCGGTGATCGGCATCGTGGTTCCGGGCAGCATGATCGTTTTCATGGGCGGCGTGTTAATTGGCATGCACATCCTCAGTCCCGTTTTGGCAGCACTTGCGGCAATCATCGGCGCAATATCGGGTGATGGCGTCAGCTACTGGCTCGGACAGCATTATCGCGAGCGCTTGCGCAGTGTCTGGCCAATGAAACGCTACCCGGCCTTGTTTTCTCGTGGCGAAACCTACTTTGCCGCCAATGGTGGAAAAAGCGTTTTCCTCGGCCGTTTTTTCGGGCCGCTTCGCGCGATTGTGCCGGTAATCGCCGGGATGTCGGGCATGCCGCCGCTGCAGTTCACATTCATGAACGTCACTTCGGCCGTAGCGTGGGCTGGTGTGCTTATTTTGCCAGGCGTGCTGTTCGGCGCCTCGTTGCAGATTGCCGGTGCGCTCAGCTCGCGATTGGTCATCCTCTTGCTGGGGATTGCGATCGTAATCTGGCTGCTGCATCGCACTACGCATTACCTCATGCTTTATGGGTGGCCGCACATTGAGAAACTGCGTGACCGCGCAGTGAAAGGCGCCCATCGTGGATCGGGATTTTTCTCAAAAATAACGCTGTCTCTATTCGATCCAGCCAGGCCGGAGTCGCGCGCATTGTTGACTGCTGCAATCTTGTTGATAGCAGGCGCGTGGCTGTTTGGCGGAATTGTTCAGGATGTGATGGCCAATGATCCTATTGTGCAGTTCGATCAAGCCGTCAACTCGCAAATGCAGAATTTGCGCACGGATTGGGGCGATCACGTAATGGTCGCGTTGACCGAAGTTGGCGGCCCTGCAGGGACCATCGCTCTCATCGTCACGCTCTCACTCTACTTTGCGTATCGTCGCTACTGGCGCACGCTAGGCTATTGGATCGCCGCTGTGAGCGTTGCGGAGGTCCTGGTTTGGGTCGTCAAGTTTACGCTCGGACGAGCACGTCCGCACAATATTTATACTGGCATTGAGCAGTATTCGTTCCCAAGTGGACATACCACGCTGAGCATTGTTGTCTACGGGTTCATGGCGTTTCTGCTGGCCAACGGTAAGCCGACCAAAAAAAAAGTCGCGCTCACGCTAACTGCTGCCACAGTGATCGTGCTCATTTCGATTTCGCGAATTTACCTCGGCGTCCACTGGTTTTCCGATGTCATCGGCAGTTTGAGCCTGGGAATGATCTGGGTGGCCTTGCTCAGTATCGCTTTTACGCATCACGTCAAGAACCAGCGTCTTCCAATTCTGCCGTTTTTTACGGTGGTGTTAGCGACGCTTGCGATAGTCAGCACTTTCTATTACGGCGACCGGCACGCTGACGACATCCGCCGATATGCTTATCAGGTAACTGTTCTCAAGCCAATCATTCTGGATGACTGGGCCGGCGACGGGTGGCGTCGCTTGCCGACGGCGCGCGCCGAACTTGAAGGCGATATCGAAGAGCCGTTTGCGATTCAGTGGTCCGGTACTACTGTTGACGTGTTAACCGCGCGGCTCGCGACAGTTCAGTGGCATGCCCGCCAACCTTGGGGCATCAAAACAGCGTTACTCTGGCTATTGCCGACGACGCCAATCGAGAGCATGCCAGTTCTGCCAAAGTTGGATCATGGACTGGCGCAACAACACACTTTGGTCAAAGAATTAAATCGGAATGAACGATTGGTGATTCGACTTTGGCGCTCATCCTACGCTCAGCAAACCACGGCGTGCGTCGAGCACCCCCTGTGGTTCGGCTCCGTCTTAATCGAACGAAGGCAGCCCCTCTCGAATATAGTCACACTTCTAATCGCCGAACATGATTTTCGCAGGCCTGTCGAACTACTTCAGAACGACTTGGAGCGGCAACCTGGGTCATTCCAGAAGCGCGAACGGGATCAAACCGATGTTTTGCTAATTTCGCAATAAGCCGTTGATTGTGCTCGACCCAGGGGGCAGGACGTACGGGATTCCGCTCAGTAGGGAATGGTTCATGATGAAGATTATTTCGTGACTATTCAGCCTGAGCGCGCAGCGTAGAAAGTTGTTGTAAACAAATCTGGGATAACGCATCATGCGTGCATGCCACCAAAACCGCCGCGCCCCGACCTTACTCATCTGTCCAACCAGCACAAGGACAGACTTATCGACGCGCTGTTCGCACGCCTCGACGCTGTTGAGGCGAGGCTGGGAATGAACAGCCAGAATTCGAGTAAGCCGCCGTCGTCGGATGGCCTTGCGAAGAAGACGCGCTCGTTGCGCGGAACATCGGACAAGAAAGCCGGCGCGCAAGATGGACACAAAGGGACGACGCTCAAACGAGTGGCGGAGCCGACCGATACTATCCATCACCCATTGCCATCGCAATGCAATCGCTGCCATCGGCCGCTGCCGCTCGACGAGGCACTGGTGGTGGAACGCCGGCAGGTCATCGATGTGCCCGCGCGTTCGTTCGATGTCGTCGAGCACTGCACGCTTGAAGTGGCGTGCAGCTGCGGGCACGTGCATGTGGGTGCCTTTTCTGCCGGCGTTTCGGACGTCGTGCAGTACGGCCCAAACGTGAAGGCCCTGGGCGTCCATCTGACTCAAGGGCAGATGCTGTCCTTCGCCCGTACCGCTGAACTGCTTCACGATATCTATGGCCTGTCGGTTTCTCCCGGCACGCTGGTGGCATGGGTGGGCGAGGCGCGCGCTGCGCTGCAGGACACGGACAACCAGATCGCCGACAATTTGCACGTTGCCGCATTGGTCAACGCCGACGAGTCCGGTCTGCGCGTTGCAGGAAAGCTCCATTGGCTCCATAACGCGGCCAACGAAACGTTGACCTGGTATGGCGTGCACGCCAAGCGCGGCATGGCGGCCATCGAAGCTCACGGCATCTTGCCCAAGCGTACAGGCGTCCTGGTCCACGACTGCTGGGCGCCGTATTGGAAGCTCGATGAATCCATTCATGCCTTGTGCAATGCCCATCTTCTACGCGAGATCGTGTATGTGAAAGAAATCACCGGACAGGCATCGCCTGACGCGATGACAAACTTGCTGCTGGACGCCAACAAGTTATGTGAGGCGGCCCTAAAAAAACAAACGCCGTTCAGCGTCGATGATGTCGCTGCCTTCCGTACGCTCTATGACGCTATCGTGAACGACGGCGAGCAACTCAATCGCGAAGCGGTAAAGACCGCCGGGAGGCAAGGCAATCCACCCAAGTTAGCCGATTTCAACAATTTTTCTGACTCATTGCCTTGTGCGGTTTTTGGTCTTGCTTCCGCGGTTTCGAGAGATTTTCACGATGTCGATAGGTCCTTCCAGCG
>NZ_JAFCWM010000035.1:0-39374 GCF_049897565.1 Massilia sp. TWR1-2-2 | reverse complement strand
CCCGGACGAAAGTTCGCCCGGGTCGTTAAAGCAGTAGCGCAGCGCTATCCCGAAAAACGATTGACGAAAAAGACGACTGAGGAAAAAAAAGCTTAACTTAGCGGCATTAGGGTCAGACCTAGGTCTGACCCCGAAGTTTTAGGCGTTGAGGCGGCGCTGGCGCTCTTCGCGCGGGGTGTGGCCGAACAGGGCGCCAAACGCGGTCGAGAAGTGCGAGCCGGACGAGAAACCACACATTAAGCCGACCTGGACGATCGAATAGTTCGTGTCGAGCAGCAGCTGGCGGGCGCGCTGCAGCCGCAACTCGAGGTAGTAGCGCGACGGCAGGCTGCCAAGGTATTGCTTGAACAGGCGCTCGAGCTGGCGCCGCGATAGCGCAACGAGCCCGGCGATATCGTCGGTCGACAACGGCTCTTCGATGTTCGCTTCCATCAACGTCACCGCTTCGCTCAGCTTCGGCTGCAAGGCGCCGAAACGCGCCTGCAACGCTACGCGCTGGCGCTCCTCGGCACCGCGCACGCGGTCGATGCACAGCGCTTCCTTGATCTGCGCCTGCAGCGCCGCGCCGAATACGTGCTCGACCAAGGTCAGCGCGAAGTCGATGCTGGCCGCGCCGCCACAACAGGTGAGCCGGGCGCCGTCGAGCTCGTACAGGTGGGGCGTGAAGACGGCGTGGTCCGCCTTGATGTCGACGTCGGCATACAGCGCCCACGGCAGCGCGGCGCGCACGCCGTTGAGCACGCCCGCGTCGGCCAGCCACAACACACCGGCGCCAACGCCGCCCCAGAACGGCGCCGCCCGCGCGCGCTCGATCACGGCGCGGATGGCGGCAGGCTTGAGCGCCGCCTCGGACTCGTCGGCCACCAGCAGCACCAGGTGCCAGTGGCGCAAGGCATCGGCGCCGAACTTGTCGGGGCTGCGCACATCCACATGCAGCCGCTCGGGGCCGAGCAGCTTTGCCGCCAGCCGCAGCGGCTGGTACAGGCCGGACCAGGTCAGCGAGTCGGGCTGGCCGGCATTGACCAGCAGGAAGCGCAGCGGCGCTTCCTGCGCCAGGCGGGCGAGGTCAAGGTGCGCCATCGGACTGGGGAAATGCTGTCATTTATTCGGGCGCGAGCGAGGCGGCCGGCCGCGGCGCCGCGTTCCATTGGCTCACGATCATGCCGGCGATGAGCAGCACGGCGCCCATCCAGCCGCGCGCGGTGAGCGTTTCGCCGAGCCAGAAAAAGGCAAAAAATGCCGCCGCCGCCGGCTCGAACGCATAGATGACCGCCGCCTCGTTGGCCGTGCTGCGCGCCTGGCCCCAGCCCTGCAGCGAGATGATGGCGGCGGTCGCCACCACGCCCAGGTACGCCAGGTTGATCGCGTGCTGGCCGATGCCTTGCGCGATGTAGGTCCAGTAGTTGGCGAAGTCGTTGCCGGCGTCGATGGTGGTGCGCGGCACCTCGCGCGCCAGCAGCCATACCGCCGCGCACAGCGCCACCGTGAGGATCTGCGCCGCCGTCAACGTCATCAGGCGCGACGCGCGACGGGTGCGAAATTCCATCATCTTGATGTACACACCGAACGCGAAGGCGCCCAGCAGCGCGAGCGTGTCGCCGCGCCCCCACGCGCCGCCGTCCCAGCACAGCGCAGTCAGGCCGGCAATGGCCAGCAGCAGCGCGTAGGCGATGCGCTTTTCCGGCATCTTGCCGGCGACCACGCCAAGCAGCGGCACCACCAGCACGTTCAGTCCGCAAATGAAGGCGTTGCGGTTGGAGGTGGTCAGCGCCAGCCCTTCGACCTGGAACACATAGCAGAAAAACAGCAGCACGCCGAGCAGGCCGCCGGAGACCAGGTCGTCGCGGCCGGCCTTGTACAGAAACGGCGCCAGCAGCACCGCCGCCAGCGCAAAGCGCAGGAAAATGATCCAGACGGGCGAAAAATACACCGTCAGGTCCTTCATCGCCGGGAAGGTGGTGCCCCACACGAGGGTGACGAGCAGCAAGGCGAGGATGCCGCGGAACTGATGGGTCATAGGGGTCTTTGCGATGCGGGATGGCCGAAATAGTCATATGGTAACTGTCTCGGGCGCAAAAGGCGAACGGGCACCGCCGGCAAAGCGCCGACGCCAGCTATAATCACGGTCTATGGGGGAACGATACTTACGCAGTGTCCGCTTGCTGGCGGAGTGCATGCAGGGATTCGAGCGCTTTTCGGGCGACTCGGTGCGCCAGTGCGGGCTCACGCACGCCCAGTTCGATATCATCGCCACGCTCGGCAATACGGCCGGCATGACGTACAAGCAACTCGGCGAGCGCACCTTGATTACCAAAGGCACGCTCACCGGCGTCATCGACCGGCTCGAACAGAAGGGCCTGGTCGCGCGCGAGCGCAGCGGCGACGACAAGCGCTCGTTTTTCGTCAGCCTCACCGCCAGCGGCGAAGCCTTGTTCGAGCAGGTGTTCCCCGCCGTAGTCGCGCACGGCAAGCAGCTGTTCGCCTCGTGCAGCGACGCCGAATTCGACGCGATCGACTCGGCCCTGTCGCGCCTGAAGCAGATGATCACCGATGCCAGCGCCGCTCCCTCCCCGCCAACACCAAAGGAAAAACAATGAAAACCGCCCTGCTCGACGGCATCACGCCGGCCAAAATTGACAAACAGATCATCGGCAACCTGTTGCTCAACGTCGCCGCGGCCGACGAAGTGCGCCACGAAAAGATGCTCGTCGGCGTGCGCAACGAGGCCGGCGAAATCTACCGCCTGATCGGTGCGACCAAGGTCAACAGCTACATGAACGCGATCGAGGAACTCGAAGATCTGGGCCTGGTCGATGAACTGAAAGACACCGAAGCGCCGCAAGAAGGCTGCGACGCGATCTTCAGCGCGGCTTGACGCAAGCCAGCCGGCATAATAAAAGATGCTTTTGAGAACGCCTTTGCGTGCTTCTGTCCAACTATTGGGAGTATAATTTTTTTCATGGATAGAATCGAAGCCTTCAAAAGCATTGCCGCCCAGGCTGGACGCGGCGACCTGACCTTCCCGACCAACGTCGACGCCACCCTCAAGCTGCAGAGTGCGCTGGGCGACCCGGACCTGCACATCGACGAGGCGGCGCGGCTGGTCCAGGCCGAACCGCTGCTGGCGGCGCGTACTGTCGCCATCGCCAACTCGGTGGCCTACAACCGCTTCGGTAACGACGTCACCAATGTCGGCGCCGCCGTCAAGCGGGTCGGCTTTCGCACGCTGAACGCGCTGGCCGCCGCCGTCATCGTGCGCCAGCTCGACAGCAAGATCACCCGTCCCGACCTGCGCGCCAAGGCCGACCAGCTGTGGCAGCATTCGGCCCACGTGGCTGCGCTGTCGCAAGTGATCGCGCGGCGCGTCACCAACATCGATCCGGATACGGCGCTGTTTGCCGGCATCGTCCATGAAGTGGGCGGCTTTTACCTGCTGTCGCGCGCCGAAGAGTTTCCCGGCCTGCTGGACGGCGAGCCGGAAGACTGGATCGAACATGGCGAAATGGCCATCGGCCGCGGCGTGCTGACCAAGCTCGGCGTGCCGGGCGCGGTGATGGAAGCGATCGAAGCGATGTGGCGCGGCCTGCGCGCGCTGCCGCCGGAAACGCTGGGCGACACGCTGATGCTGGCCAATGACCTGGCCCCGCTCGACTCGCCCCTGCACTCGCGCGCCGGCGCCACCACGCGCCATTCGGCCGCCACCATCGACTTCGTCACTGGCGAAGGCACGCTCGCCTCGATCCTCGAGGAATCGGCCGAAGAAGTGCGCAGCCTCACCGCCGCACTGTTCTAAGGCGCCGCGCGCCCAGCGCGTCGCCTGCTCCCCGTATCCCCGCCTGCAACAAACCGTCTGCACAAAAAAAATGCCCGCTCTATGTGAGCGGGCCGAAGTCCAAAACTAGGGATGTCCTGAAAGAGACAGCTCCACTATAGTTCCGCATCTGTTTGCCATCTGTGCGATAGCCCACACAACGGCATATATTTTCTGCTTACCGTCCGACGCATAAAAAGGGCGGCCCGCGCTGCCCTTTCGTCATTGACTGTCCGCTTGTCGCCTAGACAACAGCGCCGTCGGTCTCGTCTTTTTCCTTGAGCGGCTTGATCAGGTCTTCGCGCTTGACGCCGAGCCACATGGCGATCGCCGCGGCGACGAACACCGACGAGTAGATGCCGAAGCAGATACCGATCGTCAGCGCGATGGCGAAGTAGTGCAGCGACGCGCCGCCGAAAAACAGCATCGACAGCACCATCATCTGGGTACAGCCGTGCGTGATGATGGTGCGCGAGATGGTGCTGGTGATGGCGTTGTCGATCACTTCCGTCACGCTCGCCTTGCGCTGCTTGCGGAAGTTTTCGCGGATCCGGTCGAAAATGACGACCGACTCATTGACCGAGTAACCCAGCACCGCCAGCACCGCCGCCAGCACCGTCAGCGAAAACTCCCACCCGAAGTAGGCGAAGAAGCCAAGGATGATGATGACGTCGTGCAGGTTCGCGATGATCGCCGCAACGGCGAACTTCCATTCGAAGCGGATCGCCAGGTAGATCATCACGCCGACGATCACCATCACGAGCGCGTTCAGGCCGCTCTGGGTCAGCTCGTCGCCGACCTGCGGGCCGACGAACTCGACGCGCTTGAGGCTGACCGCTTCTTCGCCCCTGGCGTTGAGGCAGGCAGTGCGCGCCACATGGTCGCCCTGCGGCGTGATCGTGTCGACCGTCTTGGTGGCAGCGCTCTCGGCCGCGCAAAGGGTGTTGAACACCGCTTGCGAACCGCTGGCGCCGGCCGACGTCTTCGGCAGGCGCAGCATGACGCTTTGCGCGGTGCCAAAGCTGGTCACTTCAGGATGCTCGTAGCCGAGCGTCTGCAGCGAGCGGCGGATTTTCTCCTGGTCGGCGGCGTGCGGATATTGCAGTTCCATCACGGTGCCGCCGGTGAACTCGACCGATAAGTTCAGGCCTTTGTGCAGCAGGAAGAACACGGCCGCCGCGAACGTCAGCGCCGACACCACGTTGAAAATCAACGCGTGGCGCATGAAGGGAATGTCCCTCTTGATCTTGAAAAATTCCATCTCGATTCCTCTTTCTGATTACTTCTTGATGGAGACCACGCCGGGCGTCCAGACAGTACCGATGGACACTTTGCTCAGCTTTTTCTTGCGGCCGTACCAAAGATTGACCACGCCGCGCGAGACGAACACCGCCGAGAACATCGATGTCAGGATGCCCAGGCAGTGCACCACCGCAAAGCCGCGCACCGCGCCGGAACCGAACAGCAACAGCGCCAGGCCGACGATCAGGGTGGTGACGTTGGAGTCCAGAATGGTGGCCCAGGCGCGGTCGAAGCCGGCCGCAATCGCCGCCTGCGCGGTGGCGCCGCCGCGCAACTCCTCGCGGATGCGCTCGTTGATCAGCACGTTGGCGTCGATCGCCATACCGAGCGCGAGCGCGATAGCGGCAATACCCGGCAACGTCAACGTCGCCTGCAGCATCGACAGCAGCGACAGCAGGAACAACAGGTTGCAGGCCAGCGCCAGCACACTGAAGAAACCGAACATGTGATAGTAGAGAACCATGAAGATGGCGATCGCGGCGAAGCCGTACACCGTCGAGTACAGGCCCTTGGCGATGTTTTCGACACCGAGCTGCGGGCCGATGACGCGCTCTTCGACGAATTCCATCGGCGCCGACAGCGCGCCGGAACGCAGCAGCAGCGCCAGTTCATTGGCGCGCTCGGCAGTGCCCATGTTGGAAATCTGGAACGTGCTGCCCAGCTCGCTCTGGATCGTCGCCACCGACGCCACCGAATACTTGTTCTTCTCTTTCAGCAGGATCGCCATGCGCTTGCCGATGCGCTCGCGCGTCGCCTCACGCATCTTGCGCCCGCCATCGCCATTCAGGTCCAGGCTCACGGCCGGCTGCTGGTTCTGGTCCATCGTCGCCGTCGCGCTCGAAATGTATTCGCCCGTCAGGATCACTTCCTTGTACAGCACCACCGGCGCGCCGGTGCCGACGGTAAACAGCTCGGAGCCGAGCGGGATCGACGCCGACAGTTCGGTGCCCGGCGTAATCGATTCGTCGACCATGCGCATTTCCAGGGTCGCGGTGCGGCCGATGATGTCCTTCGCGCGGGCAACGTCCTGAACGCCCGGCAACTGGATGACGATGCGCTCGAGGCCTTGCTGCTGGACGATCGGCTCGCTCACGCCGAGTTCGTTGATCCGCTTCGACAAGGTGGCGATGTTCTGCTTGACGCCCTCTTCCACCGTGGTCTTCAGCGCGGCCGGCTTGAGCGTGACGACCAGTTTCAGGTCGGTGCCGTCGGCGGCGTCGGCAAACGCGAGGTCGCGCATCTGGCTGCCGAGCACGTCTTTGGCCTTGGCGCGCGTTTCGTTGTCGCGGAACTTGATCTCGAGGCTGTTGCCGACGCGCTCGATGCCGGCGTGGCGCACGTTCTTGTCGCGCAGGATGCTGCGCGCGCTCGACTGCATGCCCTTGATCTTGTTTTCCAGCACTGCCTTGGCGTCGACCTGCAGCAGGAAGTGCACGCCGCCGCGCAGGTCCAGGCCGAGGTTCATCGGCAGCGCGCGGATGCGCTGCATCCATTGCGGGGTGTTCTTGACCAGGTTGACCGTGACGATGTAGTCCGGGTCGGCCTGGTCGCGGTTGAGGTCGCGCTCGAGCGCCAGCTTGGCCTTGAACTGCGCATCGGTGGTCGGGAAACGCACCCGCACCGAGGTGCCGTTGCCTTCACCCTCGAGGGCCACGCGGTCCGGCGTGATGCCTTCCTGCTTCAGCGCCGCAGCCACCTGCTCGGTGGTGGCGCTGTTCACCTTGACGGTTGTCTTGCCTGTCGTCACCTGCAACGCCGGCGACTCGCCGAAGTAGTTCGGCACCGTGTACAGCGCACCGAGCACCAGCGTAATGGCGATCAGGATATATTTCCAGAGGGGATAGCGATTCATAATGTTCCAGCGTTCGAGGTGAGCAGGCGTAGGCGGCGCGGCGGCCGCCCGGCAGGCTTACAGGGACTTCAGGGTGCCCTTCGGCAACAGCGTCGTGATCGAGTTCTTTTGCACGACGATTTCCGTGTTGGCGGCGATTTCGACCGTCACGTAGGTGTCGTTAACTTTGGAAACCTTGCCGAGGATGCCACCGGCGGTCACCACTTCGTCGCCCTTGGCGAGTGCGTCCATCATGGAGCGCTGTTCTTTCGCGCGTTTCTGCTGCGGGCGGATCATCAGGAAATACATGACCACGAACATCAGTACCAGGGGCAGGAAGGTCGTCAGGTTGCCCATCATTCCCGGGTCTGCGGCGGTGCCGGCGGTTTGTGCATAAGCGTTAGAAATGAACACGGTTACTCCATTATTGATTTTGACTTGGTTAAAAAAGCAGCGCTGTATTCTAGCACTGGCCGGACAGCCTCAGTCACTTCCGGCTATCTGGTAGCCGTAATTTCTTTTGCAAGCTATTGTTAGACAAATAAATCCGCCCGGAGGTCATGGGGTCAGACCCCTCGCGCGCGCTGTTCGTTGAACTTCAGGCGGAACGCGTGGAAGCCGTCGGCGTCGATGGCGTCGCGCATCTCCTGCATCAGCTTCAGATAGTAGTGCAGGTTGTGGATGGTATTGAGGCGCGCGCCGAGGATTTCCTTCGAGCGGTGCAGGTGGTGCAGGTAGGCGCGCGAGAAGTTCTTGCAGCAATAGCAATCGCAGCTCTCGTCGAGCGGGCCGATGTCTTCCTTGTAGCGCGCGTTCTTGATCTTGACGTCGCCAAAGCGGGTAAACAGCCAGCCGTTGCGGGCATTTCGCGTCGGCATCACGCAGTCGAACATGTCGATGCCGTTGGCCACGCCGGCGACCAGGTCTTCCGGCGTGCCCACGCCCATCAGGTAGTGCGGCTTGTTGGCCGGCAGGCGCGGGCCGACGTGCGCCAGCATGCGCATCATGTCTTCCTTCGGCTCGCCGACCGACAAGCCGCCGATGGCGATGCCGGGGAAGTTGATCTCTTCCAGGCCGGCGAGCGACTCGTCGCGCAGGTTCTCGAACATGCCGCCCTGGACGATGCCGAACAGCGCGTTCGGATTCTCGCCACCGGTGAACTCGTTCATCGAGCGCTGCGCCCAGCGCAGCGACATGCGCATCGACCTGGCCGCCTCCTCGGACGTGGCCGGCCGGCCGTCGATCTCGTACGGCGTGCATTCGTCGAACTGCATGACGATGTCGGAATTGAGCGCGCGCTGGATCTGCATCGAGATTTCCGGCGACAGGAACAGCTTGCTGCCGTCGATCGGCGACGCGAACTTGACGCCTTCCTCGGTGATCTTGCGCATCGCGCCGAGCGAAAACACCTGGAAGCCGCCCGAGTCGGTCAGGATCGGCCCGTTCCAGCCCATGAAGCCGTGCAGGCCGCCGAACTTGTTGAGCACCTCGGTGCCCGGGCGCAGCCACAGGTGGAAGGTGTTGCCGAGGATGATCTGCGAGCCGACCGCGACCAGCTCGTCCGGATCCATCGCCTTGACCGAGCCGTAGGTGCCGACCGGCATGAAGATCGGCGTTTCGATGGTGCCGTGGTTGAGCTTGAGGCGGCCGCGGCGCGCGTGCGACAGGCCGCTGGTGTCGGTCTTGAGGAGGGTAAATTCGAGCATTTAGAGTGACTTTGTGGTGAGCAGCATGGCGTCGCCATAGCTGAAGAAGCGGTACTCGCTGGCGATCGCGTGGGCGTAGGCGCGGCGGATCGGCTCGTAGCCGGCGAAGGCCGACACCAGCATCAGCAGGGTCGACTTCGGCAGGTGGAAATTGGTGATCAGGCGGCTGACCGTCTTGAAGGTATAGCCAGGCGTGATGAACAGCGCCGTGTCGGCGCTGCCGGCAACCAGTTCGCCGCTCTGCGAGGCCGATTCGAGCGCGCGCAGGCTGGTGGTGCCGACAGCGACGACATCCTTGCCAGCCGCTTTTGCAACCCTGACGGCGTCGACCGTTGCCTGCGGCACGGTGTACCACTCGGTGTGCATGTTGTGCTCGGCCAGCACCTCGACGCGCACCGGCTGGAACGTGCCGGCGCCGACGTGCAAGGTGACGTAGGCGAAGTGGACGCCCTTGGCGGCGAGCCTGGCCAGCAGCGCATCGTCGAAATGCAGGCCGGCGGTGGGCGCGGCGACGGCGCCCGGCTCCTTCGAATACACGGTCTGGTAGCGCTGCTCGTCGAATTCGTCGGCGGCGTGGTCGATGTACGGCGGCAGCGGCAGGCGGCCGTGCGCTTCGATCAGCTCGAACACGTCGGCGTCGAAATGGAGCGTGAAAAATTCGCCCGCGCGAACGCCTGCGACGACGTCGAAGGCGTCGGCCAGGCGGATGCGGTTGCCCGGCTTGGGCGACTTCGACGCGCGCACCTGCGCCAGCACCGTGCGGCTGTCGAGCACCCGCTCGACCAGCACCTCGACGTTGCCGCCGGTCTCCTTGACGCCGAAGAAGCGCGCCTTCAGCACGCGGGTGTCGTTCATCACCAGCAGGTCGCCGGGCGACAGCAGGTCGACGATGTCGGCGAACTGGCGGTCGGCGATGGCGTCGCCGTCGAGCAGCAGCAGGCGCGAGGCGCTGCGGTCTGGCAGCGGCACCTGGGCGATGCGTTCAGGGGGCAGGTTGAAATCGAAGTCGGAAAGCGAATACATTCTGGTAATTCTGCGAAAATAGGGTTCACGCGCCGTACAATACGGCTCACTTGCGCAAGGCAACCCTCTATTTTACGCCACTTGCCCTGCAAAAACCGCGACATGCCCCCATCCAAACCGAAACCCTCGCCAAAAACCAACGAAAGCCGGCTCGCCAAGCTGGGCCTGCACTCCGACATGGACCTGGTGCTGCACCTGCCGATGCGCTACGAGGACGAAACGCAGGTGATCGCTATCCGCGAGGCGTGCCTGCGCGGCGGCCACGTGTCGCAGGTCGAAGGCGTGGTGACCAAAAGCGAGATCGCCTTCAAGCCGCGCCGCCAGCTGCTGGTGACGATCGCCGACGCCAGCGGCGACCTGCTGCTGCGCTTCATGAACTTCTACGGCAGCCAGGTCAAACAGCTGGCCGAGGGCACGCGGGTGCGCGCCCGCGCGGAACTGAAGCACGGCTTTTTCGGCGCCGAGATGGTGCACCCGGCCTACAAGGTGATCAACGAAGGCGCGCCGCTGCCAACGGTGCTCACGCCCGTCTATCCGTCCGGCGAGGGCCTGTCGCAGGCGATCCTGCGGCGCGAGATCGGCGCGGCGATGGCCCGCATCGACTGGCAGGACACGCTGCCGCCGTCTCTCTTGAGCGCGATGAACCTGTCGAACTTCGAGCCGTCGGTGCGGCTGCTGCATTACCCGCCGCAGGAAATCGACGAACACGCGCTGATGGACCGCTCGCACCCGGCCTGGGTGCGCATGAAGTTCGACGAGCTGCTGGCGCAGCAGCTGTCGCTCAAGCGCGCCCAGCGCGCGCGCCGCGCGAAGGGCGCGCCGGTGATCAAGACGATCGGCACGCTGACCGAGGCGTTCACCGCCGTCCTGCCGTTCAAGCTGACCGGCGCCCAGGCGCGCGTGCTCAAGGAAATCCGCGCCGACCTGCGGCACGGCTACCCGATGCAGCGGCTGCTGCAGGGCGACGTCGGCAGCGGCAAGACCGTGGTCGCCGCGCTGGCCGCGGCGCAAGCGATCGACAGCGGCTACCAGGCGGCGCTGATGGCGCCGACCGAGATCCTCGCCGACCAGCACTTCCGCAAGATCGCCGGCTGGATGGAGCCGCTCGGCGTGAAGGTCGTCTGGCTGACCGGCAGCCTGAAGAAAAAAGACAAGCTGGCCGCCACCGCGCTGGTCGAATCGGGCGAAGCGCAGCTGGTAATCGGCACGCACGCGCTGATCCAGGACACGGTGCAGTTTGCGAAACTGGGCCTGGTGATCGTCGACGAGCAGCACCGCTTCGGCGTCGGCCAGCGCCTCACCTTGCGCAACAAGGGCAGCAACGGCAAGACGCCGCACCAATTGATGATGTCGGCCACGCCGATCCCGCGCACGCTGGCGATGACGTACTACGCCGACCTCGAAGTGTCGGTCATCGACGAACTGCCGCCGGGCCGCAGCCCGATCGTCACGCGCGCGATCGACCAGAACCGGCGCGACGAAGTGATCGAGCGGGTGCACGCCGCCGCGCTCGAAGGGCGCCAGGTCTACTGGGTCTGCCCGCTGATCGAAGAATCGGAAGCGCTGCAGCTGCAGACCGCCACCGACACCCACGCGATGCTGGCCGAGGCGCTGCCCGACCTGCAGGTGGGGCTGGTGCACGGGCGCCTGAAGCCGGCCGAAAAACAGCAGGTGATGGATGCGTTCACCGCCAACGCGGTGCAGGTGCTGGTGGCCACCACCGTCATCGAGGTCGGGGTCGACGTGCCGAATGCGTCGCTGATGGTGATCGAACACGCCGAGCGTTTCGGCCTGTCGCAGCTGCACCAGCTGCGCGGGCGGGTCGGCCGCGGCACGGCCGCCAGCGTCTGCCTGCTGCTGTACCAAAGCCCGCTCGGCGGCGTGGCCAAGCAGCGCCTGATGACGATGCGCGAAACGACCGACGGCTTCGAGATCGCGCGGCGCGACCTGGAGATCCGCGGCCCGGGCGAATTTCTCGGCGCGCGCCAGTCAGGCCAGGCGATGCTGCGCTTTGCCGATCTCGACACCGATCAGTGGCTGGTCGAACAGGCGCGCGATGTTGCCCACGAATTGCTGCACGAGGGCGGCGGCGACAAGGCCGCCACGGTGGAGGCGCACCTGGCGCGCTGGCTGGGCGGGAAAGAAGAATTCCTGAAGGTATAAGCAGGCCGGATTGCCAGTAGGAAGCTTCGAAAATAAGCATGCTGATGTGACAATTGTTGAATATTGACGTTCAATTAACGCGTATTCTTGGCGACCAACCTACCCGCCCCTTTGAACACGGACCTGTCATGCCAATTTTTGGACTCGGACTACACCTGATCGTCGCTATCTGCTTTGCCATCCATGTCGTGCGTACCGGGCGCCAGCTGTATTGGCTCGCCATCCTCTTCATGTTCCCGCTGCTCGGCAGCATCGTCTATTTCGGAGCGGTGTTTCTGCCGCACGCGCGCATCGAGCGCGGCCTGCGCAAAACCAGCGCGGCGATCCGGCAGACGCTTGACCCAGGCCGCGAGATGCGCGAGGCGAGGACGGCGTTCGACCTGGCGCCGACCGCCCACAACCAGATGCGCCTGGCCGCGGCGCTGTTCGACGCCGGCGAATACGCGCTGGCTGTCGAACAGTACGACGCCTGCCTGAAAGGCCCGTTCGCCGGCGACGCCGAAATCGGCCTGGGTGCGGCGCGCGCCAAGCTGGCCAACAAGCAGCCGCAGGCAGCGATCACCCTTCTGCTGGCGTTGCGCGCGAAGCACCCCGGCTTTCGCCCGGAGCAGGTTGGCCTGGTGCTCGCCGGCGCACTGGACGAGGCCGGCCGCGCGGAGGAAGCGGGCGCCGAATACGAGCTGGCCGCGCAGCGATTTTCCAGCGTCGAGACGCGCGCCGCGCTGGCCTTGTGGGCGCTGGCCCAAGGCCGCCGCGCACTGGCCGAACGGGAGTTGAAGGCACTCGATCACGCGCGCAAGCATATGCCTGGCCACACCCGCGATCTGCACCAGGATTTGTTCCGGCGGCTCGACGCGGCGCGCGCGAGCATGGGCTGAGCGCCGATGTGGCCAGCGACGCCGGGCTCGCCCGCGGTGCTTAAGCGTCGGCCGCGTAGCGCAGCCCGATCTGGCCGCGGATCGTATCGAGCACGCCCATCAGCGCCAGCGTTTCGCCGTGCGGCATGATGTCGCTTTCGGTCAGGCCGGCGCGCCAGCAGCGCTGCGCCTCGATCGCTTCGTGCGCATAGCCGTTGCCGATAAACGGCGTCGGCACCGTGCGCAGCACGCCATCGGTCAGCGAGACCGTCACCGTCTTCGCGCGGTGGAACATGGTGTCGATCCTGACGTGACCGAGTTCGCCCGACACCGTCAGCTCGACCGGCGTGCGCGCGCGCAGCGAACAGCTGCAGGACGACATGCCGCCGCCGACGTGCTTGAGCGTGAAGGCGGTCTGCAGGTCGACGCCAGTGGCGCCCATCTCGGCCTGCGCCTGCACCGACTCGATCGGTCCCAGCAGCGCGGCGGCGATCGACAGCGGGTAGATCCCCAGGTCGAGCAGCGCGCCGCCGCCTAGCGCATGATTGAGCACGCGGTGTTCGGGGCGCACGCCGGCGGCGAAGCCGAAATCGGCCGACAGGTGGCTGACGGCGCCGATTTCGCCCGACGCGATGATGCGCCGCACCTCAGCCAGCGCCGGCATGAAGCGCGTCCACATCGCCTCCATCAGGAACAGTTTTCTGGCGCGCGCCAGCGCCACGACCTGTTCGGCCTCGCGCCGGTTGATGGTGAACGGTTTTTCGCACAGCACGCCCTTGCCTGCCTCCAGCGCCATGCGCGCATTCTCGGCATGCAGCGTGTGCGGCGTGGCGATGTAGACCAGGTCGACGTCGCCGGCATCGGCCAGCTCCTGGTAGGAGCCGTAGCTGGCGAGGGCGCCAAATTCGGCGCCGAACGCCTCGGCGGTGGCGAAGCTGCGCGAGCCGACGGCCGCCAGCAGCGCGCCCGGCGTGTCTTGCAGGCCGACGGCGAACGCCCGCGCGATCTTGCCTGTTCCCAGAATCCCCCAACGAACCATGTCGCTCATGATGTCTCCTCAGGCCCGGATGGGCCGAAATACGCTGGTGTCGGCGTAGAACGCCGCGTCCTGGCCGTCGCACCATCCCGGTACGCCCAGCACCTGCAAAGGCGTGAAGCGGGCGGTGTGCATTTCGCCGGCCGCCAGTTCGGCCGCCACCTGTTCGTCTATCCAGCCGCGCTGCGCGTCGGCGAGCAGTGCAAAGAAGTCGTCGCCGGCCCACACCACCCAGGTGTGCGCGGTAATGGCTTTGCGCGGCGCGACCAGTTTTTCCATCAGCGCGTGGCCGAACAGCCAGACCTGCGCGTCGTGTCCGAATGCGGCGCGCTGGTCGAACAGCGCCGCGTGCCAGTGGTGGGCACGCAGCGCCTCGACCAGCGCGCGTCCGGCGGTCGAATCGCGCACCACCAGCAGGGCGCAGTTTTCGTCGAAGATGGTGGCGCCGTCGCGTGCGGGCCCGCGCGACTTGCCCACGCCGGCTTGCGCAATCTGCGCCGCCTGCAAGGCGTTCAGCTGGCGCTTGATGCGCGGGAAGGTGAGCCACACCAGGCCATTGAAAAAGTCGTGCAGGTTCTCGCGCGTGGGCACGCAGCCGCTGGCGCCGATGAACTCCTCGTAGGCGCGCCCTTCCGGCAGCGCGTCTTGCGCAACGAAGCGCAGCGGCTGGCCGCCGGCGTTGTGCAGCCCGAGCGCAGCAGCGCCAGCATTCAAGGCGGCTAAAAAATCGCCTTCAATGCCGAGCCGCTGATATGCGGGCCGCACCGAGTCGTACCAGGGGCGGATCCAGTCGATCTCGGGCAGCATGCGCGTTGTTACAGCATTTTCCAGTTGATCTGCTCGCCGGCGTTGAGCGGCACCAGCGCACCCTCCGCCAGCGCGACGGTGGCCGGCAGCGTCCACGTTTCGCGTGCCAGCGTGACGGTGCCTTCGTTGCGCGGCAGCTCGTAGAAATCGGGGCCGTGGAAGCTGGCGAAGGCTTCCAGCTTGTCGAGCGCGCCGGCCCGCTCGAACGCTTCGGCGTACATCTCCATCGCGTGCAGCGCGGTGTAGCAGCCGGCGCAGCCGCAGGCCGCTTCCTTGGCGCCGATGGCGTGCGGCGCCGAGTCGGTGCCGAGGAAGAAGCGCTCGTCGCCACTGGTGGCGGCCGTCATCAGGGCCAGGCGGTGTTCTTCGCGCTTGAGTACCGGCAGGCAGTAGAAGTGCGGCCGGATGCCGCCCTTGAAGATCTCGTTGCGGTTGTAGAGCAGGTGGTGGGCGGTGATGGTGGCGGCGATCGGCCCTTCCGCTTCGGCCACGTACTGCGCCGCGTCCCTGGTGGTGATGTGCTCGAATACGATCTTCAGCGCCGGCATGTCGCGCCGCAGCGGGCGCATGACGCGCTCGATGAAGACCGCCTCGCGGTCGAACAGGTCGATGTCCTGGTCGGTCACTTCGCCGTGCACGAGGAACGGCATGCCGACTTCCTGCATCACCTCGAGCGTTTTGTAGCAGCGCGTCAGGTCGGTCACGCCGGCGTCGGAATTGGTGGTGGCGCCGGCCGGGTACAGCTTGACCGCGTGGACGAAGCCGCTGTCCTGCGCGCGGCGAATCTCGTCCGGGTCGGTATTGTCGGTCAGGTACAGCGTCATCAACGGCTCGAAATTCATGCCGGCCGGCAGCGCCGCCAGGATGCGCTCGCGGTAGGCGGCAGCCATCGCGGTGGTGGTGACGGGCGGCTTCAGGTTCGGCATCACGATGGCGCGGGCGAACTGGCGTGCGCTGTGCGGCAGCACGCTGGCCATCGCCGCGCCGTCGCGCAGGTGCAGGTGCCAGTCGTCCGGGCGGGTGATGGTCAGGATCTGGGGGGTATCGATGAGGGACATGGCGGCTTTCGGAGAGCAATGCCCCTATTTTAACCGGTGCATTCCGGAGCACGAAACTTGTGAAGGCCATTTGACAGTTCGTACGTGAAAGCGTACGTTTAGAGCCTAAGGTGGAGGACCCAGATGAAAACTATATCGGCGAGCGAGGCGCGCGCCACGCTCTACAATTTGATCGACGAAACGGCTGAAACTCACATTCCTGTAGTTATTACCGGGAAGAGAAACGATGCGGTGCTTATTTCCGCAGCAGATTGGGCGTCAATCCAGGAAACGCTCCACCTGCTGTCAGTCCCCGGCATGGCCGAATCCATTCGGGAAGGAATGGCTACGCCGCTGGACGAGTGCGACACGGAACTACGTTGGTGAGCTGGGCCCTGCAGTACACCAAGCAGGCACAGCAGGACGCGAAGAATCTCGCAAGCGCGGGCCTTAAGGCAAAGGCCCTCTCGCTGCTGGACATAATAGCGAACGATCCTTTCCAGAACCCGCCCCCGTTTGAGAAGCTCGTCGGCATGAGCGGTATCTACTCGCGCCGCATCAACATTCAACACAGGCTTGTTTATCAAGTGCTGCCTGATCGGAGAACGATCAAGATTCTACGGATGTGGACACACTACGCCTGACTTAGTGAATTATCCGCGCCAAAAATTCCCGCGCGCGCTCCGAACGCGGCGCCACGAAGAACTCTTCCTTCGGGCTGTCCTCGACGATCTTGCCGTGATCCATGAAGACGATGCGGTCGGCCACCTTGCGCGCAAAGCCCATCTCGTGGGTCACCACCATCATCGTCATGCCGTCCTGCGCCAGGCCGACCATCACGTCGAGCACTTCGTTGATCATCTCCGGGTCGAGCGCCGAGGTGGGCTCGTCGAACAGCATGGCGATCGGGTCCATCGCCAGCGCGCGCGCGATCGCCACCCGCTGCTGCTGGCCGCCCGACAGCTGGTTGGGGAACTTGTCCTGCTGCGCCAGCAGGCCCACGCGGTCGAGGTATTTCAGGCCCTTCTCGGCCGCCTCCTCGGGGCTGCGCTTGAGCACCTTGACCTGGCCGAGCGTCAGGTTCTGGCGCACCGTCAGGTGCGGGAACAGCTCGAAGTTCTGGAACACCATGCCGATGCGCGCGCGCAGCGCCGACAAGTTGGTGCGCGGGTCGCCCACCGGTATGCCGTCGACCGTGATGTCGCCTTGCTGGAACGGCTCGAGCCCGTTGACGGTCTTGATCAGGGTCGACTTGCCGGAGCCGGACGGACCGCAAATGACGACCACGTCGCCCTTGTCGACGCGGGCGCTGCAGCCATCGAGCACCTGGAAGGCGCCGTACCACTTGCTCACATTATTCAGTTCAATCATGTTGTCCGTTGTTGGATGGCCTAAGCAAGCTTGACAGTAGCCGGAATGCTTAGGATACTGCGGAACTTGCCAATATCATCAGCAAGTACGGCCGACTCGCTCAAAAATTACCTCCATTTTGCCCGAGAACGCAAAGCGACAGCATTTAATCTCCAGTCACTTCGCCAGCACGGATCGACTCTCTCACAGGACCAGCCGCATATGAACAATCGAAACCGCCTGACCGCCTACATTCTTGCCGGCCTGGTGCTGGGAGTCGTGGTGGGCTATATCGCCAACGGCAGCCTGGCCAATCCGACCGGCTTCTCGGACGCCATGTCGCTCATTACCACCTTGTTCCTGCGCCTGATCAAGATGATCATTGCGCCGCTGGTGTTCTCCACCCTGGTGGTCGGCATCGCGCGCATGGGCGACACCCGCGAAGTGGGCCGCATCGGCATCAAGGCGCTTGGCTGGTTCGTCATCGCGTCGGTCATCTCGCTGGCGTTGGGCCTGGTCCTGGTAAACCTGTTCCGTCCCGGCGACGCGCTGGCGATGTCGAACCTGGTGCCGGCCGCCGGCACCGCGTCGGGCATCGCCACGAGCAGCCTGACGCTCAAGGAGTTCATCACCCACCTGGTGCCGTCGTCGATCGTCGACGGCATGGCCAAGAACGAGATCCTGCAGATCGTGATCTTCTCGCTGTTCTTCGGCACCGCCGCTGCCGCCGTCGGCGAACGCGCCAAGCCGCTGGTCGACGCCATCGACGGCATCGCCCACATCATGCTGAAGGTGACCGGCTACGTCATGAACCTGGCGCCGATCGCGGTGTTCGCGGCCGTCTCCGGCATCATCGCCAAGAGCGGCCTCGGTGTCCTCAAGACCTACGGCGTGTTCATGGGCGAGTTCTACATCGGTATCGTCCTGCTGTGGATTATCCTCACCGCGATCGGCTTCCTGTTCCTCGGCCCGCGCGTCATCCGCCTGCTGGCCGAACTGCGCGAACCGACCTTGCTGGCGTTTTCGACCGCGTCGTCGGAAGCGGCGTTCCCGAAAACCCTCGAAGGGCTCGAGCGTTTCGGCGTGCGCAACCGGATCGCCGCCTTCGTGCTGCCGATCGGTTACTCGTTCAACCTCGACGGCTCGATGATGTACTGCACCTTCGCCACCGTTTTCATCGCCCAGGCCTACGGCATTGAAATGTCGCTCGGTACCCAGATCACGATGATGCTGGTGCTGATGCTGACCTCAAAGGGCATGGCCGGCGTGCCGCGCGCCTCGCTGGTGGTGATTGCCGCCACGCTCACGCAGTTCAACATCCCGGAAGCGGGCCTGCTGCTGCTGCTCGGCATCGACCACTTCCTCGACATGGCGCGTTCGGCCACCAACGTCATCGGCAACGGCATCGCCACCGCCGTCGTCGCCAAGTGGGAAGGCGAACTGGCGCCGCCGGTGCAGAAGGAACTGGCCACCGCAGAACTGCCTTAACGGCGGCCAAGCGCCAACACAGGGAGGCTTTCCAGCGATGGGAGGCCTTTTTTGGCTTAATACCCCCGGGGTCAGTGCCGACATTCGGACACGGGCCCTGCCGTTTCACTTCATTCTTGCCGAAAGACGTCGATGAAAACACTTACTTCGCTTGGGTTGTTGCTGGCATTCGGAGGCGCCCAGGCGGCGCCGCAAACGGTCGACTGCGGCCGCCTGCTCGACGTCAAGGCAGGCGTCTGGCGCGAGCGCGTCAGCATCACGGTCGACAATGGCGTGGTCAAGTCGATCGCGCCGATGGCGCCGGCGGCGGATCACATCGACCTGTCGGCCTACTCCTGCCTGCCCGGCTTCATCGACATGCACGTTCACCTGACGGGAGAAACGCGCAAGGAAGTCGAAGCGCTGCGCGCCGCCCTGACGAGCAACCCGGCCGACACGGCGTACCGCTCGGTCGCCTACGCAGAACGCACCCTGAAGGCGGGTTTTACCACCGTGCGCGACCTCGGCGCCGGCGACATGCTCAACGTCGCGCTCAAGCAGGCCATCGCCAGCGGCGCCATTCCGGGTCCGCGCATGTTCACTTCCGGGAAGACGATTGCCACCACGGGCGGCCACGGCGACGGCAGCAACGGCCTGTCGACGGCGTTCGGCCGCGCGATGGGCGCCGAGGGCCCGGAGCGCGGCGTGATCGACAGCGCCGAGCAGGGCCGCCAGGCGGTACGGGCGCGCTACAAGGAAGGCGCGGACCTGATCAAGGTCACCGCCACCGGCGGCGTGCTTAGCCAGGCGCGCAACGGCCAGGACGCGCAGTTCACCGACGACGAGCTGCGCGCCATCGTCAGCACCGCCAGGGACTATGGATTTCGCGTCGCCGCGCACGCGCACGGCGCAGAAGGCGTCAAGCGCGCGCTGCGCGCCGGCGTCGACTCGATCGAACACGGCACCCTGATGGACGATGAAGCCATCGCGCTGTTCAAGAAGCACGGCGCCTGGTACGTGCCAACCATCTCGGCCGGCCGCTATGTGGCCGACAAGGCGAAGGAAGACGGCTACTATTCGGCGCTGGTGCGGCCGAAGGCGGCCGCCATCGGGCCGCTGATCCAGGCCACCCTCGGGCGCGCCTACAAGGCCGGGGTGAAGATCGCCTTCGGCACCGATGCCGGGGTTTTCCCGCATGGCGAGAACGCCAGGGAGTTTGCCTACATGGTCGAAGCGGGCATGCCGCCGCTCGAGGCGATCCGCTCGGCCACGCTCTCCGCCGCCACGCTGCTCGACCAGTCGTCCAGTCTCGGCTCGGTGGAACCGGGCTTCGCCGCCGACATCGTCGCAGTCAGCGGCGATCCGCTGCGCGACATCAGCGTGCTGCAGCAGGTGAAGTTCGTGATGAAGGCCGGCGTCGTCTACAAACAACCTTAATTTCATACTCAACCAGGAGCTCTCCCATGATGCACCAACCTAAACGCCGCTCGATGATGGCGATTGTCGGATTTATGCTCGTCGTCGCCACGGCGGCCCAGGCGCAGGTCGCCGCGCCGCGGCTGGCCAACGTCACCATCCTCGCCACCGGCGGCACCATCGCCGGCACCGGCGCCACCAGCACCACCACGGTCGGCTACACCGCCGCCACCGTCGGCGTGCAAAGCCTGATCAAGGCCGTGCCGGAACTGGCGAAGGTGGCCAACGTCACCGGCGAACAGGTGTTCCAGATCGCCAGCGAGAACATGAGCAACGAGCACTGGCTGGCGCTGGCCAAGCGCGTCAACGCGCTGCTTTCGCAGCCGAACGTCGACGGCATCGTCATCACGCACGGCACCGACACGCTGGAAGAAACCGCCTACTTCCTGAACCTGGTGGTCAAGAGCCGCAAGCCGGTGGTGCTGGTTGGCGCGATGCGGCCTTCGACGGCGCTGTCGGCGGACGGTCCGATCAACCTGTACAACTCGGTGCTTCTGGCAGCGAGCCCGGATGCGGTCGGCAAAGGCGTACTGGTGGCGATGAACGACCAGATCCAGACCGCGCGCGACGTGACGAAGATGAACACGTCGACGCTCGACTCGTTCCGCTCTCCGGAACTGGGCATGATCGGCTACATCCAGGGCAGCAAGCCGTTCTTCTATCGCCAGTCGACGCGCAAGCACACGCTTGAGAGCGAGTTCGATGTCGGCGCGCTGCAGTCGCTGCCATCGGTCGACATCGTCTACGGCTACGCCAACGTCGGCCCGGTTGCGGTCGACGCGTTCGTCGGCGCCGGCGCCAAGGGCATCATCCATGCGGGCGTGGGCGACGGCAGCCTGGCTGCCAAGGTGGTGCCGGCGCTCAAATCGGCGCGCCAGAAGGGCGTTGTGGTGGTGCGTGCAAGCCGCGTCGGCCAGGGCATCCTGGCGCGTAACGGCGAGGCCAATGACGATGAACTGGACTTTGTGGTGTCCGATACGCTCAATGCGCAGAAGGCGCGCATCCTGCTGATGCTGGCGCTGACCAAGACCAGCAACACCAGGGACATCCAGCGAATGTTCTACACCTACTGAATTTTCGTCGTCCCCTCGTTCGCGAGGACGACGGCTATTCTTCTTCCAGCTCGAGCGGCGGCGAAGCAAGCGCCTCGTCCTGCCGCGCCTGCTGGCGCTCCCACATCTGGGCGTACAGCCCGCGCTCGGCCAGCAACGACTGGTGCGTGCCCCGTTCGACGATGCGGCCGTGATCGAGTACCAGGATCTGCTGCGCATCGGCCACCGTCGACAGGCGGTGCGCGATCACCAGGGTGGTGCGGTTCTTCGCGATTTCCTTCAGCTGCGCCTGGATCGCCTGCTCGGCCTTCGAGTCCAGCGCGGACGTCGCCTCGTCGAACACCAGGATCGCCGGGTCCTTGAGCAGCGTGCGCGCAATCGCCACGCGCTGCTTCTCGCCGCCGGACAGCTTCAGTCCGCGCTCGCCGACCATCGTCGCGTACCCGTCCGGCAGGCTTTCGATGAATTCGTGGATCGACGCCGCGCGCGCCGCGCCGACGATGTCGGCCTTGCTCGCTCCTGGCTTGCCATAGGCGATGTTGTATTCGATGGTGTCGTTGAACAGCACCGTATCTTGCGGCACGATGCCGATCGCCGCGCGCAGCGACTCCTGGGTGACCGCGCGCACGTCCTGGCCGTCGATGGTGATGGCGCCGACGTTGACGTCGTAGAAGCGAAACAGCAGCCGCGACATGGTCGACTTGCCCGAGCCGCTGTGGCCGACGACGGCGGTGGTGGTGCCGGCGGCGATGGTGAAGTCGACGTCGAACAGGATCTGGCGCTTCGACTCGTAGCCGAAGTCGACATGGCTGAACGCCAACGTGGCGCCGTGCGTCACCAGCGCGCTGGCGCCGGGGCTGTCGGCCACTTCGCGGTTCTGGTCGAGCAGCGCGAACAGGCGCTCCATGTCGGCCAGGCTTTGCTTGATCTCACGGTAGATCACGCCGAGGAAATTGAGCGGAATGTACAGCTGGATCATGAACGAATTGACCAGCACCAGGTCGCCCAGGGTCATGCTGCCGTCGATGACGCCGACCGTGGCGCGCCACAGGATCAGCGTGACTGCGGTGGCGATGATCATCGACTGCCCGGTATTGAGCACCGACAGCGAGGTCTGCGACTTCACGGCGGCGTTCTCGTAATTTTTCAGCCCTTCGTCGTAGCGCCTGGATTCATAGTCCTCGTTGCCGAAGTACTTGACCGTCTCGTAATTGATCAGCGAATCGATGGCCTTGGTGTTGGCCTTCGAATCGAGGTCGTTCATGGTGCGGCGAAAGTGCGTGCGCCAGTTGGTGACGATGACGGTGAACGCGATGTAGAGCACCAGCGCGGCGGCGGTGATGATGCTGAACCAGGCGTCGTAGTTGAGCACCAGGTAGCCCAGCACCAGCGTGATCTCGACCAGCGTCGGCAGGATGTTAAACAAGGTGTACGAGATGAGCGAGCTGACGCCGCGCGAGCCGCGCTCGATGTCGCGCGTCATGCCGCCGGTCTGGCGGTTCAGGTGGAAGCGCAGCGACAGCGCATGCAGGTGGCGAAACACCTGCAGCGTGATGGTGCGCACCGCCCGCTGCGTCACGCGGGCGAACAAAAATTCGCGCAGTTCGGTAAATATCGTCGTCGACAGCCGCAACGCGCCATACGCCACCAGCGCGCCCAGCGGCAGCACCAGCAGCGCCTGCGGATTGGCCGGGCTGATGCTGAGCGCATCGATGAGGCGCTTGAGCACCAGCGGCACACCGACGTTGGCCATCTTGGCGCCGATCAGGCACGCCAGCGCGGCCAGCACGCGCCACTTGTAGACCCACAGGTAAGGGAACAGGGTTTGCAGGGTCGCCCAGTCGCTGCGCGAGGCAGTCTTGGCGCCGGCGGGCGGCGGTGGCGGAGTGGCGGGACGATGGCGCATGACAGAGCTCGGCGATTTATGGTTCAATTCCGGACGATTGTAGCCTTTCACGGGAATTCACGATGACCACGCCAGAAAACGCAGTAAGCAATACGATCGCCAACGCCGGCCTGCCGCCGGGGAAAATGCCCCAGCTGCGCGTCATGCCCGCTCCGTCCGACGCCAACGTGTATGGCGACGTGTTCGGCGGCTGGATCATGGCGCAGGTCGACGTTGCCGGCTCGCTGCCGGCCACGCGCCGCGCCAATGGCCGGGTTGCCACTATCGCGGTCAACTCGTTCCTGTTCAAGCACCCGGTGTTCGTCGGCGACCTGCTGTCGTTCTACGCCGATATCGTCAAGGTGGGCAATACCTCGATCACCGTCTACGTCGAGGTGTACGCGGAGCGCAACCGGCTGCAGGCCGATACCGTGAAGGTGACGGAAGCGACGCTGACCTACGTGGCCACCGGCGACGATCGCAAGCCGCGCCAGTTACCGCCGCTCGAATCGCTGATCTCGGGCACCGCGGCCTGATGGACCAGCAGCGCCGGATTTTCCTGTTCAACGCGGCGCAACTGGCTGCGCTGGCAGCCGCCGCGCCGCTGGCCGGCGCCGCGCCGAACGACGCCGCTTATCCGTTCAGCCTGGGGGTTGCATCCGGTTCGCCGCTGCCGAACGCGGTGATTCTGTGGACGCGCATCCTGGCCGACCCGCTCAACGCGGCCGCCACGGCGCCGGTCGCGCTGAGCGTACGCTGGGAAGTGGCGGAGGACGAAGGCTTTCGCAAGATCGCCGCCAAGGGCATCGCCAGCGCCGTGCCCGCGCTGGCGCACAGCGTGCACGTCGACGCCACCGGCCTGGCGCCCGGCCGCTGGTACTGGTACCGCTTCATGCTCGGCGACGCCGTCAGCCCGGTCGGGCGCACCCGCACCGCGCCGGCGCCGGATGCGCAGCCGGCCAGGCTGAAGCTGGCGGTCGCGTCATGCCAGCACTGGGAATTTGGCAGCTTCGGCGCGCATCGGCAGATCGCCGCGGCGGCGCCCGACCTGGTGGCCTTCCTCGGTGACTACGTCTACGAGTGGGGGCCGTACCACCTGAGCCACCCGGCCAAGGCCACCCGCACCAACGAGAACGCCACGCTGGACGGCTACCGCGCCCGCTATGCGCAGTACAAGAGCGACCCGGACCTGCAGGCGGCACACCATGCGGCGCCGTGGATCGTGACCTGGGACGACCACGAGGTCGTCAATGATTACACGGGCGAACGCGATGCGCGCTCGTCGGCCGATTTTCTGGCCAGGCGCGCGGCCGCCTATCAGGCATTCTACGAGCACATGCCGCTGCGCCTGGCGCCGCCGGGGCAGACCGACTTTGCGCGCTTTCGCATCTATCAGCGTTATGACTGGGGCAGGCTGGCGCGCTTTCACGTGCTCGACGACCGCCAGCATCGCGCCGCGCACGCGTGCCAGGCGAACGGCCGCTCAGGATCGGTGCTGCGGCGCGACTGCGCGGACCTGCGCGACCCGGCCCGCAGCATGCTGGGCGGCGAGCAGGAAGCGTGGCTGGCGCAGGGACTGGCGTCGTCAGGCGCGCGCTGGAACATCATCGCGCAGCAGACGCTGATGGCGCAGTCGTCGCAGACGAAGGTCATCGGGCCGGACGACGGGCGCTTCTGGAACGACGGCTGGGATGGTTATCCGCTGGCGCGCCAGCGCCTGTTCGAGGCGCTGGGAAAATCGAACGCCGCCAATCCGCTGGTGCTGTCGGGCGACGTGCACACCTTCTATGCGGCGGAGCTGCGCAGCGACTTTTACCGGCCGATGTCGAAGGCGAACCCGATTATCGCAACCGAGTTTTGCGGCACGTCGGTGACGTCGTCGTCGCGGCCGCAAGCGCGCACGCTGGAGTATGTCGACATGAACCCGCACATCAAGTACGGGCGCAGCGACAAGCGCGGCTTCATGCTGATGGAGGTGACGCCGGCAAAAACGGTGACCAGTTTCGTCGGACTCGATGACGTGCGCGATGCGGCCACCGGCGCGTCGCCGGTCGCTACGTTTGTGGTCAATGCCGGCCGGCCAGGACTAAATCGGTACTAGTTACACTACAAACCGCCTTGCTCGCCACTGCGAACACGACGGTCTGCCGGTGCGGCTTAAGCAGCCGGCGTATCGCGCAGTTCGCGGCGCAGGATCTTGCCGACGTTGGTCTTCGGCAGATCGTCCCTGAACTCGATGTACTTCGGCTTCTTGTACGCCGTCAGCTGCTCCTTGCAGAACTCGAGCAGCTGCTCCTTGGTCAGGTCCGGGTCGCGGCGCACCACGAACAGCTTGACCGCCTCGCCGGTATTTGCATCCGGTACGCCCACGCAAGCGCATTCGAGCACGCCGGGGTGCCCGGAGATCACCGCTTCGATTTCGTTCGGGTAGACGTTAAAGCCCGATACCAGGATCATGTCCTTCTTGCGGTCGACAATGCGGGTGTTGCCGGTGGCGTCCATCACGCCGATGTCGCCGGTCTTGAAGAAGCCATCCGACGTCATCGACTTGAGCGTCTCGTCAGGCCGGTTCCAGTAGCCGGCCATGACCTGCGGCCCGCGGATCGACACCTCGCCACGCTCGCCGAGCGCGACTTCGTTGCCATCGTCGTCGAGGATCTTGATCTCGGTCGACGGGAACGGCAGGCCGATGGAGCCGGAAAACTCGTGGATGTCGCAACGGTTGGCGGTCGCCACCGGCGACGTCTCCGACAAGCCATAGCCTTCGACGATCGGCGTGCCGGTCACCTTCAGCCACTTGTCGGCTACCGCCTGCTGCACCGCCATGCCGCCGCCATTGCACACGCGGTAGCTGGAGAAATCGAGCTTGGCGAATTCCGGGTTGTTGAGCAGGCCGTTGTACAGCGTGTTCACCGCCGGGAAGATGTTGATGCGGTACTTGCCGAGCTCCTTGACGAAACCGGCCATGTCGCGCGGGTTCGGAATGAGCACGCTCATGCCGCCGACGCGAATGCCCATCAGCGCGCACACCGTCAGCGCGTAGATGTGATACAGCGGCAGCGCGCACATGAACTGCAGCTGCTCGTCCTTGGGCAGCGTGTCGATGGTCGGGCGGATCCAGGCTTCGTTCTGCAGCACGTTGGCGATCACGTTCCGGTGCAGCAGCACGGCGCCTTTCGACACGCCGGTGGTGCCGCCGGTGTACTGCAGGAAGGCGATGTCGTCGTGCCCGATGGCGACCGGCGCCATCGTCATGCGCGCGCCCTCGGCCATCATGCGATTGAACGAGATGGCGCCAGGCAGCGAATACGCCGGTACCAGCTTCTTCACCTTGCGCACCACCAGGTTGACGATCGTGCCCTTCAGCGCGCCGAGCATGTCGCCCATGCTGGCGACAATGACGTGCTTGACCTGGGTCCTGGCGATCACCTTCTCGAGCGTGGTGGCGAAGTTTTCGAGCACCAGGATCGCTTCGGCGCCCGAGTCGATCAGCTGGTGCTGCAGTTCGCGCGGGGTGTAAAGCGGGTTGACGTTGACGATGACGTAGCCGGCGCGCAGCGCCGCGGCCATCGCCACCGGATACTGCAGCACGTTGGGCAGCATGATGGCCACGCGCGCACCGGGCTTCAGGCCCTTCGACTGCAGCCAGGCGCCCATCTGCTGCGACATGCGGTCAAGCTGGCCGTACGTGATCGACTTGTCCATGCAGACGAATGCGCGGCGCGCGGCGTAGGTGCGGAACGATTCTTCCAGCAGGTGCGTCAGCGAGCGGTACTGCGTCCAGTCAATTTCCGCCGGCACGCCCGGTTGATACGACTTGAGCCAAAACTTGTCCATCACTTACCTCATCGGTGCAAATAGTCTGTAAAAATGAAAAACGCCCGGCGGCCGGGCGTCTTTGCTGGCAGCTCGCCTATTCCTGCCGCTACGCCGCCTGCTTCTCGTCACGCAGCATGCGGCGCAAGATCTTGCCGACGTTCGTCTTCGGCAGCTCGGTGCGGAACTCGATGTACTTCGGCTTCTTGTAAGCGGTGAAGTGCTGCTTGCAGTAGTCCATCAGCTGTTCCGCGGTCAGGGTCGGGTCCTTGCGCACGACGAACACCTTGACCGCTTCGCCCGAACTCTCGTCCGGCACGCCGATCACGGCGCATTCGAGCACGCCCGGATGGGCCGCGATCACGCCTTCGAGTTCGTTCGGATAGACGTTAAAGCCGGAGACCAGGATCATATCCTTCTTGCGGTCGACGATTTTAACGTATCCGTCGGCGTCCATGATGCCGACGTCGCCCGATTTGAAGAAACCTTCAGCTGTCATCACATTGGCCGTTTCGTCCGGGCGGTTCCAGTAGCCGGCCATCACCTGCGGGCCGCGGATGGCGATCTCGCCGCGTTCGCCGAGCGCCACCGGCACGCCGTCGTCATCGAGGATGGCGATGTCGGTCGACGGCACCGGCAGGCCGATATGGCCGGTGAATTCGGTCAGGTCGGCACGGTTGCAGGTGGCCACCGGCGACGTTTCCGACAGGCCGTAGCCTTCGATGATGCACACGCCCGTCGCCGCGCGCCACTTGTCGTTGACGGTCTGCTGCACCGCCATGCCGCCGCCGTTGGCCATCTTCATGCCTGAAAAATCGATGGTGCCGAAATCGGGGTGGTTGAGCATCGCGTTGTACAGCGTGTTCACCGCCGGCAGCGAATTGATCTTGTACTTGGTCAGCTCCTTGATGAAGCCGCCGATGTCGCGCGGGTTCGGAATCAGGATGTTGAGCGCGCCGATGCGCATGCCCCACATCGCGCACGCCGTCAGCGCGAAGATGTGATACAGCGGCAGCGCGCAGACGATGTTGAGCTGCTCGACGACGGGCGGCTTGGCCAGCGCCGGCTGCGACCAGGCTTCCGACTGCAGCACGTTGGCGATGATGTTGCGGTGGGTCAGCGTGGCGCCCTTCGACACGCCGGTGGTGCCGCCGGTGTACTGCAGGAAGGCGATATCGGACGACTGCGCCTCGACCGGGGTGAACGTCATGCGGGCGCCCTGCGACAGCATGTCCTTGAAGCGCACCGCGTTCGGCAGCGAGTAGGCCGGCACCATCTTCTTGACGTTTCGCACGACGAAGTTGACGATCATGCCCTTGGCGCCGCCGAGCATCTCGCCCATGCTGGCGACGATGATGTGCTTGACCGGCGTTTTCGGCAGCACCTGTTCGAGCGTGGTGGCGAAGTTTTCCAACACGATGATCGCTTCGCTGCCGGAGTCGGCCAGCTGGTGTTCCAGCTCGCGCGGGGTGTACAGCGGATTGACGTTGACGACCGTGTAGCCGGCACGCAGGATGGCGGCGATGGCGATCGGATACTGCAGCACGTTGGGCATCATGACGGCCACGCGCGCGCCTTTTTTCATGCCGCGGCTTTGCAGCCATGCGGCCGCTTTGCGCGAGTAGGCATCGAGTTCGGCGTAGGTGAGAAACTTGTCCATGCAGACATAGGCGTTACGGTCGGCGAACTTGACGAACGATTCCTCCAGCAGCTGAACCAGCGAACTATACTGGTCCGGGTTGATTTCCGCCGGCACGCCGGCGGGGTAGGATTTCAGCCAAAATTTATCCATCTGGGTGCCTTCTGTCTCTATCGTTATCGTTATGGGCGCCGGTATCCGGAACCTGCATGGTTGTTTCCCCAACGATGCTATCGGGGCGGACGCTCGGACGCAAGGGTTTTGCTGCAATTGGAGCAACTATTCTAGTCGTCTCCGTTCGTGCCCGGCAACAGCGCCGCTCGAGAAGTACTGCGCCAAGGTGGCGATGTCCGGCGCCACCAGGGCCGGATCGACGCAATGCTGCAAATGGCCGGCCATGAAACCGATCAGCTGCATGGCCGCTTGCTGGAGGCGGCGGTCCTTCCTGCACACCAGGTACCAGTTGCTCTCCAGCGGAAAGCCGTCGACCGGCAGCACGGCGAGCCGCTCGCGCCCTTCCTGCAGCGTGTGGGCCGAAATCACCGACAGGCCCAGGCCAGCGGCGACGGCCAGGCGGATCGCTTCGTTGCTCTCGATCTGCATCGTCGCGCCGAGTTCCAGGCCATGGCCGATGAGCCACGCCTCGAGCATCATGCGGGTGGCCGAGCCCGGCTCGCGGATCAGGAAGCGCTCGCCGCGCAACTGCTCGAACGACAGCTGGCGCAGGCCGGCGCTCCAGTGCTCGAGCGGCGCGATGACCTGCAAGGGATTGCTGAGTATGCGCCTGGCCTGCACGCTGGCGCCGGTGGGCGGATGGCTGAACACGTACAAGTCGTCTTCCTGCCGGGCGAAGCGATCGAGGATGTGGGCGCGGTTGCCGATGTTGAGCGTTACGTTGACGCCTGGCGACTGACGGTAGAACCCGCCAAGGATGCGCGGCACCACATACTTTGCCGTGGTGACAATGCCGATACTGAGCGTGCCGGAGTGGCCGCCGCGGGCGTGGTCGAGAAAGCCGTTGAAATCGTCGAAGCGCCCGATCACGTCGCACGCAGCGCGGTACAGCTCGTCGCCGACAGGCGTCGTCACCATGCGCCCGTCGCGGCTGACGAACAGCGCTTCGCCGACCTCGTCCGCAAGTTTTTTCAGTTGCAGCGACACGGTCGGCTGCGTCAGGTGCAACGCGCGCGCCGCCGCCGAGATGCTGGCTGACCTGACCGTCTGGATGTAGACCTGCAGCAGGCGGAAGCTCAGGTGTCGGATATTCATAGATGATCGTCAATGGATGCGTGGCAAACAATTTATTATGACATATGGGCGTGCCGCGCCACACTGTCGGTCCTGATACGCATCGACGAAAGAGCTGCATGCCGGATATTGTGATCGCATTCTTCGCCCTCGGGCTGTTGGCGGGGCTGGTCAAGTCAGACCTGAAGGTTCCGCAGTCGATTTATGACACGCTGTCGATCTTGCTGATGCTGGTGCTCGGCCTGAAAGGCGGGATGGCGCTGCATGGCAAGTTTGAAGTGGGCATGATGGTCGAACTGCTGTCGGTGGCCGCGCTTGGCGCCGTGCTGCCGCTGGCGTGCTATCCCATCTTGCGCAAGTGGGTCGGCCTGGGGCTCGACGACGCGGCCAGCATCGCCGCGCACTACGGCTCGGTGAGCGCAGGCACCTTCGCTGTCGTGCTGACGCTGGTCGAGCGATCCGGCCTGCCGGTCAATCCACAGACCACGCTGCACCTCGTCATGCTCGAGCTGCCGGCCATCGTGGTGATGCTGTGGTACCACCGCCGCAGTTGCGGCCAGGCCGGCGGCGGCGGCATCCTGCGCGAGGCCTTGACCAGCCGAGGCGTGTTGCTGCTCGGCGGTGGCGTGTTGATCGGCTATGCGTACGGCCCGATCGGGCTTGCCTCGCTCACGCCTGTGCTGCTCGATGGCTTCAAGACGATGCTGGCGCTGTTTTTACTGGAGATGGGACTGTGTACCGCCAAGGTCTGCTCGCCGCTGCCATGGAAGCACTGGCGCCTGATGGTGTTCGCCGTTGCGATGCCGTTTGCGCTGGCGTGGGTCGGCATCGCTGCCGCGCTGGCGCTGCGCCTGCCGGCCGGCAGCGCCGTCGTGCTGGCCGCACTGACTGCCAGCGCCTCGTACATCGCCGCGCCGGCAGCGATACGGGCGGCCATCCCGAACGCCAATATTGGACTGGCGATGCTCGCCGCGCTTGGCATCACGTTTCCGGTCAACGTGCTCATTGGCCTGCCGATCTACCAGCACTGGGTACAACTGCTGTACTGACCGGCGCGCCAAGGCGCCGCGCCGGTCCTTACAGTCCCGCCATGGTGCCGCCGAGCGTCTTCAGGCGCCGGTGCCGCTCGCCGCGATCGAGGTCGGCGATGCGGCGCACCGCCTGGTAAAAGCCGCCGAAGCTGCGCTCGCGCGCCAGCAGCGCGCGAAAGGCGGGCACGAAATCGTTGTAGGTCGCGATCGACGCCAGGTGGGCGTTCGACAGCGGCTCGGCGAAGAAACGGTCGTAGCCGGCGTAGCCGCCCCAGCTCTCCTTGAGCACCAGGTAGTCGTCCCGCAGCTGGCGGAACAGGCGCGCCTTGCCGGCGCGCTTGTCGGCGTCGCTGATGCTCGATGCATAATTGCGTTCGAGTGCGCGGCGGCAGTCGAGCAGCAGCTGCAGGAACTGCTGCTTGCGCGCCGTGTACCTGGCGTAGTTTTCGCGCATCGCCGCATTGCCGAAGCGCTCCATCCAGTGTTCGACGCCGGCTTCTTCCACCGCGCTGGCAAACGACTCGTTGAACTGCGAGTCGCCCGCCACGTACACCACCTGGTGCGCCAGTTCGTGGAAAATCAGGCGCGCCAGTTCAGCGTCCGGATAGTTGATGAACGTCGAGATCAGCGGGTCGTTGAACCAGCCCAGCGTCGAATACGCCGACACGCCGCCGACCTGGACGTCGTGGCCCTGGGCACGCAGCTCGCTGGCATAGTCCTGGGCGTCGTCCTTGCCGTAATAGCCGCGGTAATTGACGCAGCCGGCGACCGGGAAGCACCACTGCAGCGGCGCCAGCGACAGCTCCGGCGTGGCGACCACGTTCCACACCACGTAGGGCCGGGTCAGCGCGGTGTAGTTCTTGTAGCTCTGGTTGTCGGGCAGGCCGAGGTGCTCGACCGCGTACTGGCGGATCTGGCGCGCGGACGCAAGCCGCGTGCGCAGCTTCGGATTGGTGGCCGGGTCGGACAGCCAGTCGTCGACCGGGCGCGAATCGGACAGCAGCGCCAGCTGGCCGTGCGCCGCCTGCGAGTAGTAGTTGATGGTCGAGCAGCCGGCCAGCAGCTCCGCGGCCAGGCCGGCCATCAGCACGCACTTAGTTCCCCGCGACAATGCCAGGCGCTTCATGGCTGCACCGCCGCAGCTTTTTCGACCTGCACCAGGGTGTCGTAGAAGGTCGGTCCGCGCCCCATGTCGGTCAGGCGCTGGCCGGTCACTTCGTTGGCGTTCTTGCCGTCGCTGGCGAGCTTTTTCCACCACACCGACAGGCCGACCACGAGGCCGGCGCGCGCCTTGGACGTGACGCGCGCCTTGGCCACGAACGAGCCGCGGTCGTTAAAGATGCGCACCATGTCGCCGTCGACGATGCCGCGGTGGGCGCCGTCGGCGGGATGGATGTCGAGGTGCGGTTCGCCTTCGGCGCCGCGCAGGCTCTTGACGTTGACGAAGGTGGAGTTGAGGAAGTTGCGCGCCGGCGGCGAGATCATCGCCAGCGGATAGCGGCTGGCCAGCTCGGGGTTCGACGCGCTTGACTCGTACGGCGGCGTATAGGTCGGCAGCGGATCGTGGCCGTCGGCCAGCATCGACGCCGAATAGAACTCGCACTTGCCGGACGGCGTGGCGAAGCCGCCGTCGGCGAATGGCGCGTCGGGCATGTCGAGCTTTTGCCAGCCGCGCTGCTTGAGCGCTTCCCAGTCGAAGTGGATCGCGCGCGGGTGGCTCTTGTCGAAAGCCTGGGCCGCCAGCTCGTCGTCGCTTTGCCGGAAGCACGGGTCGTCGTAGCCCATGCGCGCGGCCAGCAGGCGGAAGATCTCGGTGTTCGGCTTGGCCTCGCCCATCGGCGCGATGGCCGCGTTATTGGCCATCATGTACAGGTGGCCGTAGGCGAGGTGGGCGTCGACGTGTTCGAGCTGGGTGGTGGCCGGCAGCAGGATGTCGGCGTAGTCGGCGCTGTCGGTCTGGAAGTGCTCGAGCACGACGGTAAACAGATCCTCGCGCAGGAAGCCGCGCATGACCTTGTCGGAATCGGGCGCGATCGCCAGCGGGTTGGCGTTGTAGACGATGACCGCTTCGATCTTCGGGCCGAATTCGGGCGAGGCGCCCTTCAGCAGGTCGTCGCCGATGGTGGTCATGTTGATGGTGCGGACCGGCTGCTTTTGCAGGTCGGGGCGCTGCAGCGCGGTGCGGTTGGCCGGGAACGAGCCGGAGGTCGACAGCTGGATGCCGCCGGCGGCGTGGCGCCAGGCGCCGACCAGCGCCGGCAGGCAAGCGATGGTGCGCACCGACATGCCGCCGCCGCGCACGCGCTGCACGCCGTAGTTGACGCGGATGGCGACCGGCTCGCCGCGGCGCGCGGCCTGGCCATATTCGCGCGCGAGGTCGACAACTTCATCGGCGCTGATGCCGCATGTTTGCGCCGCGCGCTCGGGCGGCCATTCGGCGGCACGCTCCTTGAGCTGGTCGAAGCCGAGGGTGTGGCGCGCGATGTAGTCGTCGTCGACCAGGTTCTCGGCGATCAGCACGTGCATCATGCCGAGCGCCAGCGCGGCATCGGTGCCGGGCAGCAGGGCGATATGCTGATGGCATTTTTCGGCCGTCAGCGAGCGGTACGGATCGATCGCGATCAGGCGCGCGCCGCGCCGCTTCGCTTCCTGCGCGCGGGTCCAGAAATGCAGGTTCGAGGCGATCGGATTGCCGCCCCAGATGATGATCAGCTTCGCGTCCTGGAACTGTTCGAGGTCGGTGCCGATCGAGGCGCCGATGGTGTAGCGGTAGCCGGTGGCGCCGGCCATCGCGCAGATGGTGCGGTCCAGGTGCGAGGCGCCGAGCTGGTTGAAAAAGCGCGACGACATCGACTCGCCCTGCACCAGTCCCATGGTGCCGCAATAACTGTAGGGCAGCACCGCCTGCGGGGCGCGCGCGGCGATCTCGCCGAGCCGCTGGGCGATCGTGTCGATCGCCTCGTCCCAGCTGATGCGCTCGAACTTGCCCTCGCCTTTTTTGCCGACGCGGCGCATCGGGTGCAGCAGGCGCTCGGGGTGGTAGGTGCGCTCGGCGTAGCGGGCGACCTTCGTGCACAGCACGCCGGCGGTGGTCGGGTGATCCGGATCGCCCTTCACTTCCGTGGCGACGCCGTCTTCCACGGTGATGAGCAAGGCGCAGGTGTCGGGGCAGTCGTGCGGGCAGGTGGCGCGCACTTGTTTGGTCGTCATCGAGGGGGCCAGAAACGAAGGAATGAAACCCCTACTTTAAACGAATTCCAGCGCAAAAGAGTGCCCGTCGTCACAAGCTGGTCTTCCAATGACGAGTAGGGCTACAATAGTTCTACAATGGCATTGGCAGTCATGCATTCCAGGAGAACAAGATGAACCTCGTTGAACCAATTATTGCGTTTCAAGCGGAGCTCGAACAGATCCGGCGCGACCTGCACGCGCACCCTGAACTTTGTTATGAAGAAGAGCGCACCGCCGACGTGGTGGCGGCGCGCCTGACCGAATGGGGCATCCCGGTGGTGCGCGGCCTGGGCGTCACCGGCGTGGTCGGCATCATCAAGCACGGCACGTCGGCGCGCGCGATCGGCCTGCGCGCCGACATGGACGCGCTGCCGATGCATGAAGTAAACAGCTTTGCCCATGCGTCGCGCCACGCCGGCAAAATGCACGCTTGCGGCCACGACGGCCACACGGCGATGCTGCTCGGCGCCGCTCACCACCTGGCGACCAGCCGCAATTTCGACGGCACCGTGTACCTGATCTTCCAGCCGGCCGAGGAAGGCGGCGCCGGTGCGCGCAAGATGATTGAAGATGGCCTGTTCGCGCAGTTTCCGATGGACGCGGTGTACGGCATGCACAACTGGCCCGGCATGGAAGCGGGCAGCTTCGGCGTCGTCGCCGGGCCGATGATGGCGTCCAGTAACGAATTTCGCGTCGTCGTCAAGGGCAAGGGCGCCCACGCGGCGCAGCCGCACAAGGGCGTCGACCCGGTGATGGTGGCGGTGCAGATCGCACAGAGTTGGCAGACGGTTATCTCGCGCGAAAAAAGTCCGCTCGACACCGCGGTGCTGTCGATCACGCAGATCCATGCCGGCAGCGCCACCAACGTCATTCCCGACGAAGCGGTGATGATCGGCACCGTGCGCACGTTTACCACCGGGGTGCTGGACCTGATCGAGCGCCGCATGGAAGAAATCGCCTCGCACACGGCGGCCGGATTTCGCGCCACCGTCGAATTCGGCTTCAAGCGCAATTATCCGCCGCTGGTGAACCACCCGGAGCAGACCGCGTTCGCCATCGAGGCGATGCGCGCGGTGGCCGGCGCCGGCAAGGTCGACACGAATGTCGAACCGACCATGGGCGCGGAAGATTTCGCCTTCATGCTGCAGGCCAAGCCTGGCTGCTACGTGTTCATCGGCAATGGCGAGGGCGCGCACCGCGAAGGCGGGCACGGGCTCGGACCGTGTCAGCTGCACAACGCCAGCTACGACTTCAACGACACACTGTTGCCGATCGGCGCGAGCTACTGGGTGCGCCTGGCGGAGATGAGCCTGCCCGTCGGCTAGGGCAACTGGTCCGGGCCGTCGCCCAGCCGGTGGCCCGGGTTGACCTTTTCCAGCGCAAGCAGCGTGGCGCACTGGTCGGCGCCGAGGTAGGCGTCGGCGATAGCGCTGTAGTGCTCGGTGACGAGGGCGGCCAGCGGAAGCACCACGCCGGCATCGGCGGCGGCCACGAGCACGTTGCGCAAGTCTTTCAACTGGCTTTTGACTTGCCCGCCCGGCATGAAATTGCGCTCCAGCATGCGCTGGCCGTGCACTTCGAGGATACGGCTCTCGGCAAAGCCGCCGCGCAGCGCCGCGCGCACCGCGGCCGGATCGGCGCCGGCGGCCTGCGCCAGCAGCAGCGCTTCGGCAACGATGTCGAGCGTGCCGCCGACGATCAGCTGATTGCACAGCTTGGCAACCTGGCCGCTGCCGACCGGCCCGACCAGGGTTGGATTGCCCATCGCCTGCAAGACCGGCTCGGCCCGCGCGAAATCGCACACGCTGGCGCCGGCCATGATTGCCAGCGAGCCGGCCTCGGCGCCGACGACGCCGCCCGACACGGGCGCATCGACGAAGCTGACGCCGCCCGCTTGCAGGCGTTGATCGAAGGCGAGCGCTTCCCCCTGCTGGGTCGAACTCATGTCGATCCACAAGGCGCCCGCGCTCAGGGACGGCAGCGCGGCGTCGATGACGGCCGCGACGGCGGCGCCCGATTCGAGCATCGAGATGATGATGTCGGCGCCTGCCACAGCGCCGGCCAGTTCCGGCTGCGGCGAGGCGCCCAGGGCCCGCAGCGCTTCGGCCTTGGCCGCGGTGCGGTTCCAGGCGCGTACCGGAAAGCCGGCGCGGGCCAGGCGCGACGCCATCGGTCTGCCCATCAGGCCGATGCCGAGAAAGGCGATGGTCGGTGGTGTCATGGCGAGCTCCTTTGATCGAATCGTGTTGTGCTCCGATTGTAACGTGGCGGCCGACAGCGCCGATTTTCCAACCCGGTACAATGTCCTGTGCTTGATGAAATTACACCTTTTGACGAAAGCGGTATATGTACCTGAATATGAAATTTTTGAAGCCGGTCGTGGCCGTTGGCGCCCTGCTGGCATTGCCGGCCGCTTTCGCGGCGGCGCCGTCGTTCGACTCGGCCGCGGTGGAAGTGGGCAGCGGCAGCAAAGTGCAGATGGTGCGCATCAGCGCGCAGTCGAACTGGGATCGCAAGTGGTTCGTGTCGAACAATTACCATCTGTCGGGCTACTGGGATGCCAACTTGGGTCAGTGGCGCGGCAACAAGTATCAGAACCGCAGCGGCGAGCACCAGAACATCACGGTGATCGGCCTGACCCCGGTGTTTCGCTACGAGCGCGCCGACAAGCTGGGCTGGTTCGGTGAAGCCGGCATCGGCGTCAGCCTGTTCTCGCAACTGTATGACAACGACGACAACCGGCTATCGACGGCGTTCCAGTTTGCCGACCACATCGGCGCGGGCTATGCGCTCCCCAACAAGTGGGAATTGAGCGCAAGGATCCAGCATTACTCGAACGGCGGCTTCAAGAAGCCGAACAGCGGCGTCAACTTTTTCGTGCTGAAGGCGGCATACCGCTTCTGACAGGGGCGTGTCCGGTTGACCTCGCCGTCATCTGATTTATGTGACAATCGGATTCGGCGCACCTGTTGCGCCTTGTGACGCAAGAGGACCGATGACCGATACCGCCATCAAGAAGTATCTGCCGTGGGTGGTGGCAACCGCGCTGTTCATGGAACAGCTCGATGCCACCATCGTCAACACCGCAATTCCCAGCATCGCCGCGAGCCTGCACGTCACGCCGCTGAGCCTGAAGTCGGTCGTTACCAGCTACATCCTCAGCCTGGCCGTCGGCATTCCCGTCAGTGGCTGGATGGCCGACCGCTACGGCACCCGCCGCGTGTTCGGCATCGCCATCGCCATTTTCACCTTTGCCTCCGTGCTGTGTGGCCTCGCGCAAAGCGTGCCGATGATGACGGCCGCGCGCTTGCTGCAGGGTATCGGCGGCGCGATGATGATGCCGGTTGGCCGACTCGCCATCATCCGTACTTTCCCCAAGGCAGAATTACTCGGCGCGATGAATTTCGTCATCATTCCGGCCCTGATCGGACCGCTGCTGGGGCCAACTGTCGGCGGCCTGATCGTGCACTGGGTGTCGTGGCGCGCCATTTTCTTTGTCAACGTGCCGGTCGGACTGGTTGCCTTGTACCTCGTGTTCCGTTACATGCCCGACTATCGCGGCACCGAGCGGCGCCCACTCGACGTTGTCGGCTTCATCCTGTTTAGCTGCGGCACGGCGCTGCTTTCCTGGCTGCTTGAAATTTTCGGCGAGCACACGCTCGAGCCGACTACCGCCGCCTTCATGCTGGTGGTGTCGATGGCGTTGCTCGTTGCCTATGGCTGGCACGCGAGCGGGATCGAATTTCCGCTGCTGCGCCTGACGCTACTGCGGATCCGCACCTTCCGGGTCGCCGTGCTGGGCGGCTTCGTCACGCGCCTGGGCGTCGGCGGGTTGCCATTCCTGCTGCCGCTTCTGTATCAGATCGGGCTGAGCCTGCCGGCATGGAAGTCGGGCCTGCTGATGATGCCGACCGCACTGGCGGCGATGGGCATGAAGCTGATTTCACCGCGGTTGCTGGCCCGCTTCGGCTACCGCCAGATCCTGATCGTCAACACGGTGTTCATCGGCATCACGATCGGCCTGTTTGCGCTGATCAAGCCTGGTTCGCCACTGGCGCTGATCGTCATGCTCGGTCTGATGCAGGGGTTTTTCAATTCGCTGCAGTTCTCCAGCATGAATACCCTGGCGTATGCGGACGTGTCGCCGGAAGACTCGAGCATGGCGAGCACCATCTCGAGTTCGTTTCAGCAGTTATCGATGAGTTTTGGCCTGGCGGCGGGCACCCTGGTCGCAGGCTGGTTCCTCGGCGATATTCCGCAAACCAACCGCGGCATGGTCACGACCGCGCTGCACAGCGCCTTCGTCGCGCTGTCGGTGGTGACGATCCTGTCGTCGCTGGCGTTCTGGGGATTGCGGCGCGAGGACGGCGAGAGCATTAGCAGGGGTGCCAAGGTGGCGCAGCCGGAGGAAGCGCGGGTGGCGACGTAGTCGTCGGGGGCCGCTGCCGCAGTTATTGCTGACGCCGCTTCAGCGATTCGGCGTACGACTTGGTGCGGTCTTTCAGCATCGGATCCTGCACTTCGATACCGTCCGGCAGATCATCGGGGAAGAACGACAAGCGTTGCTCGGCCGCCGGGCTATCCCCGGCGACTGCATTGATTGTCAACGTGCCGAGCTCGATAAGCCGGCGCTGCTCGGGCCAGGCCACACTCGGATCGTCCAGCGCATCGCCCTTTTCGGCCATCTGGAGCAGCAGCTTCATGGCGACGGGCGCATGCGAAAGCCGTTTGCGCAGTTCAGTGTGCAGATAATCGGCGGGCCGCCTGGTTTGGCTGCCTGGGCGAGGTAGCGGGTCGCGTCAGGGACGAAACGGTAGCGCCCATAGCGCGCCGCGCCGGCGGCGTCGATGAACTTGAAGGTGTTCACGCCAAAGTAAGGCTGCGAGGCGAAGCTCTCGGGCGCCGGTTTGACCGCATCGAGGAAGAACCTGGCCCGTTCATGCGTCGCGGCATACCGCTGCAGCGGGGAAGGCTGAGGGCTGCCCGCCGGACTTTTCGCCAAGGCGGTGAGGAAATCGCGAAACTCATTGGTCGTTCGCGACGGGAAGCCATTGAACGAATGCATGACGATATCGGTCTCTTCGCCGTTGGAAAGCGCGAACTTGATCGCCATGCCATACGGCGCGGCACCAGGGTCGCCATCCGCGACATGAGGATTACCGCCGAAATTGGAAAAGCGTACCGTTGTTTTAACGGGCGCCTGGGCAGGCTGCAAGTGCACCGCCTTCGTCACCAGCGCAGCGTCACGGCTGGGGCGGAAACTACCGCTAACCACAAGACCCTTGGCATGATTGGCCCGCGCATGTCGCCGTGTCCCGAAAACACGGTTCAACGCATCCACCAATTCTGCGGCGGAGGCAGTAGTCTGTGCGCGAGCGTGACCGGTGCCGAGCAAAGCGGCGGCCACCAGCAGGGGTCCTCGCGCTATCTTCGATGCCATTTATCTTCCGCAAATAATAGCTTTGACATTATTTCAACAGCTTAACGAAAAAAACCCCAGCATTTCTGCTGGGGTTTTTCTCTTATAACTAGCCTGACGATAACCTACTTTCACACTGGTTGCAGCACTATCATCGGCGTAATATCGTTTCACGGTCCTGTTCGGG
>NZ_JAFCWM010000034.1:0-40193 GCF_049897565.1 Massilia sp. TWR1-2-2 | reverse complement strand
TTGCCGTTGACGAAGTGGTACTTGGCGATCTATCTGGTGACGCAGTCGAAGACGAATATCGCAGCGCTGGCCTTGATGCGACAGCTGGGCGTCTCCTGGAAGGCCGCATGGCTGCTCAAGCACAAGCTGATGGAAGTGATGGCCCAGCGCGAGGCCGATCGCCCGCTCAGTGGCGATATCCGGGTCGATGACGCGTATCTGGGCGGCGAACGCGTTGGAGGTGGCCCAGGGCGCGGATCGTCGAACAAGGTGGCCTTCGTGGCCACCGTCGAAATGCGCGAAGGGCGGCCCCAACGCGTGCGCTTTGATCCGGTCGCCGGCTTCTCGTTCGCCGCGCTGACGCCTTGGGCGAAGCTCGCCGTGGCGCCCGGCAGTTGCGTGGTGTCGGACGGACTATTGGGTTTCGAAGTGCTCAGCCGACTGGGATACACGCACAAGGTGGTGCTTGCGCCACGCGGCAAGGCGGGCACGGAGATCGAGCCCTTCAAATGGCTCAACGTCTTGCTGGGTAACCTGAAAACAGCCTTGTCCGGAACTCATCACGCGTTTAAATTTGCGAAGTACGCCCGGCGCTATCTCGCCGAGGTCCAATACCGCTTCAATCGCCGCGCTGATATGGCCGCCATGGTCCCGCGACTGGCAGTCGCCATGGCACAGACGAGACCGTGTCCAAAATGGATGGTGCTGGGAAACGCTGAGGCAAGAACATAATCAGGTCCGAGCAACTTCAATCGCTATTTACATTCACCGCCAAAACGCGAATATGCCCCAAACCCGGCAAGAAATTACGACGGGCCAAACACCTGCGCAACCATGCGGCCGTTTAACTTGCGTAATTCGCGCACCAATTCGACACCGGATGGTTCGAATGCACCAGCCGCCCATTCGAAAGCAATTCTTCGAAATGCTCGACGGCGGCCTACATATCCTTATAGACTTGCCCAAATGAAACATATGCGGCGGCGTTACGCCGTCATCGTTCGCCATCGTTAATAGGTCTTCCATGCGCCAGCGGTCATAAGCAACAGCGACGATTTCGAAGAAATTCGAGAGGGCCGATAGCCGTGGAATTATAGAGCGGCGACTAACCGCGCGTCGCGGCGTCGCCGTCGACCAAGAACAAAGACGGCAAACGAGACCCGGAATTGCACCATTCCAATAAGGGGAACGACTGGCACTTCGGGCTCAAAGCGCACTTTGGTGTGGACGCGGCGTCGGGCCTCGTGCACACCCTGATCGGCACGGCCGGCAACGTGTCGGATGTCACGCAAGCGCACGCGCTGTTGCACGGCGATGAAATTGCGGCGATAGGTTAACCGCGCACCAGCGGGGGTAATACAGATTGTCTTACTTATCGGCATCCTAGCTCTTCCCTGTGATATCGTTTTAGTCTTGTTGGTCGCATTTAATAACAGGCCACGCCAATGACATCCACCTGCAAGTCGCGCTGATTGCCACTTTCGGCGATTCTGCGCTGCACACACGAAGACGACCAAGATGAAAATTGAGCAGGTATCAGCGGCGACGGGTGGCCATAACGAGGACCTGGTGGCGGTCTTTCATGGCGAGCATTGCACCGATATTGTGATCATCGATGGCGGCACGTCGGTCGCCGACCGCGACTACATCGACCCGGATGGCAGCGACGTTGTCTGGTTCGTTACGAAGTTTTCTTCGGCGTTGCGGAAGTCGATCCGCACCGACCGGTCGCAGGAAGACAGCGTGGCGACGGCGGCGGACGCGATGCGCTCGCAATTTGTCCCGCGTGCGCAGGCCGCGTCGATGCCGCTATATGCATATCCGATCGCCGCGATGACGTGGGTGCGCGTGACCGAACACGCCGCCGGGGCCACGCTCGACTTGTACTGTCTCGGCGACTGCAAGGCGATCCTGCGCGGTCCCGACGGCCGAATCGTCGACCTCGACCCGTTCAGCAACCCGCAGGAGCTGGTGCTGCAGGTCGAGATGGAACGGCTCAAGCGGGCAGGGGTGACCGATCCGGCGCACCGGATGGCGGCACTGATGCCGATGCTGCGCTCGCGCCGCGAATCCCAGCATGCGGCGCCGGCGCCCCAGGTGCTGTGCCCAGCGCCGCGCGGCCCATTCCAGGCGCGCCGCATCACCGCGCAGGCCGAACCGGGATCGATGCTGTTGGCGATGACCGACGGCTTCTCGCGCATTTACGATACCTACAATTTGCGCTCGCTCGATAGCCTGGTGCAGTGGTGTTTGCACGAAGGCCTGGCGCCGGCGCTCGATTCCTTGCGCGCCTTCGAAGCCGACCGTGGCGACACTGGCCAGCAATCGGTCAAGCGCGCCGACGATGCATCGGCAGTGAGCTGTATATTCGGCGCCCCATAATTTTTGTGTGCGGCGATTGACCTGCACTGAGTCGATTACGCTATACTGTGTTTATATACAGTGTTTCATGGCGGCGGCATGTTGGTGAAAGTGGCTCAGATGTTCGAGGATTGCGGTCGGCCGCTGGCGCGCAACCGCGCGGTGACACAAATGCCGGTGCACGTCGGGAAGCTCAGCATGAGCGACCAGCACGACAAGCAGTTCCGGCGCAGCGTGTCGACGGCGTACCTGCGCCGCACCGACGATGGAAGGGACGTGCTGCCGCCGCTGCGCGACGCGGTGGTGCGCTGGATGGGCGATGGCACCGTCACCATCAGCGGCATCGAAACGGACGAGCGGTCCGGAAAATGCGTGGCGCAATCGTGGCTGGCGCAGATCATCTTCGACCAGCACGACTGACGGCCAGCCAGGCGCCTGCAAACAAGGACGTTGAGCTCGCGTCCACATCATGCTTAAGTCGTTAACACGTTAACGATATATTGAAGCCATGACCAGCGAACCACATCGTATTGCGGCCTTGGCGAAGACATGCCGCGCGGCGTCATGCAGCAGTGGAGCCGCTGGACGACGATGCCCAACTATTTTTTCGACGATCCGCAAATGGACGCGGCGCGCCGCATGGCAATGGTGCGCCTGCCGCTGCTGGTGTTGGGCTTCGAGGACGACCCATGGGCCAACCGCGTCGCCATCGACAAGTTGACGGCGCCGCTGGTCAACGCGAAGGTGGAGCGGCGGCAGATTAAGCCTGCCGAAGCGGGACTCGCTGCGATCGGGCATATGGGGTTCTTTCGCAAGCGCGCCGAAGCGACGCTGTGGCCCCTGGTCGGGAACTGGTTGCTGGCGCACTGCAGATGAGCAAAGTTCGGAACCCGCCTCGCCTTGTCATGCTGCTCAATCGTGCGCAGCGCGTGGTGCAGCGATGGATAGAAACGCGGCCGGGGGCGTGGGACGGCGTCAGTTCGGCGCAGGTGGGGATGCTGTTCTTACTGGCCAAGCGCGACGGTGCGCCGATCGGCGAGATCGCCCAGGCTTTGCAGGTTGCGCCGGCCGCTGCGACGAACCTGTCGAAGCGCATGGAAGCGGCAAATCTGGTCGAGCGCTTCGCCGACGCCGACGACGGCCGCCTGACGCGGCTGCGACTGTCGCCAGACGGCCAGCGCGCCAGGGACCAGGCCACGAAGGTACTCGAGAATTTGAACGCCCGGCTCAGCGACGGCTTTTCGCCGGATGAACTGGCGACCGTGGCGCGGTGGCTCGCGCACGTGGTGGAACTCTAAAACGACGTCGCACCGCGCTAGCGCTGTGTTGGGCCGCTGGTCACCCGCGCGCATGGCGTAACAGTCAAGTTGCGCGCAGCGCGGCCTGCAGGTCGGCCATGGCAACCGGCTTGACCAGGTGGAAGTCGAAGCCGGCCTCGCTGGTTTTTTCGCGGTCGTGCGGCGCGCCGTAGCCAGTGTGCGCCACCAGGCGCGTGTGCGCCAGTGCCGGCAGCGCGCGCAGGCGGCGCGCCAGTTCGGCGCCATCCATGTCGGGCAGGCCGATATCGAGGATCATCACGTTTGGCGTGCGCAACGCCGCCAAGGCGAGCGCGCTGGCGCCGTCGTGCGCCAGTTCGACCGTGTGGCCGAGCGCGACCAGCAGGTCGCGCATCATTTCGGCCGAATCGACGTTGTCGTCGACCAGCAGGATCGACAGCGCCGAACCGGCGCCCTGCAATCCGGCGGCAGAAGGCGCTGATGCCGGCGTCGCCGCAGCCGGCGCCGGCATCAGCGGCAGCGCGATCGTGAACGCGCTGCCAAGGCCGATGCCGGGACTGCTGGCCGTCAGGCGGCCGCCGTGCATCGTCACCAGCGTCGACACCAGCGACAGGCCGATGCCGAGGCCATCGTGCGCGCGGTCCGGCGCGAAGGCGCCTTGGGCAAACATGTCGAAAATGCGCGGCAGGTTTTCGGCGCTGATGCCGATGCCGTTGTCGTGCACCGTGATGTGAACCATCCCGTCGGCCACCACGTCGACCACCAGCCGCACGGCGCCATTCGGCGACGTGAATTTGGCCGCGTTGTGCAGCAGGTTGCCGATCGACTGGGCCAAGCGGACCGCGTCGCCCCATACCCACAGCGGCTGCGCCGGCGCCGTCACCTCGATCGCGTGATGGCGCGCCTGCAGTCCAGGCGTCGCCGTCTCCAGCGCCGCCTTCAGAACGCCGTCGAGTTCGACCGCCTCCTGGCGCAACGTCAGCTTGCCTTCCGAGATGCGGGCAACGTCGAGCAGGTCGTCGACCAGCCGGGTCAGGTGGTCGACCTGGCGAATAATCACCGCGCGCGCCTTGCCCTGCACCGACACCGCATCCGGTCCGGCCCGTCCCAACAGTTCGACCGCGGTGCGGATCGGGCTGAGCGGATTGCGCAGCTCGTGCGCCAGGGTAGCGAGGAAGTCGTTCTTGTTCTCGTCGGCCGCGCGCAGCCGGCTTTCCATCGCCTTGCGCCCGGAGATGTCGCTGGTGATGCGGGCGATGCGGTACGGCTGGTCCATCGCGTCCTTGACGACGAAGGCGCGGTCGCGCACCCAGCGCATGGCGCCATCGGGCTGGGCGACGCGGTATTCCTCGTCGTAGGCGCCGTGCTCGCGCAGGCCTTCCCAGCGCTGCAGCAGCGCGGCGCGGTCGTCCGCATGGACACTGGCGATCCAGTCGCCGGGCGCTTCGGCCAGGCGCGCGCCGTCGCGGCCCCACATGGCGTCGTAGGCGGCGCTGACGTACAGCAGCGCGCCGTCGGTCAGCGAGAACATCCAGAACACGTCGTCGATGTTCTCGGCTAGCTGACGGAAGCGCTCCTCGCTGTTTTTCAGGTCGGCGCGGTCTGCTGCAGGCGCAGCAGGGCGCGCACGTTGGCCACCAGCTCGTCGGCCTCGATCGGCGCGGCCAGGTAGTTGTCGGCGCCGCCTTCGAGTCCGCGGATCTTGTCGTCGCGCCCGGTCAGCGCGGCCGACGTTTGCAGCACCAGCACGTCGCAGGTGGCGGGATCGCCCTTGATGCGGCGGCACACCTCGATGCCGTTGATGTCGGGCAGTTTGACGTCCAGCAGCACCAGCGCCGGCTCCACCCGCGTGACCATCAACAGCGCGTCGGTGCCGTTGGCCGCTTCTTCGACGCGAAAGCCGGCGTTCAGCAGGATGCGCGTCTTGACGTAGCGCGCGCCGTCATTGTCGTCGACGTTGAGGATCAGGATGTCTTGGTTCATGTCATGCTGTCCGTTCTGGCTGGAGTGCGGAACGACGGGGAAGTGTCAGGGTAAACGTGGAGGCGGCACCGGCAGTGCTGCGAACCTCGACCAGGCCGCCGAGCAGCGCGGCGAGCTGGCGGCACAACGGCAGCCCAAGCCCGGTGCCCTTGGCGCCGCGCTGCAGCGGATGCTCGATCTGGCTGAACTCTTCGAAGATCAGGTGCAGGTGATCGGGGCTGATGCCGATGCCGGTGTCGGTCACGGCGAAGCGGATCATGTCCGGGTCGGGATGCGCTTCGAGCCGCACGGCCACCTCGCCGTCTTCGGTGAACTTGAGCGCGTTGGAGACGAAGTTGCGCAGTATTTGCGCCACCTTGCGGTCGTCCGACATGAACGTTACCGGTTCGGCCGGCTCGATGAAGTGCAGCTCCACCCGCGGGTTCTGCGCCAGCGGGCGCAGCATCCCCTTGAGGGCGCTGAACAGATTGCCGACGTCGATCGGCGCGATCGAGATCTGCACCTTGCCGGCCTCGATCTTGGCCAGGTCGAGCAGGTCGTTGACCAGCGTCGACAGGTCGTTGGCGGCGCTGGCGATGAACATGATCTGGCGTTCCTGCTCGACCGAGAGGTCGCCGTCCATGCGGTCGAGCAGCAGCTGCGCCAGTGCGCGGATCGACGACAGCGGCGTGCGCAGTTCGTGGCTGGTGTTCGACAAGAAGCGCGACTTCATTTCGTCGGCCTTGCGAATGCGCTCGGCCTTTTCCTCGATCTCGGCGTACAGCGCCACCACGCCGCGGTTGGTGTCTTCCAGTTCGCGCGTCAGCGCCAGCAGGTCGTCCTGGCGTTCGCGCAGTTCGCCCAGCGCGCCGGCCAGTTCCTGGTTTTGCTGCTGTACTTCCGAAAAGCTGGTGGCCGCCGGACTTGCCGCCAGCTGTGCGCCCAGCGCGGCCAGGTGGTCGGGATCGACCGGCTGGCCCGGCTGCAGCGCTTTTATCATCGACACCGTCAGCGCATGGTCGGCCTGGTAGCTCACTTCGCAGCTGTCCATCAGGCGCCGCGCGGTGATGATGGCGGTGTCGAACTGCTTGCCCAGCACGTCCGGCTCGGCGCCGCTTTGCAGCGCCAACCGCTCGGCGCCGCGCCGCGGGTGGCGCGCATGGCCAGGTGGCAGTGGTCAATCTGGGCGGCCGGACCAAGCGCCGGGCGCGCCGCCAGCGCCGCCAGCGCGGTGCGCGCCGCCGTCGCCGCATCGGCGCCATGGCCGAGGCCATCGACCGCCATCAGGCTCACGCCGCCGCGCAACTCGGCAATCGCCCAGGCGTCGCCGCATTCGTCTTCGCTGGCGATCGGGATGCACACGGCGCCCACTGCCAGCTTGTCGGGCGGCGCATCGCCGTTCCACAGCCGCATGAAGAACGCGGCGCCCTTGTCGCGCGGCGCGTAGGCGTCGAACTCGTCGGCCTGGCGCCGCATCGCCCCCAGCCCGGTGCCGGCGGTGCCGACACTGGACACGCCATCTTGCAGCGCGTTCGACAGGTTGGCGATGCCCGGTCCGCGGTCGAACGCGAGCACGTCGATGCCGCGCACCTGGCCCACACACGCCTGCGACAGGAACAGTCGGCCCTCGCCGGCGTGCTTGAGGATGTTGCTGGCAGCTTCGCTGATCAACAGCGCCACGCGGCCGGAGCGCGTCTCGTCCAGGCCGATTTCGTCGGCGATGCGCTGGCCGGCGCGGCGCGCCGCGGCGATATCGCTGGAATGGCTGATGGCGAACGCATGATGCGATTGCAGCGAACTGATTAACGTTTCCATTTTACGATCACAACGACGGTGCCTTCCCCATGCTCGGTATCAATTTCGAACTCGTCGACCAGGCGCTTGGCGCCGGACAGGCCCAGGCCCAGGCCCAGGCCGCCGCCGGTGGTGTAGCCGTCGGTCAGCGCCAGGCCCAGGTCGGCGATCCCGGGGCCGTCGTCGGCGAACGCCAGCCGCACGCCGTGGCGAAAGCCGTCGGCCAGGCAAACAACGTGCACTTCGCCGCCGCCGCCGTACTTGATGGTGTTGCGCGACAGTTCGCTCGCCGCCGTCACCAGCTTGGTCTGGTCGACCAGGCTCAGTTTAAGCTCGATGGCGCGTTCGCGCACCACCCGGCGCAGCGCGACGACTTGCTCGTCGGTCGTGAGCGGCATCACGCTGTGCGATGTCACCCCTGCGCCCGGTTCCAACAGTGGCGATACGTAGCGCACGGTGGTATACGGCGCGGAACGGTCGCTCATTTCAAATAGCTCTTCCCGAGCAGCGCCATCCCGCGTTCGACGTTCAGCGCCGTTTTCACGCCCGGCAATGTCAAGCCCAGCTCGACGAGCGTGATCGCCACCGCCGGCTGCATGCCCACCAGCACGGTCTGGGCATCGAGCACCCTCGCCATCGACGCCGTGTTGCTGATCATGCGGCCGATAAAGGAGTCGACCAGGTCGAGCGCCGAAATATCGATCAGCACGCCCTTGGCCTCGTCGCTGACGATGCGTTCGGTCAGGTCATCCTGCAACGAAAGCGCCAGGCGGTCGTGCATGTCGACCTGGATCGTCACCAGCAGCAGGTCGCCGATGCGCAGAATCGGAATACGTTCCATGGTGATTCCTTAAGCGCGTGTGATCGAAGCGCCGACCCGTGCCAGTGCGACGACGAAGGCGTCGGCCAGCGTGGCCTTGGTGACGACGTCTTCCAGGTTCACGCCCAGGTGAACGATGGTTTGCGCAATCTGCGGGCGAATGCCGCTGATGATGCAGTCGGCGCCCATCAGTCGCGCCGCGGCGATGGTTTTCATCAGGTGCTGGGCGACCAGCGTGTCGACCGTCGGCACGCCGGTGATGTCGATGATGGCAATCGCGGCGCCGGTGTCAACGATCTTTTGCAGCAGGCTTTCCATGACCACCTGGGTGCGCGCGCTGTCGAGCGTGCCGATCAGCGGCAACGCCAGGATGTCTTGCCACAGCTTCACGACCGGGGTCGACAGCTCGAGCAGTTCCTGCTGCTGGCGCACGATGATCTGGTCGCGGCTCTTCTGGAATACTTCGATCGTAAACAGGGCCAGCTTGTCGAGCAGCGTGCTGATGCTCCACAGCGCGGCGGCCAGCGCCTCCGGCTCGTTGCCGAGCTCGTTGCGCATGGTGCCGAACAGCGATTGCTTCAGCGAGAAGATGAAAGTTGCCGTCTCGCTCGGGGTCGAACCCTGCTTGGCGCGCGCGGCCGAGATTTCGGTCAGCATGTCGCGAATTTCGTCCCATGAGCGGCTGTCGATGTCGTCGGTGCCGCCGGTGCGGGTGGCCTGCGCAAGGAGGGCGAGGAACTGGCTGCAATGGCGCTTGCGCTGCTCTTCGGAGCTGGCATCGCTGCGTACCATCACTTTTTTGAGGTTGGCGATCCAGTCCGCCTGAATTGCTGCCTGCTGCTGCTCAATCAATGCGCTGATCCGGTTGCTGCTGTCATTCGTACTCATTCGGTTCCCCGTAGAATCTGCTCAGCCGCGCGGAACGCAAGACAGGCAGGAGTTTGTTTGGCTTCATATTGTCGTGGTGATTGACAGGCCGATGCCGGCCGATGAAATGGCTGACCCTAGCGGGTGTGCATCCCGAAAATTTACTTTGGCATTGATTCTTTTAGTGAAATGTCGTCAACCGTGCGCAACGATCTCTAAGGCGCTTGCCGGCGGGCAATTTGAGGCTGCGTATGGCGTGGCGAGTCCGGCGCTGAGTTAAAATGCTCGTTACGCTGGGCGGCCATCCGGCCAGTCCACCCCATCACCGGAAATTAAGTTAGCGACGGTTGCCACGCGCCGTTGCACGCACCATCCATGAAAACACCGAAAAGACTACAGAGCCTGGTCGACGAAGGCCTCATCGACGAAGTGTCGCGCCAGCTCATGAGCGGCAAGGAAGCGATTGTCTACGTGGTGCGCAGCGGCGACGACGTGCGCTGCGCCAAGGTATACAAGGAGGCAAACGAGCGCAGTTTCCACCAGGCCGTCGCGTACCAGGAAGGCCGGCGCGTCAAGAACAGCCGCCAGGCGCGGGCGATGGAAAAGGGGACCCGCTACGGCCGCAAGATGGCCGAGGAAGTGTGGCAGAACGCCGAAGTCGACGCGCTGTACCGGCTGGCCGCGGCCGGCGTGCGCGTGCCGACGCCGTACGTCTGCTTCGAAGGCGTGCTGCTGATGGAACTGGTCACCGGCGCCGACGGCAACGCCGCGCCGCGCCTGAACGACGTGCCGCTGACGCCTGGGCTGGCACGCCGGTACCACACCGCGCTGCTGCGCGAAGTGGTGCTGATGCTGTGCGCCGGCGTGATCCACGGCGACCTGTCCGAGTACAACATCCTGGTCGACGCTGACGGCCCGGTCATCATCGACCTGCCGCAGGCGATCGATGCGGCCGGCAGTTCGGTGGCCGGCGCCATGCTCGAGCGCGACGTCACCAACCTGGCCAATTTCTTCGGCGCCGTGCTGCCCGAGCTGATCGGCAGCCAGTACGGCGAAGAAATCTGGAACATCTACCAGGCCGGCCTGCTGACGGCCGATACGCCGCTGACCGGCCATGTCGCCGCACCCGACACGCCGGCCGACGTCGGCGCCGTCATCCGCGAGATCGCACTGGCGCGCGAGGAAGAGGCGGACCGGGTGATGTATTCCGGCGCCTAGCGCGGCGCGATTGATAAAGATCAAGCCGCGAAATGGCCATCGGCCGATAGACTGGTTTCTTTAAGCTTGGCGCGATGCCGCCTGGCTGTCGCGTAACGCGTTCAGGAGACCAGTACCATGATGTCGATCCGACCAGCCACGCCGGCCACCGAGCGCGAGGTCGGCATCGCCGCCGGCGCGGTGCAGCTCGAAGGAATCTTCGGCGAGGTGCCGAACCCGATCGGCGTCGTCGTCTTCGCCCACGGCAGCGGCAGCGGCTGCAAGAGCCCGCGCAACCACTACGTCGCTCGGCAGTTGCATCGGGCCGGCATCGCCACGCTGCTGACCGACCTGTTGACCATCGAGGAAGACCGCGAGTTTCGCATGCGTTTCGATCTCGGCCTGCTGCAGCCGCGCCTGGCAGCTGCGTGCGCGTGGGTGCGCGGCGTCGACGGCTACGCCGGCGTGCCGCTGGGCCTGTTCGGCGCCAGCACCGGCGCTGCCGTCGCCTTGCGTGTCGCCGCCGCGCTGCCCGAGAGCATCTCGGCGGTGGTCTCGCGCGGCGGCCGGCCCGACCTGGCCGGCGTGCCGGCGCTCGAACGGGTGCGCGCGCCGACGTTGCTGATCGTCGGTGGCAACGACCAGCAGGTCATCTCGCTCAACGAGGCGGCGCTGGCCGAATTGCGCTGCGAGGCGCGCATCGACATCATTCCCGGCGCCAGCCACCTGTTCGAGGAAAGCGGCACGCTCGAAGCTGCCGCCGCCTTAGCGGTGGCTTGGTTCGCGCGCCATTTCGCTGGCGTTCCCGGCGGCGCTTTCGGCCCCTGAGCGCTGCCGCAGATCGCCGGCTGTGGACAGCGAAAAGCGCGATGAGTTCGCCCGCGCAGCTTGAGAAAAGTCAAATTAACCAAGGATCGCGCTTTTAAGATGGGAAGTGCCTGGCCAGTCCAGGGTCTTTTATTGCAAGGGAGCAAATACATCCTTGAGCTGACCTTGCCCAAGAAAGCCGGCGGCAGCGCCAAGACGCTGCACATCCACTGATTCCGGGGGCGTGAGCGGTCGCATAACCGCTCGCGCCTGCGTGCGATCAGGCGTCCGAGCGCTGCGCCAGCTTGCACGGACTGCCAGCAAAAAACATCAGCGCTAATTGTAGTTACCTGCATTTAAAACGGGCCCGACCAGCATTCCAGCCGATTCTCGGTCAGCAATCATGCAGCTGAAGACCACCTCAAACCAGCGTAAGCTGGATATGAACCTGCATTTACCCGCCCCGACCTGCATTCAATCGCCGCTAACCAAGTTTATCTGCAACCGATTTCATGGACAGGGTCAGATTGGCAAGCCAGCGGCAATGATCCGGTCGCGCAGCTCCGCAATGCGGGCCGGCTCCAGTTTGTTGTTGAACAGCGCGCGGATTTCCGCAGGCTTGGCGTCAAACTGTTCGGCCATGTCCTTCAGCCTTTACCCATGGCGAGTCAGGGTAGGCTCCAGATCGTTAAGCCGGCGCGACAGCACTGTTTCCACCAGCGCGGCCGGGACGGGCTTCTCGCCGGTCTGATAGCCCGCTTCCAGTGGCAGGGTCAGGTGCAGTTGGACTCGCAGCGGCGTGCGCAGTTTCGTGGCCAGGACATTGATCGCCTCGCCGTTGAGGATCGACTCGGGATCGGTGATTCGGGCAGCGCTGGCGGCAAGCAGCCACAGAATGTAGTCTCGTTGGCTGCCGGCGACGCCATCGAGCTCTTGCAGAACTATATTTATAGAAAGTTATGAATCCGTTGGCGTGTGAACAACGTACATGCGTATGATGATTTCTTACTTTGTCACATTTTATAGATCGGATACTGTATGACCGTTCGCGCCGTACGCACGCCACTGAGCATCGCTCTCGCCTGTTTGTTCAGTTCACCGGTCCTGGCAACCGATGTCGATCCTGTGCCCACCGTCGTAGTGGAGGGCTCGCGCCCGACCCGGTTAGGTTCGGCCGACGCTGCCAGCGCCGGTGTCGTGCCGCAGAAGCAGCTTGAGGCGCGAACCGTTTATCGCCCCGGCGAATTGTTGGAGGCGACCCCTGGCCTTATTGTCAGTCAACATAGTGGCGAGGGCAAAGCAAACCAGTTTTATCTGCGCGGTCTGAACTTGGATCACGGCACAGACTTGCGCACCACAATCGACGGCATGCTGGTAAACCAGCGCACGCACGCCCACGGTCAAGGCTGGACCGACGTTAATTTCTTGATTCCTGAGCTGGCGTCGTATCTGGAATATGTGAAAGGCCCATATAGTGCCGCGCAAGGCGACTTCGCCTCGGCAGGTGCGGTGACGGTCAACTACACCAATACACTGGCCCAAGGCATTGCCAGCATCGGTATCGGTGAGAATGGCTACGCCCGCACCTTGATTGCGGACTCGCCCAAACTTGGCAATGGAAATCTTCTATATGCCTTAGAGCTGTTCCGCAATAATGGTCCCTTCATTCAGAAAGACGGATATCGCAAGATTAACGGCGTGCTCCGGTACAGCGAAGGTAGTGAGACGAACGGGTTCAACATCAGTTTGATGGGCTACAAAGCCCATTGGAATGCGACCGACCAGATACCACAACGTGCCATCGACAGTGGTCTGCTGCAGAACCGGTTCGACACGATCGATAAGACCGATGGCGGCAAGGCTCATCGCTACAGTTTCTCGGGATCATGGATAGGCGCGGTCGATGATGCCTCCACAAAAGTGCAGGCCTACCTTCTCAACAACCAGCTTGATCTGTACTCGAACTTCACGTATTTCCTGGACCATCCGGACACTGGCGACCAGTTCAGCCAGCCAGACAGGCGCATTACTGTGGCGCTAAACGCAAGCCACTCACGCCGGCACACCTTGTTGGCCTATCCATCGGAGACAACATTTGGTGTGCAGTTGCAAAGCGACGATATCGATAATGGCCTGTACGACACCCAGGCGCGCGTGCGGCTCGCAACGACGCGCCAGGACCATGTACGTCAGCGTAGCGCGGGAATATATCTGCAAAACGCCACCAAATGGACGCCATGGTTTCGTAGCGTGCTCGGCGTGCGCGGTGACGACTATCACAACGACGTCGACAGTAATCTTGCCCTCAATTCAGGAACGGCAAGCGACCGGCAGCTAAGCCCTAAGCTTGGTCTTATCTTCGCTCCTTGGGAGAAGACGGAGTTTTACGTCAATCTCGGGCGCGGCTTTCACAGTAACGATGCGCGCGGCACGACCATTCGCGTCGACCCGAAAAACCCGGACAACGCGGCCGTTCGTGAGGCGCCGTTGGTACCCGCGCGCGGAATGGAACTGGGCGCGCGCACAGAATTTGTCAAAGGCCTGCAGAGCAGCCTGGCGATTTATCGGCTCGATTCTGACTCGGAGTTGCTGTTCGCCGGCGACGCCGGGTCAACCGCCGACACTGGCCGGCCCAGCCGCCGTACAGGTTTCGAGCTGTCTAATTATTACAAATTAGCATCGTGGCTGACCGTTGACGGCGACGTTGCCTATGCGCGTACCCGTTACCGCGACGCCGACCCCGTTGGCCAGCACATTCCGGGCTCCATTGAGGGCGTCGCTTCACTGGCACTGACTGTCGACAACATCGGCCCGTGGTTCGGCGCGCTGCAACTACGCTATTTTGGGGCGCGTCCGCTGATCGAAGACGATAGCGTTCGCTCAAAGGCGACCGGCACAGTGAACGCCCGTGTCGGCTATAAGTTCTCGCCCAAGCTGCGGTTGGCTGTGGAAGTGTATAACCTGACCAACCGGCGCGATTCAGCAATCGATTACGCCTATGAATCACGACTGCCGGGCGAAGCCGCCGAAGGCAAGTTCGATGTGCATTTCCATCCAATCGAATCGCGTGCGATCCGGGCCAACCTGATCGCGAACTTCTAACCTCAGGAGCCTGGCAGGAAGTGATGATGGTGATGTGATGCATGCGATGGCGTGTTCAGCTGCAGCGGCACGAGGTGCACACTGCCATGTCGCACGCCGTTTTGAGCGATGAGCACTTTAGAGAAGGCGTCAACCTCATGGAACTTGCCGCGCAAGATAACGGTTTCCAAACAGTCATTGTGATCGAGGATGACGCGGGTAGCCGATACGCATAAATCGTGGTGGTCATGCTGTAGGGCGGCCAGCCGTGCAGCGAGATCGCGTTGATTAAAATTGTAAATGTAAGTGACGGTGGCAACGCCGTGCAGCGCTTTATAGGGCGAAACTTTACGTTCCTCCTCGATGCGAGCTCGCAATAGGTCACGGAACGCTTCGGACCTATTTTCGTAACCATGCCGTTCGATCAGATGATCGAATTGTTGGGCCAGCTCTTCATCGACCGAGATGGTGATACGCCGCATTGAATGTCTATTGTGATTTGACAAGGCGTCAGCATAAACCAATTTTGACAGGGCTGAAGACAAAATGGGTATGGCGCTACCATCAAACATCGACTATCACACATCGAGCGCATCGAAGCTGGCCATCAGCTCGGGCATGATTACTATTGCCTGGGCAGACTTGGCGAGAAGCAGCGTACTTGGATGGCGGCCGTTAAGTACCGTGGCGTACCCCAATCAGCACATGACCACGACCAGTCATTTTCCTGAAAGCTGGCGGCGCGAGCATCGATGTTCCCCAATCGATTCGCGGAAGGTATTACCGGACAAGTCGACAAAATCCCGATTGTCGCGATAAGAAAGGAAGCGAAACCAGTGAAAACGGAGAAAGGCGGCAGCACTTTGAGGCAAATCTCTGTCGGGATATGGATGCTGGGTTTCGTTAGCATGCTGATGCACGTTTCTTCAGAAATGGTGCCTGGTCCGGCCTGTTTCCGATGCAGGGTCACTGCAAGTATGGATCCCGCCTTCGCGATGTCTTTAGCCTTTTTGAATCGTTCGGACGTAACTCTTGCACAAGTCAGCCGCCTGTCCCCTCAGCACGCCGGCCCCAGGCGCGCGGTGGCGCCTTCGATGACGTTGGCCGAAAACGTGCGCCGCTGCGGCGCTGCGCCGCCAGCGCCGATCAGGTCCATCAGCATCTCCACGGTGGCCTGGGCCATCTGCGGTACCGGCTGGCGCAGCGTCGTCAGGTTGTAGCTGAGCCGGCCGGCCGGGCCGCTGCCGTCGAAGCCGGTCACCGACAGCTGGCCCGGGACATCGATCTTGAATTCGTGCCGCGCGGTGTCGAGGCAGCCGATCGCCATCGCGTCGTTGCTGCAGATGATGGCGTCGGGCACCTGGCCGAGGCGTCCGATGATTTCGCGCAGTCCGCGCGCGCCGCTGGCGTAGTCGTGTTCGCCGCTGACGCGAAACGGCGGCGCCAGGCCGAGTTCGGCCAGCCGGTCGGCCACGCCGCGCATGCGCTCCTGCGCGATCGCCGAGCGCGCCGGCCCGTCGATCAGCGCGAAACGCCTGTGGCCGGCAGCGGCCAGCCGGCTGGCCAGTGTACGGGCGGCGCCGGCCTGGTCGCACACGATGGCACTGACGCCGCCGTCGCCCAGATGCCGGTTGAACAGCACCACCGGCACCTGGCGCCGTTCGAATTCGCCCGCCTGGGTGCCGGAAAGATGCGCAGCGACCACCGCGCCGTCGACCTGGTGCTGCCACACCTCGGCCAGGGTCGCGCCCAGGTCCGATCCGCGCGGCTGCGAAAACAGCAAGATGCGCATGCCGAACAGGGCGAACTGGCGGCTCAGTTCGGCCAACAGTTCCGGATAGTGCAGCGTGACCATGTGCGACACCACCAGCGCGACCAGCTTCGAGCGGCGCGTATTGAGGCTGCGCGCGGCGGCGTTCGGCGTGTAGTCGAGATCGGTGGCGGCCTGCATCACGCGGGCGAAAGTCGCTTTCGAGACGCTGGCGCCAGGCTTGAAGCAGCGCGACACCGCCGACTGCGACACGCCGGCGACGATGGCGACGTCGTACGACGTCACGCGCCGCGATTCGCGGCGGATCAATGCCTTGATATCGGCCACGGTGTGGCTGTGCGGCGGTAGCGTGATGGTCATTCGGCAAGTGTAACCTATATTATTGCCTGAATGAAATAATATGTCAGTACGGCGACGGTTGGCATTTGCGCGTCTTGACAGCGAACCCTTGTTGACATCCGTCTTTTGAGCAACAACCATTCGCCGCGTCCGCTTCAATCTGGTAACATACCGCCCCTTAATCTATGAAGGGTCACATGGCCAACGCTTGCGGCGTCGACTTCGGCACGTCAAATTCCACGGTGGGGCTGGTGCGACCAGGCCAGACGTCTTTGCTCGCGCTCGAAGATGGCAAACCGACGCTGCCGTCGGTGGTGTTCTTCAACGCCGATGACGAGGAAGTCAGCTATGGCCGCGCGGCACTGACCGACTACCTGGCCGGCTACGAAGGGCGCTTGATGCGCTCGCTCAAGAGCCTGCTCGGCACCAGCCTGATCGACGGCCAGACCGAAGTGGGCGGCCGCGCGCTGCCTTTTCGCATGCTGCTGTCGCACTTCATCGGCGAGGTCAAGCGCCGCGGCGAGCACGCCGCCGGCCACGCGTTCGACTCGGCCGTGTTCGGCCGCCCGGTGTTTTTCATCGACGACAGCAGCAGCGCCGACCAGCTGGCCGAAGACACGCTGGCCGAGGTGGCGCGCGCGGTCGGTTTCAAGCACGTCGCCTTCCAGTACGAGCCGATCGCCGCCGCGTTCGACTACGAGTCGCGCATCGAGCGCGAGGAACTGGTGCTGATCGCCGACATCGGCGGCGGTACCTCCGACTTTTCGCTGGTGCGCCTGTCGCCGCAGCGCGCCGCCAAGGCCGAGCGGCGCGACGACATCCTCGCCACTGGCGGCGTGCACATCGGCGGCACCGATTTCGACAAGTACCTGAGCCTGGCGTCGGTCATGCCGCTGCTCGGCTATGGCAGCCGCATGACCAACGCCAGCGAGATTCCTTCGAGCTACTACTTCAACCTGGCGACCTGGCACACCATCAATCTGGCTTACACCAAGAAAACCTGGACCCAGCTGGCCGACGTCGTGCGCGACGCCCGCGAGCCGGAAAAGTTGAGCCGCCTGCAGCGCCTGATCGACGAACGCGCCGGCCACTGGCTGGCGATGAAGGTGGAGGAGGGCAAGATCGCGCTGTCCGACTCTGCCAGCGCCAGCCTCGAGCTCGACCGCCTGTCGCCGCCGCACTCGCTCACCTTGCAGCGGCACGAATTCGACGATGCCATCGGCCACCTGATCGACAGCGTCGACCAGACGGTGCTGAAATTGCTGGCCGATGCGGGCGTTGCGGCCGGCGATGTCGACACGGTGTTTTTCACCGGCGGCTCGAGCGGCGTGATCGCCCTGCGCGAACGGATCGGCGCCTTGTTGCCGGCCGCGCGCAAGGTCGAAGGCGATCTGTTCGGCAGCATCGGCTCAGGCCTGGCGCTCGATGCCGTCCGTAAATTCGGTCCGGGTGCGCCATGAGCGTATTCGACCAGCCGATCGTCATGCTCGACTTCGAGACCACCGGCCTGTCGCCGGCGATGGGCGACCGCATTACCGAGGTGGCGGCGCTGCGCATCGTCGACGGGCGCGTGACCGAACGGTACGTCTCGCTGATCAATTGCAATGCGCGCATTCCATCGTTCATCACCTCGCTGACCGGCATCACCCAGCAAATGGTCGACGATGCGCCGCCGGTGCGCCAGGTATTGCCGCAGCTGCTAGAGTTCATCGGCAGCGACACGCTGTCGGCCCACAACGCCAGCTTCGACGAGAAGTTTCTCAAGGCCGAGGCGGAGCGGCTCGGCATGGCGACCGGTCACCAGGCGCTGGTCTGTTCGCTGAAGCTGTCGCGGCGCATCTTTCCCGGCATGCCAAGCTACAAGCTCGGCTTGCTGTCGGGCCAGCTCGGCATCCGCTTTCGCAGCGCGGCTCACCGGGCCGAGTCGGATGCGGAGGTTGGCGCCGAGCTGCTCAACCACATCGGCCGCCACCTCGGCCAGTCGTTCGGCGTGCGGCAAGTCGAGTCGCAGCTGCTGGTGTCGGTCAATAAATTGAGCGCGGCGAAGGTGCCGGCCTACCTCGAAAAATACGCCAGCGCAAAAAAAGCTGCAGCAGCGCGCTGATCGCATTACAATATTGGCACCATGAGCCGCCAATCGATCATCCGCATCCTGCTGTCGCTGTTGCTGCTGCTGTCGCAGCAGATGGCGATTTCGCACGGCATGACGCATTGGGCCGGCACCCACGGTGGCGGCGCTGCCCAGCTGCACCAGGCCGGGCTGCATGACGATGCCGGCGTCTCGTCGGCCTTCGCGCAGGACCAGACGTGTGAAAAGTGTCTCGGCTTTGCCCAGATCACCGGCGGCATCGGCAGTAGCCAACGCTGCTTCATCGCCGACAGCGGCGCCTCGTGCGCCACCGGCCCCAGCCCGACCGAGCCCGGCTGCGCGCGCACCCGCTGCGCCTTTCAGCCGCGCGCACCACCTTCCTTCGAATAGAACCGGCCCTGTACTCGAGCCGCCGCGCGCTGCCGCGCTGCGTGTTGCCATATTCTATTTGTGAGGAAGTTTGTCATCATGCTGAAAACCACTGTACTGTGTGCGGCGATCGCTGCCGCATTGTTCAATCCGCGGTCCGCATCGGCCGCCGACGACAAGGAACTGGCCGCCATCCGCGCCCAGATCCGCGAAATGAAAGAGTCCTACGAAGCGCGCCTGCAGTCGCTCGAACAGCGCCTGCAGGATGCCCAGTCCGCCGCTGCCCAGGCCCAGAACGAGGCGCTGGCCAGCCGCCAGGCACCGCCCGCAGCCGCGGTGGCCGCGCCCGCCGCGGTGGCCGCAGCTGCGCCGGCCGGCAAGAATGCCTTCAATCCAAGCATTGCACTGGTGCTCGGGGGCACCTACGCCAACCTGTCGCGGGATCCGGACCAGTATCGCCTGCAAGGTTTCCTGCCGCCGGCCGGCGAAGTCGGCCCAGGCCGGCGCGGCTTCAATCTGGGCGAATCGGAGTTGACGATGTCGGCCAGCATCGACCCGATCTTTTCCGGCCAGCTGACGTTTGCGCTGTCGGGCGAGGACACGGTCGGCGTCGAAGAGGCCTTCGTCCAGGCGCGTGGCCTGGCCCGCGGCGTCAACGTCAAGGCCGGCCGCTTCCTGTCCTCGATCGGCTACCTCAACAACAAGCACGCCCACACCTGGGACTTCGTCGACGCGCCACTCGCGTACCAGGCCTTCCTCGGCGGCCAGTACAAGCCGGACGGCTTGCAGGCAACCTGGCTGGCGCCGACCGACACGCTGGTCGAAATCGGCGTTGAAGTGGGCAGCGGCAGCAGCTTCCCGGGCAACGAGCGCAACAAGAACGGCATCGGCGCGGCCGCTTTGTACGCCCACGTCGGCGACGACATCGGGGCGTCGAGCAGCTGGCGCGCCGGCCTGTCGCTGTTGCGTACCGGTTCGGCCGAGCGCCAGTTCGACGACATCGGCTCGTTTACCGGCAGCTCGCGCATGTTGATTGCCGACGCCATCTACAAGTGGGCGCCGAACGGCAATGCGACCCAGCAAAACTTCAAGCTGCAGGGCGAATACTTCCGCCGCAAGGAAACGGGCAACCTGACCGACGGCACCGACACTGGCAGCTTCAACAGCACCCAGTCGGGCTGGTATCTGCAGGGCGTCTATCAGTTCGTGCCGAACTGGCGCGCCGGCCTGCGTTACGACCGCCTCACCTCCGGCACGCCATCGATCGGCCTGTCCGGCAGCTTGCCGCTGCTGGACGCTTTTTCGCCGGTGCGCACCAGCGCCATGCTCGACTACAGCCCGTCTGAATTCTCGCGCCTGCGCCTGCAACTGGCGCGCGACCGATCGCGTCCGGGCGTCACCGACAATCAGATCTTCGTTCAGTACATCATGAGCCTGGGCGCCCATGCTGCCCACGCGTTTTAAGGAGTCGCCATGAACTTCAACCGCAAATTTGTTGTATCCGTGCTGGTCGGCGCTGCCGCGTTGCTGTCGGCGTCGGCCCACGCCGAACTGAACGTGCTGGCCTGCGAGCCGGAATGGGAAGCGCTGACCAAGGAACTTGGCGGCGACAAAGTCAAGGTCAGCAGTGCCACCAACGCGCTGCAGGATCCGCACCGCATCGAGGCGCGCCCTGGCTTGATCGCGCGCACCCGCAATGCCGACGTGCTCGTCTGCACCGGCCTCGAGCTGGAGGCGGGCTGGCTGCCAATGCTGGTGCAGCAATCCGGCAACCCGAAGATTGCCGCCGGCCGGCCCGGCTTTTTCGAGGCCGGCGCCGTCGTGCCGCGGCTCGACGTGCCGGCCAGGGTCGACCGCAGCGACGGCGACGTCCACGCGGCAGGTAATCCGCACATCCAGCAAAATCCGCGCAACATCGCGCTGGTTGCCGTCGCGCTAGCGAAGCGGCTGGCCGAGCTCGATCCTGCCAATGCCGCCTGGTACCAGGCACGCCAGGCCGACTTTGCCGGCCGCTGGAACGCCGCCATGCTCAGGTGGGAGAAACAGGCCGCGCCGCTGCGTGGTGTTGCCGTCGTCGAACACCACAAGAACATGGAATACCTGATGAACTGGCTCGGCATGCGCCAGGTCGGCACGCTCGAAGCCAAGCCGGGCGTAGAGCCGAGCGCGGCGCATCTGGGGCAGTTGCTGGCCCAGCTGCAGCGACAGCCGGCCAAGATGGTATTGCGCGCCGCCTACCAGGACGCGCGCCCGTCGCAGTGGCTGGCCGAGCGCGCCAAAATTCCGGCGGTGCTGGTGCCGTTCACGGTCGGCGCCGATGACAAGGTGACCGATCTGTTCAGCCTGTTCGACGTCACGGTCCAGCGCTTGCTGGAAGCGAACAAATGACCTTGGGCGGGTTCGATCTGCTGATCGTGCTGCCGGCCTTCCTGGCCGGCCTGCTGGTGCTCGCCACACACATCCCGCTTGGCGCCCAGGTGCTCAAGCGCGGCATCGTGTTCATCGACCTGGCAATTGCCCAGATCGCCGCGCTCGGCGTCATCATCGCCGGCTCGGGCAGCCTCGACCCGCAGGGCTGGGCGGTGCAGCTGGCCGCCGGCGTGGCTGCCGTGCTCGGCGCCTTGCTGCTGACCTGGACCGAAAAACGCTGGCCCGACGTGCAGGAAGCGCAGATCGGCGTGATGTTCATCCTCGCCGCCAGCGCCAGCCTGCTGCTGGTGGCGCACAATCCGCACGGCGGCGAGCACCTGCAAGACCTGCTGGCCGGACAGATCCTGTGGGTCAACTACCACCAGCTGTTGATGCCGGCGCTGGGTTCGGCCGTCATCGTCGCCGTGCTGGCCGTGTTCGGCGATCGCTTGCTGCGGATCGGGTTTTACCTCGTGTTCGCGCTCGCCGTCACCGCCTCGGTGCAACTGGTTGGCGTCTACCTGGTGTTCGCCAGCCTGATCGTGCCGAGCCTGGCAGTGCGCCACTATGGCGGGCGCCGACGCCTGGCGTTTGCCTACCTGACCGGCGTCGGCGGCTACGCCAGTGGCCTGGTGCTGTCGATCCTGCTCGACCTGCCGTCCGGCGCGCTGATCGTCTGGTGCCTGGCGCTGCTGGCGATGCTGGTGTATGCCGCCGGCCCGAAACCTGCGGCCCAGCCCGCTTGATTATTTCCGCGTGAAATTGAACCCCGCCGATGCGGGGTTTTTTCGCGCCTGCACATGCTGACAACCTGCTAGCACGCTTGTGCGCAGTCAAATCCCGCCACGCTATGGCTATTAAAATTTTAACAATACGTATCAGGTCGCTTGCGTTATGCTGCGGCCGATATGTCTGCGTTGTCACGGCCAGCGTGCCGGAGGATCACCATGAACCGCCAGAATGTTACACGCGAGAACTACCAAACCTATGTGTGGTTCCGCCAGGCTGCTGAGCGCGGCGACGCCTATGCCCAGTTCAACCTGGGCCTGATGTACAAAAAAGGCGAGTGCATCGAGCGCGACTACGCCAACGCCTTCAAGTGGCTGCGCCAGGCCGCGCTGCAGGGGCTCGCCTTCGCCCAGAATCACCTCGGCGCGCTGTACTACAACGGCCGTGGCGTCGAAAAAAGCGATCCCGAGGCGGCCTACTGGTTCCGCCATGCGGCCGAACAGGGCGACGCCTCGGCCCAGCAGAACCTTGGTCAGATGTACCGCAAGGGCCGCGGCGTCGAACAAAACCACGAAATGGCGCTGGCCTGGTTCTATCGCGCCGCCGAGCAAAGCGTCGCCACCGCGCAAAACCTGCTGGCCGAATGTTACCTGTACGGCCACGGCGCCGGCGTCAACTATCCGCTGGCGATGGCCTGGTTCCGCAAGGCCGCGGTGCAGGGCGAACCGCAGGCGCAACTGAACCTGGGCATGATGTACAAGCGTGGCCAGGGTGTCGAAGCGAGCGACGCCCAGGCGCTGTGCTGGTTCCGCCAGGCCGCCGCGCAAGGCGACCCGGTGGCACAGCGCCAGCTTGGCGTCGCCTATTCCGAAGCGCTCGGCGTGCGCGCCGATCCGCTGCGTGCGGTGGCCTGGCTGCAGCGCGCCGGCGACCAGGGCGACAAGGACGCCCAGTTCCACCTCGGCGTGATCCTGTCGGGCGGCCAGGGCGTCGAACAGGACGAGGCGCGCGCCCTCGGCTGGCACTTGCGCGCCGCCGAACAGGGCCATGTCGCCGCCCAGTACAACCTCGGCAGCATGTATGCCAACGGCCGCGGCGTCGGCCGCGACGAGCAGCGCGCGCTCGAATGGTACCGCCGCGCCGCCGACCAGGGCGCCGCCAACGCCCAGTTCAACCTCGGCGTCATCTTCGCCAACGGGCAGGGCGCCCCCAAGGACGACGTCATGGCGGCGCACTGGTACCAGCAGGCCGCCGAGCAGGGCGACGCCAGCGCGCAGAACAACCTGGGCGTGATGTTCGCCAGCGGCCAGGGTGTTGCGCGCGACGACGCCATGGCCGTCTACTGGTACACCCAGGCCGCCGAGCAGGGTCATGCGCTGGCCCAGTACAACCTCGGCACCATGTACGACGGCGGCCGCGGCGTCGCCCGCGACACCGTGCGCTCCTACATGTGGATGCTGCTGGCGGCCGAGGGCGGCGACGAAGCCGCCGGCGCCAACAAGAGCATCGTCGCGCGCCGGCTGTCGCCATCGCAAATCGGCAGCGCCATGGACCTGACGCGCCAGTGGCAGGTCACCCACGCCGGCGCTGCCGCCGGCCCGCCGCGACCGTGCTGACGTTGACGCGATTCGTCCCCATCGCGCCGATTGACTCGGCCGCATCCCGTTGCCAGGCTAGCTATTACGTTGTATTTGCGTAGCAACGGAAAGTTCCATAGAGAATTTTTTTCCGTAGCCCTACATTTGCCGGGCGCGATGCCGTAACGTGAGTATTACTTCTATACATCATTTTGATCGTATTCATGAAAATTGTTACCCGCGGCGCCCTGTCGGCCTGTCTGTGCTTCCTTTTCGTTCCTGTTTTCGCCTCCACTGTCGTTGTGCAGGTCAACGACGCCGCCGGCCAGCCGCTTGCCGATGTGGTCGTCTATGCCGAGCCCGAGTCAGGCGCGGCAGTGCCCGGCAACCCGAAACCGGCCCTGATCGAACAGGTCGGCCTGCAGTTCAAGCCCCTGGTGAGCGTGATCCAGGCCGGCAGCCAGTTGTCGTTCCCGAATAACGACAAGGTGCGCCACCACATCTACTCGTTCTCGCCGGCCAAGAAATTCGACCAGAAGCTCTATTCCGGCGTCGCCGCCGCGCCGCAGGTGTTCGACAAGGCCGGCACGGTTGTCCTCGGCTGCAACATTCACGACCGCATGATCGCTTACGTCAAAGTGCTCGACACGCCGTATTTCGCCAAGTCCGGCGCCGACGGCGTCGCCAGGTTCGACGTGCCGGCCGCCGGCAAATACACGCTCAAGGTCTGGCACTTCAACATGGCGCCAGGCGCCGCCGCCGAACAGCCGCTGACGGTCAAGGCAGGGGACGCCGCCGCCACCTTCCGGCTTGCCATGAAGCCGCCCGTCGCCGGCAACGACACGCACGCGCACTGATAATGAAATTGGGCTTCCATAGCCTGGAAGGGCGCATCGTCACGCTGTTCCTGGTGCTGATCATCGCGCTCCAGGTTTTTGGCCTGGTGGTGATCCAGAAGGGCATCGACAGCAACGCGCGCGCCTCGATCGCGACCGAACTTGCCAACGGCGAGAAGGTCTTTCGCAAGCTGATGGAGCAAAACGCCCAGAAGCGCCGCTTCGCCGCCCAGGTGCTGTCGCGCGACACCGGTTTCGTGCAGGCGGTCGGCAACGACGCCGGCGGCGACCGTGAAACGATCAAGTCGGCGCTCGAAAACAGCGCCCATCGTGTCCGCGCCGACCTCACCTTGCTGATCGACGGCGACCGCAACGTGATGGTCTCGACCGGCATCGGCCGCGATCCGGGACTCGAAAAACTGGTGCTTGGCCTGCTCGACGAGGCCGAGAACGAAGGCGCCATCGGCACCGCGATGGTTGGCAACAAGCCGTTCCAGATCGTCGTCATGCCGGTCAAGGCGCCGATCACCATCGCCTGGATCGTGATGGGCTTTGCCATCGACCGCCAGCTGGCCGTCGACATGAAGGAGCTGTCGGCGCTCGAAGTGGCGATTGTCGCGCGCGGCGCCGACGGCCGCTGGCTGCCGGTCGACGCCACGCTCGCCCCGGCCGTCGCCGGCGCCATGGCCGCTAACCTGCCGGCCGCGGCGGCTGACCTGAAAAGCGCCTTCGACGTCGATATCGACGGCAATGAGTACAGCGCCCGCCTGGTCGACCTGGGCCGCGACGGCGACCGCGGCGCCGGCGTCATGCTTGCGCGCTCGATCGAAGAAGCCACCGCCGAATATGGCCGTCTCGAACGGCGCCTGATGTTTCTCACCATCGTCGGCATCATCATCGCCGCCGTCGCCAGCGTACTGACCGCCAAGCGCATCGCGCAGCCGCTGCGCCAGCTGGCCGGCATCGCCGCCCGGCTCGAACGGGGCGACTACCGCGTGCAGACCGGCTTCGCCGAGCGCCGCGACGAAATCGGCGCGCTCGCCCACGCCTTCGACAGCATGCGCGAGGGGATCGCCAAGCGCGAACAGGAAATCAGCCGGCTGGCGTACTGGGACCCGCTCACCAGCTTGCCGAACCGCGCCCAGTTCGTGCTGCTGCTGAACGAATCGCTGGCTGAAGCGAAAAAGCGCGAGCAGCAGGTGTTCGTGCTGATGATGGACCTCGACCGCTTCAAGCACGTCAACGACGTCATGGGCCACAGTTTTGGCGACGCCTTGCTGCGCCAGGTGGCTGGCCGCCTCCAGCTGCAGCTGGCCGGCGCCCACGAAGACGCCCACGTGGCGCGCATGGGCGGCGACGAATTTGCGGTGCTGCTGGTTGCCTGCGACATCGAAGGCGCGCATGTCATCGCCGCCAACATCCGCGCCGCGCTCGAGCAGCCCCTGTCGCTCGACGACCAGACCGTCGACATCGGCGCCGGCATCGGCATCGCCGGCTATCCGGTGCACGGTGACGACGCCAAAGCGCTGCTGTCGATGGCCGAAGTGGCGATGTACAACGCCAAGCAGCGCAACGACGGCGCGGTGGTCTACGATCCGATGATCGACAAGGCCAGCGAAACGAGCCTGTCGCTGTTGACCGAACTGCGCAACGCCATCGAAAACAACGAGTTCCGCCTGCACGTGCAGCCGAAGATGAACCTCTCCAACGGCGAAGTGGTCGGCGTCGAGTCGCTGGTGCGCTGGGCCCATCCGGTGCGCGGCAACGTCTTCCCCGACGAATTCATTCCGTTCGCCGAGCAGACCGGTTTTATCCGCGTATTGACGCATTGGGTGCTCGAGCAGTCGGCCGCGCTGTGCCGCGAAATGGCCGCCAAGGGCATCCACCTGAAGGTGTCGGTCAACCTGTCGACGCGCGACCTGCTGGACCAGGAACTGCCCAACAAATTCGGCGACATCCTGGCGCGCCACCAGGTCCTGCCGCAGTCGTTCTGCCTGGAGATCACCGAGAGCGCCATCATGGACGATCCGGTGCGCGCCCAGCAGACGCTCGAGCGATTGCACGCGATGGGCGTCGACCTGTCGATCGACGACTTCGGCACCGGTTACTCGTCGCTGGCCTACCTCAAGCGCTTGCCGGTGGACGAACTGAAGATCGACAAGTCGTTCGTGCTGAACATGGAAAACGACATCGGCGACACCAAGATCGTCCGCTCGACCATCGACCTTGGCCACAACATGGGCCTGCGCGTCGTCGCCGAGGGCATCGAGAGCGAAGCGGTGTGGCGCCTGCTCGCCGCGCTCGGCTGCGACGAGGGGCAGGGCTACTTCATGAGCCGTCCTATCCCGGGCGACAAGCTGGTCGACTGGATCCGCAACTGGGTGCCGCCGGTGCGCTCGTCGCTGCCGTACGCCGACACCAGCGACAACACCGCTACCAGCAACACCATCGGCTGAGCAAAACGCGCTATCATTTCGGCGGGCGAATCCGCCCCTTCCTCAACTCTTTACCGAGAGACTACAATCTATGCAAATGAGACATGCATCGCTGGTCGTCAGCCTGCTCGCCACGTTCGGCGCCAATGCGCTGGCCCAGACCTGCCCTGGCGGCCCCGCCGCAACGGCTTATCCGGCCTCCAAGAAGGTCGACCAGCAGGATAACTATCACGGCACCACCATCGCCGACCCGTACCGCTGGCTCGAAGACGCCAACAGCGCCGAGACCAAGGAGTGGGTCGACGCGCAGAATCGCCTGACCCAGTCGTACCTCGGCCAGATTCCGGCGCGCGAGGCGATCAAGCAGCGCCTCACCAAGCTGTGGAACTACGAGCGTTACAGCGTGCCGTACAAGGAAGGCGGGCGTTATTTCTACAGCCGCAACGACGGCCTGCAGAACCAGTCGGTGCTATACACGATGGACAAGCTGTCCGACGCGCCGCGGCTGCTGCTCGATCCGAACACCCTGGCCGCCGACGGCACCGTCGCGCTGTCAGGCACCGCCGTCAGCCCGGACGGCAAGCTGCTCGCCTACGGCACCGCCGCTTCCGGCTCCGACTGGAACGAGTGGAAGGTGCGCGACATCGCCACCGGCAAGGACTTGGGCGACCATCTGAAGTGGGTCAAGTTTTCGTCCACCTCCTGGACGCGCGACGGCAAAGGCTTCTTCTACAGCCGCTACGACGAGCCGAAGGAAGCGACCAAGCTGGCCGACGTCAACTACTTCCAGAAGCTGTACTTCCACAAGGTCGGTACGCCGCAAAGCGCCGACATCCTGGTGTACGACCGTCCGGACCAGAAGGAGTGGGGCTTCAGCGGCCAGGTCAGCGACGACGGGCGCTACCTCATCATCTCGGCCAGCCAAGGCACCGCGCGCAAGAACCGCGTGTTCTACAAGGACCTCGGCAAGCCTGATTCGACGGTGGTGGCGCTGATCGACGTGCTCGAATCGGGCTACAGCTTCATCGACAACGACGGCCCGGTGTTCTACTTCGCCACCGATAACCAGGCGCCGCGCCAGCGCATCGTCGCCATCGACACGCGCAAGCCATTGCCGGCCAACTGGAAAGTCGTGGTGCCGGAAGGCCCGCAGACGCTGGTCGGGGCAAACATGGTCAACAACCAGTTCGTCGCCAGCTACCTGGCCGACGCGCGCAGCATGGTCAAGGTCTACGACCGCAACGGCCGCATGGTGCGCGAAGTGGCGCTGCCGGGCATCGGCGCGGTATCCGGTTTCGGCGGCAAGCGCGGCGACAGCGAGACGTTCTACTCGTTTACCGGCTTCACCAACCCGACCACGATCTACCGGCTCGACCTGAAAAGCGGCGCCAGCACGGTGCTGCGCCAGCCGAAGGTCGACTTCGAGCCGTCGCAATACGAGACGCGCCAGCAGTTCTTCACCAGCCGCGATGGCACCAAGGTACCGATGTTCATCGTCTCAAAAAAAGGCCTGACGCTCGACGGCTCGAACCCGACCTACCTGTACGGCTACGGCGGCTTCAACATCTCGATGACGCCGGGCTTCTCGCCCGCTAACCTGGCGTGGATGGAAATGGGCGGCGTCTACGTGATGGCCAACCTGCGCGGCGGCGGCGAGTACGGCCAGGCCTGGCACGAAGCCGGCACCAAGCTGCAAAAGCAGAACGTGTTCGACGACTTCATCGGCGCGGCCGAATGGCTGATCGCCAACAAGGTGACGTCGCCGGCGAAACTGGCGATCGGCGGCGGCAGCAACGGCGGCCTGCTGGTCGGCGCGGCGATGACGCAGCGTCCGGATCTGTTCGGCGCGGCCATCCCGCAGGTCGGCGTGCTCGATATGTTGCGCTTCCATAAGTTCACCATCGGCTGGGCCTGGGCTTCGGACTACGGCTCGTCCGACAATCCGGAGCAGTTCAAGGCGCTGGTGAAGTATTCGCCGCTTCACAACCTGAAGGCGGGCGGCTGCTATCCGGCCACGATGATCACCACGGCCGACCATGATGACCGCGTGGTGCCGGCGCACAGCTTCAAGTTCGCCGCCGCCGCCCAGGCAGCGCAGGCCGGCCCCGCGCCGATCCTGATCCGCATCGACGTCAAGGCCGGCCACGGCGCCGGCAAGCCGACCGCCAAGCAGATCGAGGAAGTGGCCGACCGCTGGGGCTTCCTTAGCCGCGCGCTGCAGATGGACGCCCCGGCCAAGGTCGCAGCGCAGTAAGACGACGCTGCATCGGGCAAGGCGCTGGGCGAGAAATTGTCCAGCGCCTTTTTTTTGCGGGATCGCTTCGATTTCTCAGCGGAACTTCGCACCAATAGATGAGTCAAAAGGAGAGTCCAATTTCCTTGACCTCTCAATTTCGCGAATCTACACTGATTATGTTAATCGAATGTGATTCACGCAAACGCGAATGGACTCGGAGGCACAGGGGTCTGGACTTCCAAGATGCGGCGGACGTTTTTGCAGGACCTACCATTGACGGCGTGGACTCGCGGTACGATTACGGCGAGCAACGCATTCGTACATTTGGTGCGCTTAAGGGGCGATGGGTCATCGTGGTCTGGACACCACGCGGTGCAGTGCGACGGATTATTTCGATGAGGTACGCAAATGAGCGGGAAATTAGACAAAATGCCAGCAGGGTGGGTTGATCCTGACGATGCGCCTGAGCTCACCGCTGAGTTTTTCGAGAAAGCCACGCCAATGATTGGCGGTCGCGAAGTTTCGTTCGAGGAGTACGCGCGTGCAGTCAGGGCGGCGATACCGATAGACAAGATACCAGTGACGATTCACCTAGACGCCGATATACTCGCCGCCTTCAGGTCTACTGGCGATGGCTGGGATGACAGGATCAACGATGCTTTACGCGACTGGTTAAAAATAAACCTGCGCTGATCCGGCTGTCCGAGCCGAACGCCTTCAACGGTGCACCACAACCAGCAGCGCCTTCGCCTCAGTCTTGCCGATGTTACGGATCACGTGCCCCTGGTCGGCCGCGTAGCGCGCGGTGGCGCCGATCTTGACCTTCTTCTTGATCACGCCTACTTCCACTTCGAGCGCGCCGTGCGTCACCGTCAGGTGTTCGCCCGTGCCCGGATCATGCGCCTGCGAGGCCAGCTCGCCGCCCGGCGCCAAGGTCAGTTCGTACCACTCGTACTTGCCGGCCAGGTCCATCGGGCCGAGGATCCGCAACACATAGCCGGCATGGGCGCCGGGCAGGGTAGGGGTCTCGTGCGCCTCCAGCACCCGGATCGGCTCGACCTCGCGCGTTTCCGCCGTCAGCAGTTCGCCGATCGCCACCCCCAGCGCATTGGCCAGGCGCCACGTGATGGCAATGGTCGGGTTGGCCTTTTCGCGTTCGATTTGCGATAACATGGACTTCGATACCCCCGCGATGCGCGACAGGTCTTCCAGCGTCAGCCCGCGCGCCAGCCTTAGCCGCTGCAAGGTGGCGCCCACTTCAGGCGGGGAATTGCTAGATACAGGAGTAGTCATGGTCTTGTGTGCGGGAAATGATCGGGACTATCAGCAATGGAAGCTTGCCAAGTTCAACCGGCTTCGGTAATATCCATTATATTGAATTCCAGTTCGACATAATGGATTTTTGGAGCTCCATTTAAATCGTGCAGGATACGCAACAGACGGTACAGCATACCGCGACAGTCGGTCAAGCCGGCAATCACCACCATGAGGATAAAGATGAGCGACCAAGCGAAAGCCACGTTTTTCAGCGCGCTGCAAACCAGCCTCGACACCCTGCGCGAGCAGGGCCTGTACAAGCCCGAGCGCGTGCTCGCCTCGCGCCAGGGCGCCGAAGTCGAGGGCGCCGACGGCCGCCACCTGATCAACATGTGCGCCAATAACTACCTCGGCCTGTCGGGCGACCTGCAAACCCAGCAAGCGGCCATCGCCGCCACCGAAAAGTACGGCTATGGCCTGTCGTCGGTGCGCTTCATTTGCGGCACCCAGACCGTCCACAAGGAACTCGAGCAGGCCATCTCGAGCTTCCTCGGCATGGAAGACACGATCCTGTACGCCGCCGCCTTCGATGCCAACGGCGGCCTGTTCGAGCCGCTGTTCGACGAAAACGACGCCATCATCTCGGACGCGCTGAACCACGCCTCGATCATCGACGGCATCCGCCTGTGCAAGGCGGCGCGCTACCGCTACCAGAACAACGACATGGCCGACCTCGAAGCGCAGCTGCAGGCCGCGCACGCCGCCGGCAAGCGCCACAAGGTAATCTGCACCGACGGCGTGTTCTCGATGGACGGCACCATCGCCAAGCTGAACGAAATCTGCGACCTGGCCGACAAGTACGGCGCCCTCGTCATGATCGACGAGTCGCACGCCTCCGGCTTCATGGGCGCCACCGGCCGCGGCACCCACGAGCACCACAACGTCATGGGCCGCATCGACATCATCACCGGCACGCTCGGCAAGGCACTCGGCGGCGCCATGGGCGGCTTCACCGCCGCCGGCAAGGAAGTGATCGACACGCTGCGCCAGAAGTCGCGTCCCTACCTGTTCTCCAACACGCTCGCGCCGATGATCGCCGGCGCCTCGCTGTCTGTCCTCAAGCGCATCACCGCCTCGACCGAACTGCGCGACCGCCTGCACGAAAACACCGCCTACTTCCGCAAGGAGATCGAGCGCATCGGCTTCACCATCAAGCCGGGCACCCACCCGGTGGTGCCGGTGATGCTGTTCGAGGCGCCGGTGGCGCAGAAATTCGCCGCCCGCATGTACGAACTCGGCGTGCTGCTGTCGGGCTTCTTTTACCCGGTGGTGCCGATGGGCCAGGCGCGCGTGCGCGTCCAGCTGTCCGCCGCCCACACCCGCGAGCAGCTCGACATCGTGCTCAAGGCGTTCGAGCAGGCCGGCCGCGAACTTGGCATCCTGAAGAATTAACGTAACAAGCACAAGGTATCTCATGGAACGTATCCTCATCATCGGCGCCAACGGCCAAATCGGCAGTGAACTGGTCGGCGCGCTGGCAGCGCAGCACGGCGAAGCGAACGTCTTCGCCGCCGACATCGGCGCCACCAACGTCTACCACGCCAAGCGCTACGTCCAGCTCGACGTGCTCGACAAGCCGCGCCTCGAATCGCTCGTCGCCGACGAACGCATCACCCAGATCTACCAGCTCGCCGCGCTGCTGTCGGCCACCGGCGAACAGATGCCGCTCAAAGCGTGGACCTTGAACATGGACGGCCTGCTCAACATCCTCGAAGTCGCCCGCGAGCGCGGCGAAGCGGGCAAGCCGCTGCGCGTGTTCTGGCCGTCGTCGATCGCCGCCTTCGGCCCGAACACGCCGCCGGTCAATACGCCGCAATACACGGTGATGGATCCGACGTCGATCTACGGCATCAGCAAGCTGGCGGGCGAACGCCTGTGCGAATACTATTTCACCAAGTACGGCGTCGACGTGCGCAGCATCCGCTACCCCGGCATCATCAGCTTCAAGTCGCCTCCGGGCGGCGGCACCACCGACTACGCAATCGCCATCTTCCATTCCGCGTTGAAGGGCGAGCCGTACGAGTGTTTCCTCGAAGCGCAGACCACGCTGCCGATGATTTACATGCCCGACGCCATCCGCGCCACCATCGAACTGATGGACGCGCCGGCCGCCAAGGTCGCAATCCGCTCATCCTATAATGTCGCCGGCGTGTCGTTCAACCCGCGCGAACTGGCCGAGGCGATCAAGCGCGTGCTGCCGGCCTTCGAGATAAGCTACCAGCCCGACAGCCGCCAGGCGATCGCCGCGACCTGGCCGCAAAGCCTCGACGACAGCGCCGCCACTGCCGACTGGGGTTGGAAAGCGCAGATCGGCATCACCGCGATGGTGGCCGACATGCTCGAAAATATCGACGTCGGCCTCGGCCAGGCCGCCTGATTCGTCCCATAATAAGAATATATTCGGAGACAACGATGGACATGAGTGTATTCGACCTGTTCAAGATAGGCATCGGGCCTTCCAGCTCGCACACGGTGGGTCCAATGGTCGCGGCGCGCCGCTTCCTGGTCGAATGCGGCCCGCTCGACGACGCCACCGCGATTGAAGTCGGCCTGTATGGCTCGCTCGCGCTGACCGGCATCGGCCACGCCACCGACAAGGCCATCATCCTCGGCCTGATGGGCGCAACGCCGCAGGGCGTCAACCCCGAGCAGGTCGATGACATGCTGGCCGAAGTCGAACTCGATGGCGCCATCCGGCTGCTGGGCCAAAAGGAAGTGCCGTTCAGCGCCAAAACCGGCCTGGCCTGGAACCGCGCGTCGACGCTGCCGGAGCACCCGAACGGCATGCGTTTCAAGCTCACCAAGCTTGACGGCAGCGTCATCGAACGCATCTTCTACTCGGTCGGCGGCGGCTTCATTCACGCCGCCGGCGAGTCGCACGCGCGCCAGGGCGCCGGCGCCGGCGCCGCGCCGATTCCTTATGCCTTCGATACGATGGACCAGCTGCTCGCGCACGGCAAAGCGGGCGGCCTGACGATCCCGCAGATGTTGCGCGCCAATGAATGCGCCCACATGAGCGAGGAAGATCTCGACGCCGGCATCGACAATATCTGGCAGGTCATGCGCGACTGTATCGCCCACGGCCTGGTCACCGACGGCCAGCTGCCGGGCGGCCTGAACGTGAAGCGCCGCGCCGCCAACCTGTGGCGCCAGGCGCTGGCAGCGAAAAACGGCGACAACCGCGCCAACGACCTGCCGCACGACGCGCTGCATCAGGTCAGCCTGTACGCGATGGCCGTCAACGAGGAAAACGCCGCCGGCGGAAGAGTCGTGACGGCGCCGACCAATGGCGCGGCCGGTATCATCCCGGCGGTGATGCGCTACTATGCCGAGGATTGCCGGCCCAGCGACCCGGTCAAGGGCGTGCGCGAGTTCATGCTGACGGCAGCTGCCATCGGCATGCTGTGCAAGAAGAACGCCTCGATCTCCGGCGCCGAAATCGGTTGCCAGGGCGAAGTCGGTGTGGCCTGCGCGATGGCTGCCGCCGGTCTGGTGGCGGCCCTCGGCGGCGCCAACGAGCAGATCGAGAACGCGGCCGAAATCGGCATCGAGCACCACCTGGGCATGACGTGCGACCCGATCGGCGGCCTGGTGCAGATTCCGTGCATCGAGCGTAACGGCATGGGGGCGATCAAGGCGATTACCGCGGCGTCGCTGGCGTTAAAGGGAGACGGCACCCACTTTGTCAGCCTCGATGATGTCATCGAAACGATGCGCCAGACCGGCGCCGACATGCAGGACAAGTACAAGGAAACGTCGCTGGGCGGCTTGGCGATTCACGTCGTCACGGTCAACCACGCCGCCTGCTAGCTGATTCGGGGTCTGACCTAGGTCAGACCACATCGAAGCAGTATAAGTTCAGTTAAAAAGGGCGCCGGCTGCGCCCGGCCATGCCGTTGCCCAAGAAAATCCCGGTCGAACTATAATAAACGCTCGATCGCAGCGTAAACCGGACTTTTCTCACTGTATGCAATACGTCTCCACTCGCGCCACGCCGGCGTCCCAACCCCAGCAATTTTCCAGTATCCTGCTCGGCGGCCTCGCGCCCGACGGCGGCCTGTATCTGCCGTCCGCATATCCACAAGTGACGGGTGCGCAGCTCGATGCATGGCGCAAGCTGTCGTACGCCGACCTGGCGTACGAAATCCTGAGCAAATTTGCGACCGATATTCCGGATGCCGACCTGAAGGCGCTGACGGCCAAGACGTACACGCCGGCGGTGTATCGCAACGTGCGCGACGGCGAATCGGCCGCCGACATCACGCCGCTGCGATTGCTCGAACAAGACGGCGACAAGACCTTGATCCTGCAAGCGCTGTCGAACGGTCCGACGCTGGCGTTCAAGGACATGGCGATGCAGCTGCTCGGTAACCTGTTCGAGTACACGCTGGCCAAGGAAGACGCCGAACTCAATATCTTCGGTGCGACGTCGGGCGACACCGGCAGCGCCGCCGAATACGCCATGCGCGGCAAGAAGGGCATCCGCGTCTTCATGCTCTCGCCGCACAAGAAGATGAGCGCATTCCAGAGTGCGCAGATGTTCAGCCTGCAGGACCCGAACATCTTCAACATCGCAGTCGAAGGCGTGTTCGACGACTGCCAGGACATGGTGAAGGCGGTATCGAACGACCTGCGCTTCAAGGCCATGCAGAAGATCGGCACCGTCAATTCGATCAACTGGGCGCGCGTCGTTGCCCAGGTGGTGTACTACTTCCGCGGCTACCTGGCTGCGACGACCGACAACACGCAGAAAGTGTCGTTTACTGTCCCTTCCGGGAACTTCGGCAATATCTGCGCCGGTCACATTGCGCGCATGATGGGACTGCCGATCGACAAACTGGTCGCCGCCACCAACGAAAACGACGTGCTTGACGAATTCTTCCGCACCGGCGTGTACCGGGTGCGCAGGTCGGCCGAGACGTACCACACCAGCAGCCCGTCGATGGACATCTCGAAGGCGTCGAACTTCGAGCGCTTCGTGTTCGACCTGGTCGGGCGCGATCCTGCGCGCGTGGGGGCGCTGTTCCACAAGGTCGAGACCGAAGGCGGTTTCGATTTGTCGGGTAAACCTGGCAGCGACGGCGACGAGTGGGCGCAAGTGGCCCAGTATGGCTTCCTGTCGGGCCGCTCGACGCACAAGGACCGGGTCGCGACGATCCGCGACGTGCAGGACGATTGCGGCATCACCATCGACACCCATACCGCCGACGGCGTCAAGGTCGCGCGCGAGCACATGGCGCCGGGCGTGCCGATGATCGTGCTCGAGACGGCGCTGGCGGCGAAGTTCAACGAGACCATACTTGAAGCGCTGGGCCTGGACGCCGAGCGGCCGGCCGGCTTCGAAGACATCGAATCGCGGCCGCAGAAATTCGTGGTCATGAAGGCGGACGTGGCGGCCATGAAGGCCTACATCGCCGCCAATACGGGGCTTTAACATGAGTGAGACCGCCAACAGGCCGCCGATGCTGGCGGTGCGTGATGCGCTGGACTTCCTGCTTGACGCGGCCCGTCCGGTGGCCGAATCCGAGATTGTCGCGACGCTGGGCGCCAACGGGCGCGTGCTGGCCGAGGCGCAGGCGTCGACGATCGACGTGCCGTCGGCCGACAACACCCAGATGGATGGCTACGCGGTGCGCTCGCAAGACTGCGCCGGCGGCGCGGCCAGGTTGACGGTCAGCCAGCGCATTGCGGCCGGCCACGTCGGCAAGTACCTCGATGCCGGCTGCGCCGCGCGTATCTTCACCGGCGCCATGATCCCGGACGGCGCTGACGCTGTCGTGATGCAGGAGCAGTGCACGCTGAACGACGACGGCACGGTGACGATCAACCATGCCCCGCAGGCCGGCGAATGGATCCGCCGCGCCGGCGAGGACATCACCAGCGGCGCGCTGATCCTGGCGGCCGGCACGCGGTTGCGCAGCCAGGAGCTGGGGCTGGCCTCGTCGGTGGGGCTGGCGATGCTGCCGGTGCGGCGCAAGCTGCGCGTGGCGGTGTTTTTCACCGGCGACGAACTGACGATGCCGGGCGAAGCGCCCGGCGGCCAGCTGGCGCCGGGCGCGATCTACAATTCGAACCGCTTCATCTTGCGCGCACTGCTGGAAAACCTCGGCTGCACCATCGCCGATTTCGGCATCGTGCCCGACACGCTCGAGGCCACGCGCGAGACGCTGCGCAATGCCGCGCGCGAGAACGACCTGATCATCACGTCGGGCGGCGTGTCGGTCGGCGAGGAAGACCACATCAAGCCGGCGGTGGAAGCGGAAGGGCGCCTGAACATGTGGCAGATCGCCGTCAAGCCGGGCAAGCCGCTCGCCTTCGGCGAAGTGCGGCGCGACGGCGGCGAGGCTTTTTTCCTCGGCCTGCCCGGCAACCCGGTATCGAGCTTCATCACATTTTTGCTGTTCGTGCGGCCATTCATCCTGCGCCTGCAGGGCGTCACGACGCCGGTCGAGCCGCGCGCGTTCGCCATGCGGGCCGACTTCGACTGGCCCAAGGCCGACCGGCGCAACGAGTTCCTGCGCGCGCGCATCAACGACGAAGGCGGACTCGATCTGTTCCCGAACCAGGGCTCGGGCGTGCTGACGTCGACCGTCTGGGGCGATGGCCTGATCGACAATCCACCAGGCCATCGTGTCGCGCGCGGCGACACGGTGCGCTTCATCCCATTTGGCGAATTACTGCATTAGGCATCCATGAACATCAATTTGCGTTTTTTTGCCAGCGTGCGCGAGGCGCTCGGCGTGTCGCAAGAAGTGGCAAACCTGCCGGCCGGCGTGACCACTGTGGGCGGCGTGCGCGATTTCCTGCATGCGCGCGGCGGCGCATGGGCCGAGGCGCTGGCACCGGAGCGTTCCTTGCGCATGGCCTGCAACCAGGTGATGTGCGATGCCGACACCGAGATCGGCGACGGCTGCGAAGTGGCGTTTTTCCCGCCGGTGACAGGCGGCTAGCCCTTGCGCGAGCGCAGGTAGCGCGCGCCGATGAAGATCGCCGACGTCGCCAGCGCGAACACCAGCGACAGCCAGATTCCGTCGCCCAGCTGTTTGCCGCCGATCAGGTCGACGACGACGAGCAGCGCGAACATCGACGCCGCCGCCAGTACATACTGCAAAATCCAATATCGAACGCCTTGCATGGTGTCTCCCGTGTTGTTATGGAGGTGATCATAACCGACGCCGTCGGCCCACGCCATATCGATTAGCCGGCCTGGCGTTCGAGCCAGGCGACGATGCCGTCCAGGTGACGAAAGTCCGCCACCGAGCTGCACGCGTGGGTGGCGCGCGTGCAGCATGCGTGCCGTTCCAGCGCCTGCGTCATGGCATTGCGCGGTGGCGCAGTGCTTCCCACTTCACGTGGCACCGTGCTGGCCTGGCTTGGGCAGAGCAGCGGCAGGCGTGCGCTCATGGCTGCGCGACCGCGTACACCAGGCACGTGGCGGCAAGCACGTCGGCCACACCGCCCGCGCTTGCCAATCTAGCGCATGTCGGTATCGTCCAGGTGGAAATGTCGGGGGAGTCGCGGGGCCAAGGCAAGCCGACGTAGCGACGTAGTTTTGCGTTGGTCGTTTGCAGGGCGGCTGATTGACGTTAATACTCCTGCTGAGCGTTGACCGAGCCATTCGCCCGGGTGGCATCGTCCTGCGTTCAAACAGCTAGCTGAACAATTCACATTTGTCGACTATGCGATTTGCTAGGATTGATTGCCATAAAGCACTAGCAATAGCATCCGGCTTCCCGTAGCCTCTACTCCATAGAAAATAACGATTATTCAGAAAGTGCAACAGCTCCTGCATCAGTGTCTTCCCTTACGTGGGCAAGCCTGTGAGGCTGACCCCGTCGCGCAAGCAAGAACGTCGACGCCAACCGAGAAAAGAAGGCGATGCCCAAGTACCTGAAGAGTCCGAGTCCCATGTCTTCGTTATCGCCGGCGATCGTTGCTGGCATCAGCATTGCCGCATTCGTGCTTCCTGCGACAGCGCAGCAGACTTCGCAGTACACGGAACAAGGACAGTTGATCCGGGCGCCGCAAGCGCTCGGGGTGCTCGGCGAAGACCTATTCGGCGACAGCACCAACTTCTATACTGGGTCGCTCGAATTCATCCAGACCGACGTCAGCGTTCCCGGCAACAGCGCGCTTCCGGTGGGCATGGGCCGGCGCATGAAGAGCGGCGCGGCGCTAGAGTCGTCGGGCCATTTCGGCAATTGGGACATGGAGATCCCATATCTGCACGGCATATTCGCCACCGGATGGAATACCGGCTTGGGTACCGATTCGACCCGGCGCTGCAGCAAGTTCGGGGCGCCGATGGATGCTCAGAGCAACTATACCAACAATGCCGCCGTGTTCAAGGCGACCGAGTTTTGGCATGGCAATTACATTTATGTGCCCGGCAAGGGCGATCAGGAGATGCTACGCCGTAGTGCCGGCAATACCCAAGCGCCGGACGGTCTATCGGCCAACTATCCGGTGCTCACACGCGACAACTGGCAGTTCAGTTGCCTGACGCAGGGTGCAGCCGAGTTTTTCGTCGCGCGTGCCCCGGTTGGGACCACCTATCGCTTCGATTGGGAAGTCTCGCGTGCCGCTTCGCGCCGGTCGAAGACGAATGCCGGACCGGATCGGGCCGCGTTCGCCATGGGAGGGCAGGGTGTCGATGGCAATCAACAAGGCAAATCGACCACGCCCACGCCTACGCCAGCACAAGCGTGGCGGCGACGATGACGCAGGGGCAAAGCTATCCGATCGCCGTGACGATGAAAAACACGGGCGGTACCACCTGGCCGGCAGGGGCGACTGACCGGCTCGGGTCGGCCAATCCGCTGAACAACCTGACGCCGGCGCATTGAACGCTTACGACAAGCGGCGGTCGGGGCAAGAGCGAGCGCAGTCGGCGCCCGGTCGGGCCTCGGTCGGTGGCTGGTCGGCCGGCGGTCGGGGCGCGGCATTTGCTGCGAAGCCAGTGCCGGCTAGGGCTGCCGTGGATGACGCCTTGTTTGAGCCTGAAAACGCACATCCTGCGGCAAACGGCCATGCGCCGGTCGTCGCCGTACTGGCGGGCGAATCATGACAGCCACGCGTGCCAAAAAGCCGCTGCACGCCGGGGATCCGTCGATTGCCGGCGGCTTTCACGGCCACCTGGTCGGCTTCATCGACTGGCTGCGCGCGATGCGCTACTCGGAGCACACCATCAGGACGCGCCGCATCGACCTGGGCTACTTCATCGACTGGTGCGAGGAGCGTGCCGTGCGAACGCCGCAGGAGGTGACGCGGGCCATGCTGGAACGCTACCGGCAGTATGTGTTCGCCTACCGGCGGCAGCGCGACGGCCTGCCGCTGTCGTTCAACTGCCAGGGCACGCGACTTTTGGCGGTGCGGGTGTTCTTCTGTACAGCACCGGTATGCGGCGCGCCGAACTGGTTGCGCTAGCAGCCTGTCGGACTTGAAGTTTTGCGCTTGTAGCGCGTGACGTTTCTGCGGAGTTAGCGTTATTTTTTTAATCGCCGACCGCGTTGGTCACCGAAATGGACGTTCCGGCGCCTTTCGCGGATACTGGTGCGGTCTTTTTTCAGCGATCGCCTCCCTTTGGACACTTCAGGCCATGTTCAATGCGTTCATTCGCTTGATGTTCCATGCAAGGGCGACCAGGTTCCATTCGTGGCCCACGTGTTTCACGCCGCGCAGCACGAATTGGCGGAATTTCATCGCCTGTTTGATGATGCCGAACACGGGTTCGACCGTCTGCTTGCGTAAGCCGTAGTCGGCTCGCCCGCTTCGGGTCTTGAGTCGGTGCGCCATGGTGGCGAGCACATCGGCATCGTCGTTCAGTGGCGCTGGCTCGGTGAAGCGTTCGAGCACGGGTTCATGATGCTGCGATCGTTTCATCGCGATCAGAGGGACGATGCCAGCCTGTTCGCACGCATCGACATTGGCGGCGCTGAAGT
>NZ_JAFCWM010000033.1:0-46236 GCF_049897565.1 Massilia sp. TWR1-2-2 | reverse complement strand
CAAGACCGCCCTGTCGGCCTGCCTCTGCAAGCTTTGCTACGCAATGCCGGCGCTTGGCATGCATTGTCGGGCAATTTCTGTCTAACAGTTCTTGTATGATTCTCTTTGCATGCATGGTTGTCTCTCTTTTGCAGTTTGGTCGCTACAAAAGAAAGCGGTAACACAGTCATGCATGCACCGTTTTTGACAGTTAAGTTAACAGAATCAAATCTTGTTTACAAGAAAAATATGAGGGGAAGGGTCAGGGTCTGACCCCTTCGGCAGGCTGATCCGACGTTGTAGCAATCGGGAAATTCCAATACTATCTAGAACGCCGCGGTGGTCACCGCTTGTTCGTTCTATTGTAAGGATCCGACTGCATGAAGACTGTCCCCTCTTCCCTCGTTCTGGCAGCGTGTATCGCGTCGGCCATGCTGGCGCCAGCCCACGCGGCACCGGTCAAAGCAGCGCCTGACGCAGTGCTGAAACTGCCGTTCCAGAAATTCACGCTGCCGAACGGACTCGAGGTGATTTTCCACATCGACCGGTCCGATCCTGTCGTCGCCGTCAACCTGACCGCGCACGTCGGGTCCGCCCGCGAAAAGGCCGGCCGCACCGGCTTCGCCCACCTGTTCGAACACCTGCTGTTCCTCGAATCGGAGAACCTCGGCAAGGGCGGCCTCGACAAGATGACCGCGCGCATCGGCGGCTCCGGCGCGAACGGCTCGACGTCGCAGGACCGCACCAATTATCTGCAGACCGTCCCGAAGGACGCGCTGGAAAAGATGATCTGGGCCGAAGCCGACAAGCTCGGCTGGTTCATCAACACCGTCACCGATCCGGTGCTGGCGAAAGAAAAACAGGTCGTCAAGAACGAGAAGCGCCAAAGCTACGACAACGCGCCGTATGGCCACACGATGTACGTCATCAACAAGGCTTTGTACCCTCTCGACCATCCATACAACTGGCAAGTCATCGGTTCGCTCGACGACTTGCAGAATGCGAAACTCAACGACGTCACCGAATTCTTCCGCCTCTGGTACGTGCCGAACAATGTAACGCTCGTGCTGGCGGGCGACTTCGATCCGGTGCAGGCGCGCAAGTGGGTCGAGAAGTATTTTTCGGAGATCAAGCGCGGCGAGCCGATCAAGTCGATGGCCAAGCGCCCCGGCATCATCAAGCAAACCGTTAAACTCGCGCACGAAGACAATTTCGCCAAACTGCCGGAACTGACGATGGCCTGGCCGACGGTGGAAGACGTGCACCCGGACTCGCATGCGCTGGAAGTGCTGGCCGAATATTTGTCGGAAACGAAGCGCGCGCCGTTCTACAAGGTGCTGGTCGAAGACAGCAAGCTAAGCTCTAAAGTGCAGATCGCAAACTACACGTCGGAGCTGGCGGGCCAGTTCATGCTGAAAACGCGCGCCTTCGACGGCAAAACCCTCGATGAAGTCGCCGCCGCGGTCGACAAGGCCTTCGCGAAGTTCGAAGCCGAAGGCATCCCGCTAAAAGACCTGAACCGGATCAAGGCAGGACTGGAGACAAAGTTCTACGGCTCCGTCTCCAGCGTTCTGGGCAAATCGGCGCTGCTGGCCGAATACAACTATTTGACCGGCAATCCGGGATACGTCGAGACAAGCGTCAAGAAGACGCTGGCAGTCACCACGGCCGACGTGCGGCGCGTGTACGACACCTATATCAAAGGCAAACCTTTCGTCGCAACCAGCTTCGTCCCGAAAGGCAAACTGGCGCTGGCCCTGAGCGGCTCGGGCAAGGCTGAAGTCGTCGAGGAAAAGGTCGTGCAAGGCGCCGAGGACGCGGTCGACCCGAGCGCGAATGCCGCGTATGCCAAGACGCCGTCGACGTTTGACCGCAGCAAGGAGCCCGGCTACGGCGCCCCGCCTGCCGTCAAGGTGCCGGTCGTGTGGGACACCACGCTGTCGAACGGCATGCGCGTGCACGGCATCGAAAACAGCGACGTGCCGCTGGTTCAGTTCGATATCGCCATCGACGGCGGCCAGTTGCTCGACAAGCTCGACAAGGTCGGCGTCGCCAACCTGACGGCGCGCATGATGACGCAAGGCACCGCCAAGCGCACCCCGCAAGAGCTGGAAGAAGCAATCCAGCAACTGGGCGCGACGACCAACGTCTCGGCCAACACCGAAGACGTGCGCGTCAGCGTCACGACGCTGGCGCGCAACTACCAGGCGACGCTCGCCCTGGTCCAGGAAATCTTGTTGCAGCCGCGTTGGGACGAGAAGGAATTTGCGCTGATCAAACAAAGCGTGCTGAGCCAGATTCGCCAGCAGGAAGCCGATCCAAACATGCTTGCGAGCAGCAACTACAGCGCAATTATCTATGGCAAGAGCAACATCCGCTCGCGCAATATTCTTGGCACCGCCGAGACCGTGAACGCGATCACCATCGACGACGTGAAGCAGTATTACAGCGCCAACCTGTCGCCGTCGGTGGCGCGCATGCATGTCATCGGGGCGTTGCCGAAGGCGGCCATCGCCCGCTCGCTCGCTGACCTCAACCGCGAATGGAAAGCGAAGCCGGTGTCGCTGCCGGCCGCGGCCGCGGTGGCCGAGGCGGTGCCGGCGAAGATCTACTTTGTCGATGTGCCGGACGCGAAGCAATCGGTGCTGCGCGTCGGCTACCGCGCGCTTGCCGTGACCGATGCCGACTATTACCCGGCCACGGTGACGAACTACATCCTCGGCGGCGGCGGCTTCGCCTCGCGCCTCACGCAGCAACTGCGTGAAGGCAAGGGCTACACCTACGGCATCAATTCGAATTTCTCGGGCAGCAACAACGCCGGGCCGTTCACCATCGCCAGCGGCGTTCGCAGCAACGTCACGCTCGAGTCCACCCAGCTGGTGAAACAGATCTTGCAGGACTACGCGCCGGCGTACACGGAAGCGGACCTGGAAACCACCAAAAACTACCTCGTCAAGAGCAACGCGCGCGCCTTCGAGACGTCCGCTGCGAAGCTCGGCATGCTGGAAAATATCAGCAAGTACGGCTGGCGCCCCGATTATGTGAAGGACCGCGAACAGATCGTCAAGGCGATGACCTTGCCGAAGATTCAGTCGTTGTCGCAGAAGTATCTCGATCCGTCGAAGATGGTCTGGCTGGTGGTCGGCGACGCAAAGACGCAGCTGCCGCGCATGAAGGAACTGGGCTTCGGCGAGCCAGTGCTGATCAGCAGGTAATGCGACCCGGGGCGCAGAGGCCGGCTTTTCGCGTCCTCTCGCCCCGCTTTTTTTGATCAGCGGCGCGTGTACAGCATGTCGCCGCCGACAATCAGCATCGTCGTCACGGCGCCTGGCGCTTGATCATCCGATACGCGATCAGCGCCTGCACCATCGTCACCGCCGGGCCGGCGATGTCGGCGAATGCGCGCTGACCGGGTGAGAGCGCGGTCAGGTAGCGCACGCCGTTCAGGCTCGCTGTCATTTCGGCTCCCATCAGCAAGCCTGCAAACCAATGCGCGCCGTCATGGACGGCGTACGTCACGAAGCCGACGAGAATCATGTCGACATAGAACTGCAACGCCACCGTGCGGCGCGACGGCTGGATCAGGGTATCGATGGTCTAGGGCTGCATGGCGGATTCTCTGGTCAACAGGTGGTTGTTGGAAAAGGAATATTAACGAGCAGCCTTGCCAGTGACAGAAGAAACGTCGGATCAAGCGGCGATGCTGCGCGCTACCTCGTCAAGCAAGCGGTCGATCGTCGCGCCGTCTGCCGGCTTGGTCAGGTGATGATCGAAGCCGGCATCCTTCGACAGCGCGCGGTCGCTTTCGTTGCCCCATCCGGTCAAAGCAACCAACACGACACCTTCCATGCCGGCCAGCGAGCGCATTGCCCGCGCGGTTTCGTAGCCATTCATCTCGGGCATGCCGATATCGAGGAATGCGACCTCGGGCATGAACCCGCGCGCCATTTCAATTGCCTGCACGCCTGAGTGCGCGACGCGCGTCGCATGCCCTTGCAGCTCGAACATGGCCGCCAGCGATTGTGCCGCGTCGACGTTGTCGTCCGCGACGAGCACGCGCAAACGGCCGCGCATCGTGCGCTCGATCACCGCGCCCTCGCCCTGCGTGCCGCCATGCTCTTGGGCCAATGGAAGCCGAACCGTGAACGTGCTGCCGGCGCCTTTGCCGACACTCAGCGCCTCAACCTGGCCGCCGTGCAGTTCCACCAGCCGCTTCACCAGCGACAATCCGACGCCCAATCCGCCCTGGGCGCGATTCATGTTGCGCCGCACCTGGTTAAACATCAAGAAGATGCTCGACAGCGATTCAGCCGGGATGCCGACGCCGTTGTCGGCGATCGACACGGCGACATCGGCGCCGACGCGCTGCACCTGCACCTCGATGCGGCCACCCAGCGGCGTGTACTTGGCGGCGTTGTTGAGCAGGTTCGACAACACCTGGGAAATCCGGGTGGGATCGGCGTGCAGCCACAGCGGTTCGTCGGGTTGACGCACCACCAGTTGGTGAGCGCCGTGCTCGATGAACGGCAGGCTGGTCTCGATGGCGGCGGCCAGCACGGTCTTGATATCGACGACCCGCTTCTGCAAATCGATCTTGCCACCGCTGATACGGGCCACGTCCAGCAGATCGTCGATCAGCCGCACCATTTGCGCGACCTGCCGTTCCATCATGCCGCGGATCTTCGTCACCGCGGCAGCATTGTCGCCGCCGAGCTTGAGCACGCTCAGCCCGGTGCTGATCGGCGCAAGCGGATTGCGCAACTCGTGCGCCAGCGTGGCAAGGAACTCGGACTTGCGCTGGTCCGATGCCGACAGATCCGATGCCAGCTTGCGCAGGCGTTCCTCGGCGAGGCGATCCTTGCTGATGTCGACGACGATGGCGACGATGCCTTGAAATTGCCCGCTGGCGCCGCGCACCGCGCTGACGCCGCTGCTGGCCCACATCAGCGAGCCGTCGCTGCGGCGGTACTGTTTTTGCACGACCACGCCGGCGTCGCCGCCGCCAACGGCGGCCAGCGCCGCGGCGGTGGCATCGCGCGAGTCGGAGGCTGTGATGTCGAGCACGTTCATCGTCAGCAGTTCGGCCCGGGCATAGCCGAGCATCGCGCAAAACTTGTCGTTGACGACATTGATCCGGCCCTCGGGGTCGGTCTGCACCACGCCCGTGGCGGCCTGGCTGACGATATTTTCGAATCGCTGGCGGCTGTCCTGCAGTTCCACTTCGGCCAGCTTGCGCGCGGTGATGTCGCCGACCACCCCGACGATCAGCGGCGCGGCGCCGTCGCGCGGCACCTGTGCCTTGCCGAAGAAATCGATCCATCGCAGCTCGCCATCGGGCCGGCGGATACTGCATTGAAACTGGAATGGCACTGCCGTGCTCAGCGTCGCCGCCAACGCCTGGGCGAACGCCGAGACGGCGTCCGGCTGGAGAAATTGGCGCATGAATTGTTGCCCATTGATCGGGGCATCGCCGCGCGTCAAGCCGAAAATCTCGAAAGATCGCTCGTTTTCCCACACCACGACGTCGCCGGCCGGATCCCAGCTCCACAAGCCGAGGCCGGCCGCTTCGGTGGCAAGCCGGCTGCGTTGCTGCGCGTCCATCAGCTCAGCGTGCAAGCGCATCTGCTCGAGAAGGATCTTGTCTTGTTCGAGCACGATCTTGCGCAGTTCCAACTGGGTTTGCACCTGCCGTGCAAGGGTGCGCAGCGCGAACGCCTGGTGCGGATTCAATCCTTGCGGCCGCGGCGCAGTGTCGAGCACGCACAGGGTCCCAAGCGGCAGTCCTTCGGCCGACTTGAGCAATTCGCCGGCGTAAAAGCGCAAGCCGGGGGCGCCCGTCACCAGCGGATTGCAACTGAAACGGGTGTCTTCACGCGTATCGCACACGACCATGCGCGCGCTTTCCAGCAGGACGAACTTGCAGATCGAGTCGTCAAGCGGCAATTCGCGCGTGCCAAGTCCGATTTCCGACTTGAACCATTGGCGGTCGGCGTCGATCAGGTTGACCGCCACGATCGGCGCCTCGAGCAACTGACCGGCGAGGCGAACGATGTCATCAAAAGCACGTTCTGGTTCAGTGTCGAGGATGGCGTAGGAGCGTAGCGCCGTCAGCCGCTCTGCTTCTGTCCACGCTGGGCGGGAGGCCGATTCTGACAAGATGGTTTCGCTTTGAAAAGGAGAATGGATGAGTGTAGCAGGTATTAAAAACATGTTCATTCGGCACGGCCACCTTAACATCAACCCATTTATTCATAATTCATATGGCTGGCATCACAAATCGAAATTTTCTTTATTGAAGTGGAGCACCTATACTGCACTGCAACACGAGAAACCAATTAAGGAAAAATGATGACTACCGCTACCTTCAATCAGCCAGCCGGCTCGCTCCGTCACTATTTAACCGATGTCAGCAACGCAGCGCGCGCCTTCGCCGACGCATTGTTCGCAGCCCAGGGCCGCCAGTTCGTGGCCCAGGAAGTGCGCTCGACCAAGGTATCGGAACGCAGCAAGGTCGAAAGCCGCCGCCAGATCTTCGCACTGGCCAAAGAGCACGAGACGATGTCGCCGAACCTGGCCGCCGAACTGCGCTTTTTCGCTTCCAGGGACTAAGTATGGAATTCGCCGAATACGCCGTAGCCGGACTGTACGGCATCGCCATACTGGCTCGGTTCGTCTGGTTCAACTCGTCCGCGTCGCGGCAGTACTAGTACCAAGTCCACCCGATCGCTCCGGGGGAGCTGCTCCGGCTTCCCCTCCCGACTTGCCGGCCGCGTCCCCCGCGGCGGCAAGTGCTTCCTCGCACTGCTCCCCTTGTTTTCCGTTCGCACCAAGCCGCCCGGCTGAGCTAGAATGCCTGCTTGCAACTCTTATACGCAAGCCGACCCTTCTTTCTACTGCTCCCTCACGATGCGACTGTCCGCCCTTTCCTTCCTGGCCGCCGCTTTGCTGGCGCTGCCCGCCGCCGCTTCCACCCCCATCAGCCTCGACCAGGCGATGGCCCATCCGGACTGGATCGGCGCCCCCGCCGAAACGGCCTGGTGGAGCTGGGATGGCAAGCAGGTGTTCTACAAACAGAAGCGCGCCGGCTCGGCGCTGCGCGACACGTTCGAAGCTGCCGCCGGCGCAGCGCGCCTGGTCGGCGACGCCGAGCTGGCCAACCTCGATGGCGCCACCGTCGTCTACAACCGCGCGCGCACGCGCAGCATCCTGCTGCGCAACGGCGACCTGTTCGAGCGCGACCTCACCACCGGCGCGCTGATGCAGGTCACGCGCGGCGCCAATGCGGTGGCGGCGCCGCAGTATTCGGCCGATGGCGGCAGCATCCAGTTCCGCGTCGGCCACGAGTGGCTGACCTGGAACCGCGTTGACCGCCTGCTCTCGCCACTGGCGATGGCGCGCGCGGCGAAGGACCCCGCCGCGCCGCCGGACGACGACGCCATGCGCAGCGACCAGCTGCGCCTGATCGCCACGCTGCAGCGCCAGAAGGACGAGCGCGACGCCGGCCGCACGCGCGCCGAGCAGGAACGCCGCGCCGACGCCACCCGCGCGCCGGCGCCGATCTACCTCGGCGACAAAGTCGTCATCGACGGCAGCGCGATGTCGCCGAACGGGCGCTACCTGCTGCTGGCAACGGCGCCGAAAGCCGGCGAAAAGGGCCGCATCGGCAAGCTGCCGCGCTACGTCACCGAATCGGGCTACGAAGAATTCGACGACCAGCGCGCGCGCGTCGGGCGCAACATGCCGGCGCCGCACACGCTCAAGCTGGTCGAGATCTCCACCGGCAAGGTGCGCGACGTGTCGTTCGACAGCCTGCCCGGCATCGGCACCGATCCGCTGGCGGCGCTGCGCGCGGCGCGCAAGATCGATCCGCTCAAGGGCAGCCGCGCGGTGCGCGTCGACGATGACGGCGCCGCCATCCAGTGGAGCGACAACGGCGCGCAGGCCGCCGTGATGGTGCGTTCGGTCGACAACAAGGACCGCTGGATCGCCACCGTCGACCTGGTCGCCGGCAAGCTCAAACCAGTACACCGCCAGACCGACGCTGCCTGGATCAACAACGGCAACAATGATTTTGGCTGGATGCTTGACAACAGCACGCTGTGGTACCAGTCCGAGGAAAGCGGCTACGCGCACCTGTACACGATCAGCGCCGACGGCAAATCGCGCGCGCTCACGCACGGCAAATGGGAAGCGACCAATATCGCCTGGTCGTCCGACGGCGCCACCGCGTACATGCTGTGCAACCGCCAGATGCCGGGCGATTACGAAGTGTGCGCGGTGTCGGCGCGCGATGGCGCCATCCGCGAAGTGACGTCGCTGGGCGGCGTCGAGCGCTTTGCGCTGTCGCCGGACCAGGCCAGGCTGCTGGTGCACTACTCGTCGAGCTACGTGCCGACGCAGCTGGCGACGGTGCCGGCGCGCGGCGGCGCCGCCCTGGTGCTGACGGACAGCCGCAGCGCCGCCTTCAAGGCGCGCCAGTGGATCGAGCCGCAGTACGTGGCGGTACCGTCGACCCACGGCGCCGGCACCATCTGGGCCAAGATGTACCGCCCTGCGCAGCTCGAACCTGGCAAGAAATATCCGGTCGTGATGTTCGTGCACGGCGCCGGCTACCTGCAAAACGTCAGCAAGCGCTATCCGGTGTACTTCCGCGAGCAGATGTTCCACAACCTGCTGGTCCAGCGCGGCTACATCGTGCTCGACATGGACTACCGCGCCTCGAAAGGCTACGGGCGCGACTGGCGCACGGCGATCTACCGCCAGATGGGCTACCCGGAGCTGGAGGACTACATCGACGGCGTCAACTGGATGGTGGCCAACCAGCAGGGCGACATCAAGAACGTCGGCGTGTACGGCGGCAGCTACGGCGGCTTCATGACGTTCATGGCGCTGATGCGCGCGCCGGACATGTTCAAGTCGGGCGCCGCGCTGCGACCGGTGACCGACTGGACCACCTACAACCACGACTACACCGCCAACATCCTCAATACGCCCGAACTCGACCCCGAGGCGTACCGCAAGTCGTCGCCGATCGAGTACGCCGACAAGCTGCGCGGCAACCTGCTGATCGCGCACGGCATGATCGACGACAACGTGTTCTACCAGGACTCGGTGCGCATCGCGCAGCGGCTCATCGAGCTGAAAAAGGACAACTGGGAACTGGCCAGCTATCCGCTCGAGAAGCACGGCTTCGTGCAGCCGGAAAGCTGGTACGACCAGTACCGGCGCATCTACCAGCTGTTCGAACGAACGCTGAAGCAGGAGTAAAAAAGGCGCCCGCGGGCGCCTTTTTTGTCGATGTTTTCAACCCGAACATGCCTGCAGGAATATCGCAGCACATCGCCTCTTTCCTGTTCTACAGCAGAGTCCGCGGCACCTGCGCCGATACTGTTAAGGCTGCTTCGCACATGCCGACGATCTGCAGCGTTGACCAGCGGCATGTGCGTTCACCGATGTCTGAACAGGAGAATGCAATGGCACGCTTTGGGGTGGAAGGGATACGATATTTTAATCATGCACGCGCCGCCGGCGTCAGTGCCGCCGGCGACCTGACGTACACGTTCAACCGCGCGAACGGCATCGACGGCAAGCTGCGCTCGGCCGGTCACACGCGCGCGTTCTACTGGGCCAATACGAATGCCTGGGAGACCGACATCCGCGACGCCGACAAGGGCGGCGACGACGTCCACTGGGTCGACGACGTCGACCTGTTCTGGATCGAGACGCACGGCAACCACGAGGCGGACGGCCGCGCGCGCCTGCTGTACGACACGGCGCACAGCAACTGGCGCACGTTCTCGGACCAGTGGCAGCTGGGCGAAAACTGGAACGCCGAATGGGTCATGGCGTATTCGTGCGACACGGTCGACCGCAACCGCGTCACCGGCCTGTGGAACATCTTCGCGCGGCTGCACATCTACTGCGGCGCATGGGGCACGATGTGGGACGGCACCACAACGGACGAATGCGGCGAGGACGTCGGCGACAACCTGATTCACGGCGACACCGTCAGCCATGCCTGGCACAACGGCGTGTCCGACTGGTGGGTCGACAACCACCCGATCACGGTGTGCGTCGGCGATGCCGCGACCTGGAACAACGGCAACATCCGCTGGGACCGCAGCACCCTGAACCGCGATCATCTCTGGGGCCACGGCAACGTCGAACCGGACCTCGCACCTGCCCAGCAGGCCTGCATCTTGTGGTATTGGACGGAGGGTTGAACCATGGACGCACAACTTTTGATACAGGGCCTGATGGCCGACGCCGTCGACATCCCCGCCACCGCCGACATCATCGCGGTGCAGCAGTTTTCGCTCGACGAACTCAAATCGCGCACGCGCCACCTGCTCGCCAGTGTCGCGGCCACGCACGAGGACGACTGCGCCAACGATCGCGGCGACTGGGTGTCGACCGACGCGCAGACAGTGGTGCGCCTGGCGCAGGGCGCCCGCGCGATGCTGTACCACGCGTCCGGCACGATGCAATACGTCTCGGCGCTGGCGCCGCTGCAGTCGCTGTTCAAGGAGGTCGCCGACAAGGAGAAGCTGACGCGCCAGGTCAATGAAGTGGCCCGGAAGCTCAACGTCGCCGAATGGGCGGGCGACCAGGGCAGCATCGCGTTCGAGCGCCTGTGGCAGATGAAGGCGCAAGGTGCCGACCCGGCGGGCAAGGTCTCGGAGCCGGTCCTGAGCCGCATCGTCGGCGCGTATCGCCACTCGGTGGCCGGCATCCCGGTGCTGGGCGCGGCGTCGGTGGCGCTGCGGCTGGCCGGCAGCGGCGCCGTCGACGCGCTGTCGGTGCAGGTGCGGCCAAGCGCCTCCGAGCGGCTCGACACCGCCAGGATCATCGAGCGCGAACTGGCGGCACGCCAGCTGTCGCTGCAGTTAATCAGCCTGCTCGGAACCGGTCGCGATCAGCTGCCGGGCGACGTGATCGAATCGGCCAGCATCCAGTTCGGTTACCTCGACCTGGGCAAGCGCAAGGCGCAGCGGCTGCTGGCGCCTGCGTTCGTCGCGCACGTGGTGCTGCGCCATAAGCTCGAGCGGCAAGCGTACGTGCTGGCGGTGCAGGCAACCGAGAAGACCTACCTGCCGATCTGCTCGCGCGGTGACGACGGACTGGCCACCGGCACGCGAGGACGCTGCTAGCAACGCGCCAATATCGGGGAACGACGGGCTAGACAGACGCAAGTTGCAACGTCGTTCCCGCGCAGGCGGGAACGCCTGCCATCCGAGATATCAGTCAAGGCCAGTGCTTGAACCCTTGCCCTGCACGGCCAAAAAATCGAGCAATGTCAACGCCACCACCTTGGTCGCCTTGCGCAAGTCGTCCAGCGCCAGCTTCTCGTCGGCTTTCTTCGCGTTCGACTCGGGCACCGTGCGCGGTCCGGCGCCGTACAGCACCGCCGGTATCCCGTGCTCGCCGTACAGGCGCGCGTCCGCATACAGCGGCGTGCCTTGCGCGGTGATCTCCTCGCCCATTACCTGCCGGCCGTTCTTCTGCAGGCTCGCCACCAGCTTCTCCGAACCTGGCAGCGGCCGCAACGCGCGCGACAGCAGCAGGCGCCGGATCTCGACGCGGATGGCCGGCACGCCGCGCACCGCATCCTCGATCAGCGCGCGCACCTGCGCTTCCACCGCAACCGGATCCTCTTCGGGAATCATGCGGCGGTCCATCTTCAGCACCACTTTGCCCGGCACGACGTTGGTGTTGGTGCCGCCGTCGATGCGTCCCACCAGCATGGTCGGCGAATCGATGCCCGCCACGTTCGACTTGATCTTCTTCAGCTCCGGCAGCTGGCCGTAGATCGCATTCAGTATGCGCGTGGCTGCCTGCAAGGCATCGACGCCGGTCTCCGGCATCGCGCCGTGGCCGGACTTGCCGTGCACCGTCACTTCCAGCTGCAGGCAGGCGTTGTGGGCGGTGACGATGTTGTAGCTGAAGCCGGCCGCGATGACGAAATCGGGCCGGGTCAGCTTCTGTTCGAGCAGCCAGCCAGGGCCGAGCAGCCCGCCGAATTCTTCGTCATACGTAAAGTGCAGCTCCACCCCGCCCTTCAGCGGGACGCCTGCCGCCTCGAGCGCGCGCACAGCAAAAATGTAGGTCGCAAAATCGCACTTCGACACCGCCGCGGCGCGCCCGTAGATGAAGCCGTCCTCGATGACGCCGCCGTAAGGCGGCTTGGTCCAGCCCTCACCCGGCGGCACCACGTCGCCGTGCGCGTTGAGCGCGATGGTCGGGCCGCCCGCCTGGTAAGGCCGGCGCACGATCAGGTTGGTGATGCTCTCCATGCCGTAATCGTGCACCACCTGCGCCGGCACCGCGTGCTTCTCGGCGCTCCAGCCGAAGCCGGCGACCATCTCGGCCACGGCGTCGGCGTGCGGTGCGTTGTTACCCGGCGGGGTATCGGTAGCAATCGCGATGACCCGCTGCAGGAAGGCGACTTCCTCGTCGAAATGGGCGTCGATCCAGCTGGTGAGCTTTTCTTGGGTTTGCATGTGAGTCCTTATTTGGCGCCGGCTTCGAACCAGGCGCCGACCTGCGCGCGTTCGGCGTCCGTCATGTTGGTCAGGTTGGCGATCGGCATCGCCTTCAGTTGCACCGCCTGCTGGTAGACCCTGGCCGCATTCTGGCGCACCAGGTCAGGCGTGTGCAGCATGATGCCGCCCGGCGCCGCCGCAAAGCCAGGCTGGGTCGGATGGTCCGAGTGGCACGACACGCAGCGCTGCGTGACGATCGCCTGCACTTGGGCGAACGACACCGCCGGCGCGGCCACCGGCGCCTTCGGCACGATCGCCACCGCCAGCGCCAGCAGCACCGCCACGCCGGCAACCGGATAGCGCCACTCGGTACGGCCGCGGTGGCGCAGGTTGAAGAAGTGGCGGATCAACACGCCGGCCGCCATCATCGCCGCCAGCACCGCCCACGCGTGCACGTGACGGTAGGTCATCGCGTAGTGGTTGCTGATCATGATGAACAGCACCGGCAAGGTGAAGTAGTTGTTGTGGACGCTGCGCTGCTTGGCGCGCTGGCCGTGGATCGGATCGGGCTTGCCGCCGGCGGCCATCGCCGCCACCATCTTGCGCTGGCCGGGAATGATCAGCATCAGCACATTGGCCAGCATGATGGTGCCGATCATCGCGCCGACGTGGATGTAGGCGGCGCGTCCGCTCAGGTACTTGGTTAACACCCAGGCGCTGAACACCAGGAAGGCGAACATGACAACGCCGAAAGCGAGGTCGTGCTGGCCAAGTTTCGAGCGGCACAGCAGGTCGTAGACGGTCCAGCCTATCAGCAGGCTGCCGATGCCGATGCCGATCGCCTGCCAGGTCGACAGGTCGGCCACCGCCTTGTCGACCATCATGGCCTGCGCGTTGAAGTAGTAGGCGACGGTGAGCAGCGCGAAGCCGGACAGCCAGGTCGAATATGCCTCCCATTTGAACCAGTGCAGTTCCTTCGGCAGTTCGGCGGGCGCCACCAGGTATTTTTGCGGGTTGTAAAAGCCGCCGCCGTGCACCGCCCACAGTTCGCCCGACACGCCCTTCTGCGCCAGCTCGGATCCCGGCGCCGGCGGGCGGATGGTGTTGTCCAACCAGACGAAGTAGAACGACGCGCCGATCCAGGCGATGCCGGTGATGACGTGCAGCCAGCGCAGCAGCAGGTTGAGCCAGTCGAGCGCGTACGGGATCAGATAGTCGAAAACTTCCATGGGGTTCCTAGGTGCGGGCGCGGCAGGCACAGCGGCGCCAGTGTAGCGAAGATAGCCTGATTCACCGCCGATGACATGAAAAATCAAGTATATTCGACATATTCACTTTCATATACTCAACATGGCCGCCCTCCCCGTCCACCTCGACCTGCACCTGATCCGCATCCTGTACCTGCTGCTGGTCGAAAAGAACGTCTCGCGCGTGGCGCTCAAGCTCAATCAGCCGCAGCCCTCGATCTCGGCGTCGCTGCGCAAGCTGCGCGAGCTGACCGGCGACCCGCTGCTGGTGCGCGGCGCGCGCGGCATGGTGCCGACCCAGCACGGCGAGAGCCTGCTCAAGCCGGCCAAGCGCATCCTCGACGAAACCGAGAGCCTCTTTATCAAAAAGTCGCCCTTCATGCCGCAGGAAGAAGCGCGCACCTTCCGCATCGCCGCGCCGGACTACCTCGACAGCCAGTTCCTGCCCAACGTGGTGGCGGCGCTGCGGCGCGGCTCGCCCAACAGCCGCGTGGTGATCCACAGCCTTGGCGCCGGCATCGACTACACGCGCATGCTGTCCGACGGCGACATGGACCTGGTGATCGCCAACTGGGACGAGCCGCCGGCGCACCTGCACATGTCGAAGCTGTTCGAAGACCCGATTGTGTGCACCATGCGCGCCGACTGCCCGTACGCCAAGCGCACCGCCGGCGACGCCATGACGGTGGCAGACTACCTGGCGCTGCCGCACGTGGCGCCGTCGCAGATGGTGCCGGGGAACCTCGGCGTGATCGACGCCTTCCTCGAGCGCCAGGGCATGCAGCGCAACGTCGCGGTGGAGTCGCCCTACTTCGGCCTGATCCCGTACATGCTGACGCAGACCGACCTCGTACTCACCACCGGCCGCCAGTTCATGCGCTACTACGAGAAGACACTGCCGCTCAAGAGCTTTACCGTGCCGGTCAAGTTCCCGCCGATGCGCTTCTACCAGTTATGGCACGAGCGCGTGCACCAGGCGCCCGAGCACAAATGGCTGCGCGACCAGGTCAGCGCCGCGGCGCGGGCATTGCCGAAGTAAGCTTGTCATCACCCTATCCATAGCAGACAATATCGCCATGACGACACTATCGGAATTGAACAGCTGCAGCGAAGCCGACTTCGCCGACGCGCTGCAAGGCATCTACGAACACTCGCGCTGGATCCCGCAACGCGCCGCGCACCAGCGTCCGTTTGCCAGCCTCGCCGCGCTCAAGCTGGCGCTGCAAAGCGCGGTCGCCGCGGCCACCGAAGATGAACAGCTTCGCCTGATCCGCGCCCACCCTGAACTGGCCGGCAAAGCGGCGATCGCCGGCGAGCTGACGCCTGAGTCGTCCAGCGAGCAGGCAAAGTCCGGGCTGAACCTGTGCAGCGCGGAAGAGTACGCGACCCTGCACCGGCTCAACACCGACTACAACATGAAGTTCGGCTTCCCGTTCATCCTCGCGGTCAAAGGGCCGGACGGGGCCGGCCTGCCGCGCCAGGCGATCATCGACACCTTCACGCGGCGCCTTGAAAACCAGCGCGCAGGCGAAATGGCCGAGTGCCTGCGCCAGATCCACCGCATCGCCGAATTGCGCCTGAACGACCTGCTTCACGTGCAGCTCGATTTCGGTCCGGCGGTGATGTACTGGTCGGAGGTGATCGGCGCCTGGAGCGACACCGGCGACGGCCTGACCTGCTCGTACATGACGCCGGCCCACCAGCGCAGCGCGAGCCAGCTGGCCGAGTGGATGCGCGAGGCCGGCATGGAAGCGCACATCGACGCCGTCGGCAACGTGGTCGGGCGCTTCGCCTGCGGGCGGCCAGGCGCCAAAACGCTGATCACCGGCTCGCACTACGACACCGTGCGCGACGGCGGCAAGTACGACGGCCGGCTCGGCATCCTGCTGCCGCTGGCGATCGTGCGCCACCTGCGCCAGCACGGCGAGCGGCTGCCGTTCGACCTCGAGATCATCGGTTTCGCCGAAGAGGAAGGGGTGCGCTTCAAGAGCACTTTCCTGGGCAGCAACGCCGTCGCCGGGCAGTTCGACATGGCGCAGCTCGATGCGGTCGATGCCGACGGCGTCACGATGCGCGCGGCGCTGGCTGGCGCCGGCCACGATGCCGGCGCGATTGCCGCGATTGCGCGAAATCCGGCGGATGTGCTGGGGTTTGTCGAGGTACATATCGAGCAGGGCCCGGTGCTGCTCGAGCACGGCCTGGCAGTTGGCGTTGTCACCGCGATCGCCGGCAGCTCGCGCTACCTGGTGGAGCTGACCGGCCTGGCCAGCCATGCCGGCACCACGCCGATGAACATGCGGCGCGACGCTGCGGCGGCAGCCGCCGAAATCGTGCTGCTGGTCGAGCGGCGCTGCAGCGAGGCCGCTTCGCTGGTTGGCACGGTGGGGCAGCTGCAGGTACCGAATGGGTCGGTGAACGTGATTCCGGGCCACTGCAATCTGTCGCTCGATATCCGCGCGGCCGACGACACGGTACGGCTGGCGGCGGTGGCGGACGTCCTCGACGCCATCGGGCAGATCTGCGCACGGCGCCAGGTGGAGGCGAGCATCCGGCAAGTAGTATCGGCATCGGCGGCGCCTTGTGCGCCCTGGATGATGGACCAGCTGGGCGCCGCGGTCGAACGGGCGGGCCTGCCGCGCTACGAGCTGCCGTCAGGCGCCGGCCACGATGCGATGGCGATGGCGAAGATGACCGATGTGGCGATGCTGTTCACGCGCTGCGGCAACGGCGGCATCAGCCACAACCGGCTCGAGACGATGACGGCCGACGATGCCGACGTGGCAGCGCGCGTGCTGCTCGACTTCTTTCGCAATTTCAAGCCGCGCGGCTCCTGAAACGCAATCGGGTCCGCGCATCTGCGAGGACCCCGTTAGCTTGCGTAGCCTACGGCGTCAGCACAACCTTCCTGCAGTTGTCCTCTTTTTTGTCGAACATCTTGTACGCCTCGGCAGCCTGCTCGAGCTTCATGCGATGCGAGATGATCGCATTCGGATGCAGTTTGCCCTCCTCGATCGCCTTCAGCAGTTCCGGCATGTGCTTCTGCACGTGCGTCTGGCCGGCCTTGATGCCGATGCCCTTCTCGAATATATCGCCGAACAGGAAGCCGTGGATGAACCCCGCATACACGCCAGGGACGCTGATCATGCCGCCGCGCCGCACCGCCGCGATGCACTGGCGTAGCGCCTTGCCGCTGCTGCCTTCGAGCTTCAGGTCGGTCAGCACCGTCTCGATCTTGCTGCCTTTCGCTTCGAAGCCGACCGCGTCGATCACGCCATCGACGCCGCGCCCGTCGGTCGCCTGCAGGATGAATTCGGCGGCGTCGCCATCATCGAAATTGAACGGCACCACGCCATAGGTTTCGGTGGCGAAGTCGAGCCGGTACTTGTGATGGTCGACCATGAAGATGCGGTCGATCCCCATCATCTTGGCACTGGCCGCCGCCATTTGGCCGACCGGCCCGGCGCCAAAAATCGCCAGCGAGCCGCCCTTGGTGACGCCGGTGTTGAGCACTGCCTGATAACCGGTCGGCAGGATATCGGACAGGAACAGCACCTGTTCATCGGCCAGGTTGGTCGGAATCTTGATCGGGCCGACGTTTGCCTTTGGCACCCGCACATACTCCGCCTGACCGCCCGGCACGCCGCCGTACAGGTGACTGAAGCCGAACAGCGCCGCGCCTGAACGCAGGCTCTTCTTGTTCATGATCGAACCGCGGTCCGGATTGGTCGTCTCGCAGGCGGAGTACAGATCCATGTCGCAAAAAAAGCAGCTGCCGCAGGCGATCACGAACGGCACCACCACGCGGTCGCCTTTTTGCAGCGCAGTCACTTTCGGTCCTGCGTCGACCACTTCACCCATGAATTCGTGGCCGAGAATATCGCCGCTTTTCATTGCCGGGATTTTGCCGCGGTACATGTGCAAATCCGAACCGCAGATTGCCGTCGCGGTAATCTTCAGGATGACGTCATCCTGCTCTTTCAATATTGGATCAGGGACCGTATCGACTTTGACTTCGTGGCTGCCATGGTAAGTGAGCGCTCGCATTGCTTTCTCCTGAGGTGGTTGCCCGGCTTGACACACCGGATGTATGGCAAGCCTAACAATATTGTCGCGGCTACTTTGTCAGCGGATCACGGTTGTCGCCGTAGGTATTTGCCTACGAAGAGATGGTGCGTAGAAAGCACCATTGCGGTGCACCGCCGCGACTCAGTGGTGCGCGTCACGTTTGTAGTCGCCACATTGGCGCGGAATCGCCGCACTGAAATGGCACGTTTTTTGCTTATCATTGATCCACCGGCGGAGAACCGCACGATTTCGGGGAGTTTTTAGTAATGAACAGTCACACAAATGGGGCAGACGCCCTTTTCATCATGCTTGGCGGCATAATGATCCTGGCGATGCATGCCGGCTTCGCATTCCTGGAACTTGGCACCGTACGCAAGAAAAACCAGGTCAACGCGCTGGTCAAGATCCTGGTCGATTTCGCCATCTCGACGATCGCCTACTTCTTCGTCGGCTACAGCATCGCCTACGGCATCAACTTCTTCGGCGCGACCGACACGCTGATCGACAAGAACGGCTATGAGCTGGTGAAGTTCTTCTTCCTGCTGACGTTTGCCGCCGCGATTCCGGCGATCGTCTCGGGCGGCATCGCCGAACGGGCAAAGTTTTATCCGCAGCTGATGGCCACCGCGTTGCTGGTCGGCGTCATCTATCCGCTGTTCGAAGGCATCGCCTGGAACCACCGCTTCGGCGTGCAGGCCGCGTTCCAGTCGCTGTTCGGCCATGAGTTCCACGACTTCGCCGGCTCGGTTGTCGTGCACGCGGTCGGCGGCTGGGTGGCGCTACCGGCGATCCTGCTGCTCGGCGCGCGGCGCGGGCGCTATCACAAGGACGGCGGCATGGCCGCGCATCCGCCGTCGAGCATTCCGTTCCTGGCGCTCGGCGCGTGGATCCTGACGATCGGCTGGTTTGGCTTCAATGTGATGAGCGCGCAGACGCTCGACAAGATGAATGGCCTGGTCGCCGTCAATTCGCTGATGGCGCTGGTCGGCGGCACCCTCACCGCGCTGGTGATGGGCCGGAACGATCCGGGCTTCGTCTACAACGGCCCGCTGGCAGGCCTGGTGGCGATCTGCGCCGGCTCGGACCTGATGCATCCGCTCGGCGCTCTGGCCACCGGCGCCGTCGCCGGCGTCATTTTTGTGGCGATGTTCACGTGGACGCAAAACAAGTGGAAGATCGACGACGTGCTGGGCGTGTGGCCGCTGCACGGCCTGTGCGGCGCGTGGGGCGGCATCGCTGCCGGGATTTTCGGCAGCAAGGCGCTTGGCGGGCTTGGCGGCGTGTCGTTGCTGTCGCAGCTGGCCGGCACCGTGCTGGGGATAGTGATCGCCGGCGCCGGTGGAGTGGCCGTGTATGGATTGCTGAAGGCGACGGTCGGCTTGCGCCTCGACCCGGAGGAGGAGTTCGACGGCGCCGACCTGTCGGTACACAAGATCAGCGCGACGCCGGAGTAGCGCCAGCCGTCGTTCCCGCGGAGGCGGGAACGACGGTTTCGCGTGTACTGGCTAGGTGGCGACGACCCTGGCGCGCTCCAGCATCGCGTGCAGCAGCACGTTGCAGCCCGCTTCCAGGTGGTCCGACCGGGCGTCCTCGATCTCGTTGTGGCTGATGCCGTCCTTGCACGGCACGAAGATCATCCCGGCCGGCGCCAGCCGCGCGGCGTAGATGGCGTCGTGACCGGCGCCGGAGACGACATCCATCGTCGAATAGCCCAGCTTTTCTGTCGCCGCCCGCACCGCGCCGATGCAATCGGCATGGAACGGGCAAGGCGGATAGTACGACACGCGCTCGATGCTGATCGCCAGGCCGCTCTCCGCGCGCGTCTTGTCGATAAACGCCAGCATCTCCTCGTGCATCGTGTCCAGCAGCTCGTCGTTCACGTTGCGCAGGTCGATGCTGAATTTGACTTCGCCGGGAATCACGTTGCGGCTGTTCGGGAACAGCTGCACCATGCCGACCGTCCCGCGCCCATACGGCGGATAGCGGTTCGCGATCTGCACCACTTCCTGCATGATGCGGGTCGATACCTGCAGCGCGTCGCGGCGCAGCCCCATCGGCGTCGGACCGGCATGCGCCTCCATGCCCGTCACCACGCAGTCGTACCACGACAGGCCCATCACCGCGGGCACCACGCCGATCACCTTGTCGGCGTCTTCCAGCACCGGACCCTGCTCGATGTGGGTCTCGAAGTAGGCGCCGATCGGATGCTGGCCCGGCACCTGGTCGCCCATGTAGCCGATGCGCGCCAGCTCGTCCCTGACCGTCTTGCCTTCGGTGTCCTTGGCGGCGTACGCAGTCTCCAGGCTGAACGCGCCGCAGAAAACGCCCGAGCCCATCATCACCGGCACAAAGCGCGAGCCCTCCTCGTTGGTCCAGAAGGCCACTTCGATCGGCGCCTCGGTGGTGATGTTCAAGTCGTTCAGCGTGCGCACCACTTCAAGGCCGGCCAGCACGCCGTAGTTGCCGTCGAATTTTCCGCCGGTCGGCTGCGTGTCGATATGGCTGCCCGTGACGATCGGCGCCAGCGCCGGGTTGCTGCCCTCGCGGCGCATGAACACATTGCCGATCTGGTCGACGGTGATCGACAGGCCTGCTTGGCGCGCCCAGCCCACCACCAGGTCGCGCCCCTGCCGGTCGAGGTCAGTGAGCGCCAGGCGCTTGACGCCGCCCTTCGGAGTCGCGCCGATCTTTGCCAGTTCCATCAGCGACGCCCACAGGCGACCACCGTCGATTCGCAGTTCGTTCATTGTGTTCTCCATTGTCATGCTGCCGCGGCGCTGGTGGCGGTGAATGCGGGACGGTCGACGTGGCGCCCGGCGCCTTCGACCGCGCGCAGGTCGCCGCGCTCGAACACCAGTCTGCCGGCAGCGAGCGTGTGCGACGGAATGCCGCGCACGGTGCGTCCCTCGAACACGTTGAAGCCGCCCTTGGCGAACTGCGTCCTGGCCGATATGGTGCGGCTGCCTTCCGGATCCCACACGATGATGTCGGCATCGGCGCCGGCGGCAACAATCCCTTTGCGCGGATACATATTGAAGATCTGCGCCGCGTTGGTCGACGTGACGCGCACGAATTCGGATGGCGTCAGGAGCCCGCCGTTGACGCCTGCGTCCCACACCACCGACATACGGTCCTCGACGCCGCCACAGCCGTTCGGGATCTTGGTGAAGTCGTCCTGGCCGGCCGCCTTCTGCTCAGCGCAGAAGGTGCAGTGATCGGTCGCGGTGGTGTGCAGGTTCCCGCCACGCAGGCCCTGCCACAGCGCGGCCTGGTGGTGCTTGCCGCGAAACGGTGGGCTCATCACGTGGGCGCGCGCGTATTCGAGGTCGGTGCTCTGGTACACGCTGTCGTCGATCACCAGGTGGCCGGCCAGCGCCTCGCCGTACACGCGCTGCCCTTTGGCGCGCGCGCGCGTGATGGCCTCGAGCGACTCGGCGCACGACACGTGGACGATGTACACGGGCGTGCCGAGCACGTTGGCGATCGCGATCGCGCGGTTGGCCGCCTCGGCTTCGACTTCCGGTGGGCGCGACAATGGATGCGCGCTCGGCCCGCGGATGCCTTTCTTGAGCAAGTCCTGCTGCAGCTGGAATACCAGCTCGCCGTTCTCGGCATGCACCGTCGGGATCGCGCCCAGTTCCAGCGCGCGGGTGAAGCTCTTCACCAGCGTCTCGTCGTCGGCCATGATGGCGTTCTTGTAGGCCATGAAGTGCTTGAAGCTGTTGACGCCGTGCTTGCGCACCAGCGTGCCCATGTCGGCGTGCACCGAGTCGCCCCACCACGTCACGGCGACGTGGAAGGTATAGTCGCCGGCCGACTTGGCCGCCCAGCCGCGCCACATGTGATACGCCTCGAGCAGCGACTGCTTCGGGTCGGGGATCACGAAGTCCATGATCGTGGTGGTGCCGCCGGCCAGGCCGGCGGCCGTCCCGGTGAAGAAATCGTCGGCGGTGACGGTACCCATGAACGGCAGCTGCATGTGGGTGTGGGTGTCGATCCCGCCCGGCATGACGTACTGGCCGCGCGCATCGATCACGGTGGCGTGCGGCGGCGCATCGAGGTTTTCGCCGACGGCGATGATCTTGTCGCCGAAGCAGACCACATCGGCCTTGAAAGCGCGGTCTGCGTTGACGACGGTACCGCCGCGGATAAAGATACTCATGGGGTTCTCCTGGTGGTGTGCTAGCGGTAAGCGGCCGCCAAGGCGGGGCTGGAGCGCCCCTTCATCATGACGCCGTACACGAGGGCGGAAATGGCGATACCGACGAACCATGCGTAGGTATAAACGAGCTTGAAGCCGGCGCCGACATCCGGGAACGATTGCGGGAAGGCTGCGTTCAGGAAGCCGGGAATATTCGGCAGCACGCCGGCGGCAAACGCCACCACGGCGGCCATGTTCCAGCCGTTACCGTACGAGTAGATGCCGTCGTGGCGGTACAGCTGGTCGACATCGAGCTCGGTCTTGCGGATGAAGTAGTAGTCGATGATCAGGATGCCGGCGATGGGTCCGAGCAGCGCCGAGTAGCCGATCAGCCAGGTGAAGATGTAGCCTTGGGTCGTCTCGAGAATTTTCCACGGCATCATCCCCAGCGCGATGCCGGCGGTGATGTAGCCGCCGGTGCGGTACGAAATGTGCTTTGGCGCCAGCGCCGAAAAGTCGTAGGCCGGACCGACCAGGTTGGCCGCCAGGTTGACGCTGACGGTATCGATCAGCAGCACGATCAGCGCGATCAGCACGGCGATGCCGGTCATGCGGCTGGCCAGGTCGACCGGATCCCAGATCGCCTTGCCGTACAGGACCACGGTGGCCGAGGTGACGATCACCGCCAGCATCGCCAGCAAACCCATGGGAACCGGCAGGCCGACGCTCTGGCCGATGACCTGGTCGCGCTGCGTCTTGGCGAAGCGCGTGAAGTCCGGGATGTTCAGCGCGAGTGTGGCCCAGAAGCCGACCATTGCGGTGAGCGACGGCCAGAATGTGCTCCAGAACTGGCCGGCTTTTTTGCCGCCTTCGACAAACTGCGACGGCTGATCGAGCAGCGGGCCGAAGCCGCCGGCGCGGTTATGCACCCACGCCAGCAGCACCAAGCAGATGACGATCTTCAGCGGCGCGGTGTAGGTCTCGAGCTTGCGGATCGATTCCATGCCGTGCACGATGTAATAGAACTGGATCGCCCAGAAGGCGAGGAAGCACGCCAGCTGGGCGGCATTGATGCCGAGGCCCGCCAGCTTGTCGCCGCCGATTTCGTGGCCGAGCATGACGCCGAGCAGCGTGTAGATCATGCTGCCGCCAAACCAGGTCTGGATGCCGTACCAGCCGCAGGCGACGATTGCGCGCATCAGCGCCGGGATGCGCGCGCCGGTGGTGCCGAACGAGGAACGCGCCAGCACTGCGTAAGGAATGCCGTACTTGGTGCCGGCGTGGCCGATCAGCAGCATCGGCAGCAGCACGATGGTGTTGGCGATGAAGACGGTCATCACCGCCTGGTAGCCGGACATGCCGCCTTCGATCAGGCTGGCCGACAGAGTGTACGCCGGAATGCACATGACCATGCCGACCCACAGCGCCGCGAAGTGATACCAGCGCCAGGTGCGCTGCGCCGCCGTGGTGGGGGCGAGGTCCGCGTTCCACAGGTCGGTGGCTGACAGTTCTTTACTCATGCTGGGTGACTCCATCACGTTGGTTGACGAGGTGAGTGTAGCAGGAGGGGTCAGACCCCGGTGCTTCCTTTGGGGGTCTGACGGGGACGCCGAGTCCCCGGTTTGAGTTGACGTCAGAGAACCGGGGTCTGACCCTACGCCGCGCGCCGCGGATTGCGCGGATCCTGCGTCCAGTTCATGTACGCCTTGCCGCTTTCCTGCGGCACCATCGTGATGCAGGCCTCCACCGGGCAGGTGATCTCGCACAGGTTGCAACCGACGCATTCCGACTCGATCACTTCATACGTGCGCACGCCGGCCGCGTCGATCAGCTGCGCGATCGACTGGTGCGACGTGTCCTCGCAGGCGACGTAGCACTTGCCGCACTTGATGCACTTGTCCTGGTCGATCTGGGCGATCACCTGGTAGTTCATGTCGAGGTACTTCCAGTCGGTAGTATTGGCCACCGCCTTGCCCTGGAAGTCGGCGATGCTGGCATAACCTTTTTCATCCATCCAGCGCGACAGCCCGTCCTTCATCTCTTCGACGATGCGAAAGCCGTGCAGCATGGCCGCGGTGCACACCTGCACCGAGCCTGAGCCGAGCGCGATGAACTCGGCCGCGTCGCGCCAGTTGCCGATGCCGCCAATGCCGGAAATCGGCAAGCCGTGCGTGGCCGGGTCGCGCGCGATTTCGGCCACCATGTTCAGCGCGATCGGCTTGACGGCCGAACCGCAGTAGCCGCCGTGGGTGCTGGCGTTGCCGACGATCGGAAACGCCACCATGCGGTCAAGGTCGAGGTGGGTGATCGAGTTGATCGTGTTGATCAGCGAGACCGCATCGGCGCCGCCGGCTTTCGCCGCGCGCGCCGGACCGCGCACGTCGGTGATGTTCGGCGTGAGCTTGACGATCACCGGCAGCTTCGAGTGCTTCTTGCACCAGCTGGTGACCATCTCGACGTATTCCGGCACCTGACCGACCGCGGCGCCCATGCCGCGCTCGGGCATGCCGTGCGGACAGCCGAAATTGAGCTCGATGCCGTCGGCGCCGGTCGCCTCGACCAGCGGCAGGATCGCCGCCCACAAGGGCTCCTCGCACGGCAGCATCAGCGAGACGATCATCGCGCGGTCCGGCCAGTCCTTCTTGACCTGGGTGATCTCGCGCAGGTTGATTTCCAGGCTGCGGTCGGTGATCAGTTCGATGTTGTTGAAGCCGACAACTTCGCGGTTCTTGCCGTAGTGCGCCGAATAGCGCGACGACACGTTGACCGCGGCCGGATCTTCGCCGAGCGTCTTCCACACCACGCCGCCCCAACCTGCTTCGAACGCGCGCACGACGTTGTAGGCCTTGTCGGTCGGCGGCGCGGACGCCAGCCAGAACGGGTTGGGCGATTTGATGCCGCAGAAATCGATGCTCAGGTCGGCCATGCTGCCCCCGCTTTGGTTTGGATGTCGTTGTGGATCGTGTGGGCGGCGAGCTTGCCGTGCTGGACCGCCTCGACCGTCAGGTCCTGGCCGGGCGAGACGCAGTCGCCGCCGGCGTAGATGCCCGGCAGCGCAGTGCGGAAGTGGGCGTCGACGTGCAGCTTGTCGCCGCTGCGCTCGAGCTGCTGGGCCATCGGGTCGGACAGGCCGGCCGTATCGAGGCTCTGGCCGATCGCCTTGAACACGGCGTCGGCCGCGATCTCGATGAAAGCGCCGGTGCCGAGCAGCCGGCCGCCATCGATGCGCGTCTCTTCGAAGCGCATGCCGCGCACGCGGCCGTCGTCGTCCAACAGCACTTCTAGCGGCGCCGCCCAGGTCTTCATGCGCACATGATTAGCCTTGGCGATGTCCTGCTCGTGACCGGTCGCGCTCATCGACTCGAAGCCGCGGCGGTACACCAGCGTCACGTCCTCGGCGCCCATGCGCTTGATCTGCACCGCCATGTCGATTGCGGTGTTGCCGGCGCCGATGACGATGGCGCGGCGCGGCACCGGCAGCGCCGACAGGTCGCCGGCCTGGCGCAGCGCGGCGATGTAGTCGACCGCCGCCATCAGGCCCGGCGCGTCTTCGCCCGTCAGGCCAAGCTTGCGGCAGGCGTTCAGGCCGAGCGACAGGAACACCGCGTCGTACTGCGCGTGCAGTTCGCGCAAGGTGAGGTTGTCGCCGAGCGTCTGGCCATGCCGCACTTCGATGCCGCCGATCGACAGCAGGAACTCGACTTCGTCCTGTGCGAAGCTGCCCGTCAGCTTGTATTTGGCGATGCCGTATTCATTCAGGCCGCCCGGCTTTTCGCGCGACTCGAAAATGACGACGTCGTTGCCGAGCATCGCCAGGCGATGCGCGCACGACAGGCCGGCAGGGCCGGCGCCGACCACCGCGATGATCTTGCCGGTTGCCGGCGCGCGCTGGAACGGGTGGGCGTCGAACTTGGCGTGATCGAGCGCGTGGCGCTGCAACAGGCCGATCTTGACCGGCTGGCCTTCGGCGTCATGATTGCGCACGCAGGCGTCTTCGCACAGGATCTCGGTCGGGCACACCCGCGCACAGCTGCCGCCCAGGATGTTCTGCTTGAGGATGCCGACGGCGGCGCCGTTGATGTTGTGGTCGTGGATGTTGCGGATGAAGCTGGCCACGTCGATGTCCGACGGGCAGATGCGCGTACACGGCGCGTCGTAACAGTACAGGCAGCGCGCCGCTTCGATGGCGGCCTGGCGGTCCGTCAGCGGCGGCGCCAGGTCGGTGAACTGCTGCGCCAACGCGTCCGCGGACCCGACAGACCTTGGCAGGTGTTTCAGAGAGTCGATCATGTGCATCCCTGGTAGGTATTCTTGCATGGCGACACACGGGGAGCGGGCCGCAGCTCCCCGATTCAAAGCGACTGCGTTACTTCATCTGCGGGAAAGCGAATTCGGCGCCGGCACTGGCGGTGTTCGGCCAGCGCTGCATTACCGCCTTGTGGCGCGTGTAGAAGCGCACGCCTTCGGGGCCGTAGGCGTGGTGATCGCCGAACATGCTCTTCTTCCAGCCGCCAAAGCTGTTGAAGGCCATCGGCACCGGCAGCGGCACGTTGACGCCGACCATGCCGACCTGGATCTGGCGCACGAACTCGCGCGCCACGCCGCCGTCGCGCGTGTAGATCGCAACGCCGTTGCCGTACTCGTTGGCGTTGATCAGCGCGACTGCGCTGGCGACGTCGGGCGAACGCATCACGCACAGCACCGGCCCGAAGATCTCTTCCTTATAGATGGTCATGTCGGCGGTGACGTGGTCGAACAGCGTGCCGCCGACAAAAAAGCCGTTCTCGCGGCCAGGCACCTTGAAGTTGCGGCCGTCCACCATCAAGGTGGCGCCCTGCTCGACGCCTTCGCCGATCAGTTTTTCGATGCGCTGCTTGGCCGCGCTAGTGACCACCGGCCCCATTTCGGCGCCGGACTCCATGCCGTCGGTAACCTTCAGCGCGGCGGCGCGCTTGGCCAGTGCGCCGACCAGCTTGTCGCCGGCGTCGCCGACCGCGACCACCACCGAGATGGCCATGCAGCGCTCGCCGGCGGAACCGTAGGCGGCGCCCATCAACGCGTCGATCGTCATCTCCATGTCGGCGTCGGGCATGACCACCATGTGGTTCTTGGCGCCGCCCAAAGCCTGCACGCGCTTGCCGGCGGCGCTGCCGCGGGAATAGATGTATTGGGCGATCGGGGTCGAGCCGACGAAGCTGATGGCCTGCACGTCAGGATGGTCGAGCAGCGCATCGACGGTGACCTTGTCGCCCTGGATGACGTTGAACACGCCGTCCGGCAGGCCGGCGTCCTTGAGCAGCTTGGCGTGCAGCAGCGCCGGCGACGGATCGCGCTCGGAAGGTTTGAGGATGAAGGTGTTACCGCATGCCAGCGCCACCGGGAACATCCACATCGGCACCATCACCGGGAAGTTGAACGGGGTGATGCCGGCCACCACGCCGAGCGGCTGGCGCATCGACCAGGCGTCGATGCCGCGCGCGATCTGGTCGGTGAATTCGCCCTTCAGCAGGTTCGGGATGCCGACCGCGAATTCGACGATCTCGATGCCGCGCGCGACTTCGCCGCGGGCGTCGTCGAAGGTCTTGCCGTGCTCGCGGGTGATCATCGCGGCAAAGTCGTCGGTGTGCTGCTGGCACAGTTGCAGGTACTTGAACAGCACCCGCGCGCGCCCCAGCGGCGGCGTGTTCGACCAGGCCGGGAACGCGGCCGATGCGGCGGCGACGGCAGCGCCCACCTCATCGGCGGTACCGAGGGCGACGCGCGCGCATGGCTCGCCAACGGCCGGGTTGAAGACGTCTGCATAACGGCCGCTGGAGGTGTCGACCTTCTGGCCGTTGATGAAATGGGTGATGGTGTCGAGCGTATTCATGTGGTGCTTTCGGTTAGTCGAGGTGTTTGAGTACGGTGGCGAGCTTGCCGAACAATTCGTCGATGTGCTTTTTTTCGAGCACCAGCGGCGGCGACAGCGCGATGATGTCGCCAGTGGTGCGGATCAGCACACCGTCGGCGAACGCCTTCTTGAACGCGCCGAACGCGCGCACGCCAGGCTTAGCGGGAATCGATTCGAGCTCGATGCCGGCGATGAGGCCAATGGTGCGCAGGTCGGTCACGTACGGCATGCCCTTGAGCGAGTGTACCGCGTCTTCCCAGTAGCCCTGCATCTGCTGCGCGTGCGCGAGGATGTTCTGCTCCTTGAATACCTCGAGCGTGGCCAGCGCCGCGGCGCAGGCGACCGGGTGGCCGGAGTAGGTATAGCCGTGAAACAGCTCGATGCCGGCCGGCGCGTCCATGAAGGCGTCGTGGATATGCTGTTTGCTGAACACCGCGCCCATCGGGATGACGCCGTTGGTCAGGCCTTTGGCGGTGGTCATCAGGTCCGGCTCGACGTCGAAATAGTCGGCGGCGAACGGCGTGGCGAGGCGGCCGAAGCCGGTGATGACTTCATCGAAAATGAGCAGGATGCCGTGCTTGGTGCACAGCTCGCGCAGGCGCTTGAGATACCCTTTTGGCGGAATCAGCACGCCGGTGGAGCCGGCCACCGGTTCGACGATGACGGCGGCGATGTTGGAGGCGTCGTGCAGCGCGACGAGGCGTTCGAGTTCGTCGGCCAGGTGGGTGCCGTATTCGGGCTCGCCGCGGGTGTAGGCATTGTGTTCGAGGTTGTGGGTGTGCGGCAGGTGGTCGACGCCGGGCAGCAGCGGGCCGAAGCTCTTGCGGTTGGCGCCGATGCCGCCGACCGACAGGCCGCCGAAGCCGACGCCGTGGTAGCCGCGCTCGCGGCCGATCAGGCGCGTGCGGGTGCCCTCGCCGCGCGCGCGGTGATACGCCAGCGCCATCTTCAGCGCGGTGTCGACCGCTTCGGAGCCGGAGTTGGTGTAGAACACGTGGCCGAACTTGTGGCCGGCGTATTCCATCAGCTGCTCGGCCAGGTCGAACGCGGCCGGGTGGCCCATCTGGAAGGTCGGCGCGAAGTCGAGCTGGCCGACCATTTCGCGCACGGCGTTGACGATCTTCGGCTGGGCGTGGCCGCACGGCACGCACCACAGGCCGGCGGTGCCGTCGAGCACGCTGTTGCCGTCGACGTCCTTGTAGTACATGCCTTCGGCCGATACCAGCAGGCGCGGATTGGCCTTGAAGTCGCGGTTATTCGTAAACGGCATCCAAAATGAGGACATCGATGCTGGCCTGGATTGATTCATGCGGCTCCCGAGAAATTTTTACGGCTAAAAAAATTATTTACCAGTTGGCAAAATGATGGTGCAATAATAGACAGCGAGACAACGATCACACATATACACAAACGGCAAAACCGGCCAACCGTATCGGTGGCGAAAACAGTACAGTTTGGCGCGGCGCAGCAAAAGGAGCTGTGGATGGACGAGACAGCAGCATCGACTGAAAATATTCCTGTTGGTAACGGCGCCGCGCACTGGCCGGTGCTGGCGATCGACCGCACCAAACGCGGCAGCCTGGTCGATCAGATTGTGGCAGCGATCGCGCAGATGGTAAACCAGCGGGAATTACGGGTTGGTACAAAAATGCCATCGGTGCGACAATTCGCAAAATGTAATGCCGTGAGCACCTTCACGGTGGTGGAGTCGTATGACCGGCTCCTTAATGTTGGACTGCTGTCGTCGCGTCGCGGTTCCGGTTTTTTTGTCGCGCGCAGCGATATCGCGGCGGCGCCGATGCCGGCGCTGGCGGCCACGCCGGTCGCCATCGACGCCCTCACCCCCGACCTGTATTCCGGCGTGTCCGACGCGCTGCCGGTGGGCGCCGGCTGGCTGCCGCCGGAGTGGTATGGCGAGACCACCATCCTCGACGCGGTGCGCCACGCGATGAAGATCCCCGCCTCGCGGCTGCGCGGCTACGGCCATCCGCTCGGCTTTCCGACCTTGCGCCAGCACCTGGCGGCGACGCTGGCCGAGGACCTGTTCGCGGCCGAACCGGATCAGGTGCTGCTGACGCACGGCGCCACCCACGCCTTCGACCTGATCCTGCGCACCTTGACCAAACCGGGCGACACGGTGTTCGTCGAAGACCCCGGCTACAGCAACCTCACGTCGCTGATCCGCCACCATGGCTGCATCGCGGTCGGCATTCCGCGCGGCGAGGCCGGGCTCGATTTCGACGTGCTGCTGGCGCAGGCGGCGGCCACCCAGCCCAAGCTCATGTTCGTCAACACGGTGCTGCAAAACCCGCTTGGCACGTCGCTGACGCAGGCGCAGGCGCACCGGCTGCTGGGGGTGGCCGAGCAGTTCGACTTCTGGCTGGTCGAAGACGACATCTACCGCGAGCTGGCGGCGCGCGGCGAGGCGTCGCTGGCGGCGATGGACGGCTTGCGGCGGGTGATCCGGGTTGGCAGCTTTTCGAAGACGCTGTCGCCGGTGCTGCGGGTCGGCTCGATCTGCGCGTCCAATTCGCTGGTGCCCGAACTGCTGCGGGTGAAGATGCTGGCCGGCCTGACGACATCCGAAATCAACGAGCGCGCGGTGTACCACGCGGTGTCGGCGCGGCCGTACAAGCGGATGATCGAGAAGCTGGCAAGCCGGCTCGAAACGGGGCGCGAACGCACCATCGAGCGGCTGCTTGAGGCCGGCATGGCGCCGATCGCCAGGCCGCGCGGCGGCATGTTCGTCAGCGCCGGCTGGCAGGTCGCGCCGACGGCTGAGTGGAACGGCAAGGTGATCGCCGACCTGGCGCTGAAAGCGGGCATACTGCTGTCGCCGAACCAGTTCTTCATGCTGCGCCCATCGAGCACGATCTGGTTCCGCTTCAACGTCGCCTACGCGGCCGAGTCGCGGGCGCTGATCGACTTCCTGCGGCCGTTTGCGCCTCGTTGAAAGAGCCCATGACCATTACCAGGACCGTCAACGCGATCCGCACCGCCACCGTCAAGCGCCGGGTGATCAATCGCGACAAGCTGGAAGCGGACATCGCCTTCGAGGCGGTGCGGGTGTTTGCCGAAAGCGGCTACGAAGGCGCCTCGGTGGCCACCGTGGCCGACAACGCCGGGCTGTCGAAGCAGAACCTGATGTACTACTTTCCGACCAAGCAGGCGCTGTACCAGCGCGTGCTCGACGATGTGCTCGACGAATGGCTGGCGCGGATGGACACGCTGGCCGACCCGAGCCAGGAGCCGCGCGACATGCTGCGCGCGTACATCCAGGCCAAGCTGCGCTTCTCGCGCGAGCATCCGCTCGGTTCGCGCGTGTATGCAATGGAGGTGATCAGCGGCGCGCCGCTGTACGGCGAGCAGATTCGCCAACGCGTGGTGCCGCTGGTGCGCAAGGACATCGAGGTGTTCGAACGGTGGATCGACCAGGGCCGCATCGCGCCGGTCAACGCCACCCACCTGCTGTTTGCGATCTGGGCGATGACGCAGTCGTACGCTGACTTTTCGGCGCAAATGGAACTGGTTTTAAACCGCAAGCTGACCGCGGAGGATTTTGCCGATGCCGAGAAGCTGATCGCCGACATGGTACTGTGTGCGGTTGCCATTCCAGGAGCCTCTGATGTTTGAGACGACAACATTCACCACCGAGCGGCTGCGGCTGCGTCCATTGATGGCGTCGGATGCCGCGGCGCTGTTCGAGGTGTTTTCCGACCCCGAGGTGGTGCGCTACTGGAGCAGCGCGCCGTGGACGGAGCTCAAGCAGGCCGACGAGTACATCGTCAGCGCCGCGCAGGCACTGGCCGAGGGCAGCATGCTGCGCGTCGGGATCGAAGTGGCGGCCACCGGGCAGTTGATCGGACAGTTCGCGCTGTATCAGCTGGACCCGCAGAACCGCCGCTGCGACATCGGCTACGCGCTGGGACGGTCGCACTGGGGCAAGGGCTACATGGCCGAAGTGATGAACGCCATGCTGGGCCACGTGTTTGGCGAGCTGGCGCTGAACCGGGTCGAGGCGGACGTCGACCCGCGCAACAGCGCCTCGCTGCGCGCGCTCGAGCGCATCGGCTTCGTCAGCGAGGGCCTGCTGCGCGAGCGCTGGATCGTCGCCGGCGAAGTCTGCGACACCGCTTTCTACGGTTTGCTGAAAAGCGACTGGGAAGCGCGCCCCCGTTAATCGCGCCGAACGACCGGTTATCCCACCGTTTGCCCGCTTCGTCGGACGCGCATGGCATCGCGCCGGCACGCTTGCTACAGTGACCTCATCGACAACCGCCCCTCAGGAGCACTGCATGAAAAACGTCACCTTCTCATCGATCTCGATGCTGCTGGAAGAAATTGGCCGCGCCTTTGCACAGGCGTTCCGTTACGGCGCGCGCGTTATCGCCACCATGTCGGTGGCGCAGATGATCGCCGCCTGCATCGGCCTGGCGCTGCTGATCACCATCCTGCCGCTGGCCTTGTTCCTGTTCATGGTCTTCTTGATCGTCAAGCTGGCGGTGGCGGCCATCGTGCTCAACGCGCGGCGCCAGAAGGAATGAACGTGAGCGCGTCGCAACTGAACCGCGCCGCCGACGTCCTGCGCGAAGCGGCCGAAGTGGTGAAGACCACGTGGTGGCGTTTCGTCGACTGGCTGGCGGTGATCGAATGGCGCCGGCTGATCATCATCCACTTGCTGGTGCTGCTCACCGGCGCCATGACGCAGACGCCGGAGCCGGCGCTGTGGTTCGTCTTGATTTCGTTCGGCGTCAAGGTGCTCGCCGGCGGCAAGCGCAAGGCGGAGCTGGACGCGGCCGCGGCGAGCCGCCAGGCCGACGTCGCCACGCTCGAGCGCAAGCTGACGCAAGCGCAGATGGCGGCGCTGCAGGCGCAGGTCGAGCCGCACTTCCTGTTCAATACGCTGGCGCTGATCGGCCAGCTGATCGAAACCGATCCGCCGGAAGCGGCGCGCATCCACGCGCACCTGATCGGCTACCTGCGTTCGACCTTGCCGCAGATGCGCGCGGCCGGCGGCGCCACGCTCGGCAAGCAGGTCGAGCTGTCGCGCGCCTACCTGGCCATCATGCAGGCGCGGATGAAAGAACGGCTTACGGTGCAGTTCGAGGTGCCCGATTTTCTCGGCAGCGCGCCGTTCCCGCCGATGATGCTGCAGATGCTGATCGAAAACGCGATCAAGCATGGCCTCGAGCCGAAGATCGCCGGTGGGCGCATCGACGTCTCGGCGAAAGTGGTCGGCGCCACGCTGCAGGTCGACGTGCGCGACAACGGCGCCGGCTTCGACATGACATCCGACGACGGCGTGGGCCTGGCAAATATCCGCGAACGCCTGTTTCTCCTGTACGGCAAGGACGCCGAACTGGTGATCGAGGCGCCGACGGAAGGTGGCGCGCTGGCGTCGATCCGCCTCCCTTACAAGATGATGGCGGACTGACATGGCGAAAGCGGCAACCACGGTCAGCGCGCTGATCGTCGACGACGAGGCGCCGATGCGCGACCAGCTGCGCGCACGGCTGCGCGAAGCGTGGCCGGCGCTCGACATCGCCGGCGAAGCGGCCAACGGCGTCGAGGCGGTGGCGATGGCCGCCGAGCACCAGCCCGACATCGTGTTCCTCGACATCCGCATGCCGGGCCAGAGCGGCATCGAGGCGGCGCGCCAGCTGTGCGGGCGCTGCCACATCGTGTTCGTCACCGCGTACGACCAGTACGCGCTCGACGCGTTCGAACAGGGCGCGATGGACTACCTGCTCAAACCGGTGACGGCGGAGCGGCTGGCGACGACCTGCGCGCGGCTGCGCCAGCGGCTGGCGGCGCCACCCGAGGACATCGGCCAGAAGCTGGCGCAGCTGACGGCGGCGCTCGAGCAAGGCCGCGCGGCGCGGCCATCGTACCTGCGCTGGATCCAGGCCCAGGTCGGCGGCAGCCTGCGCATGATCAGCACGCGCGAAGTGCTGTTCTTCCGCTCCGACGAAAAATACACGCGGGTGCAGACGGCGCAGGCCGAACTGCTGATCCGCAAGACGCTGAAGGAACTGGCGGACGAACTCGATCCCGACGAGTTCTGGCGCATTCATCGCTCGACGCTGGTGCGGGTCGATGCCATCGCCGCGGTAACGCGCGACATGCGCGGGCGCCAGATGCTGAAGGTGCACGGCATGACCGAGGCGCTGGAGGTCAGCCGCAATCACGCGCACCTGTTCCAGCAGATGTAGGCAGTATTTACAAAATCGCCAGCCGCAGGACATCGGCGGCGCGCCGACACAGACGACTCACCTGGTAGTGGCCGACGCCGACGCCGTGTACGGCCGCGTGCGGGAAGCGGGCGCGGCGATCGTGATCGACATCGTCGACGAGGAATACGGCGGTCGACTTCGCTTACTCGCGCACCCGGTTGTCGGTGACGATCACGTCGAAGCACGGCAACCTGCCGATGGCGCGCACCGGCAGTACGCTGTCGATCTGGCGCAGGTGCGAGGACGGCACATGGCGTCTGTCGCGCGACGCCAACCTGCTCGGCGCGCCAGGCTAGCTTAGCGCCTCGACCAGCGCGCGATCGGCAACCCGGACGGGCCGGATGCGGATGGTGTCGCGGTACAGCGGCGGCATCGCCGCGCACAGCGCGCCAAGCGCCGCCTCGTCGATACGCGGCAGCACGTACTGGAACTGCGCCGGATTGGTCGCCGGCAGCGGCCCTTCCATCGTCGAGCCGTAGGCGCCCAGGTCCATGACGCTGTGGGCGCCGGCGCCCGGGCCGCGCGCGAACACGAACGTGCCCTGCTTCGGATGGGCCAGGAAACGCCGCACCAGATCGCGCATCTCCGCGCCGGCGCCCAGCATCAGCTGGTAGCGCAGCTGCGCGTACTGGCGCGTGCATTCCATGAACGCGGTGCAGATCGCCGATTGCGCGCGCCGCCCCGGCACGCACAGCAGCAGGTTGCCGAAGCCGTCGAGCAGCGCGGCGGCGTCGCCATCGCCGCCGTGGCGCCGGTCCTTTTCCATCGCCGCCAGCAGGTACGGCGCCAGGCCGGCGTCGGGCGCGTGCGGCGCGCAGCGGTAGGACAAGGCTTGCGGGTACAGCGACTTGAGTTTGCGGACAATCACGTCGCTGCCCTCCAGCGTGGCCGGATCGCGCAACTGCTGCTGCGCCAGGTCGCTGGTGAGGAAGGCCTGCACCTTGTCCGAGGTCGCCTCGAGCGCCAGCGAACACAGGGCCTGGGTCGGCTCGGCGATGGTCTTGCCGATGAACAGAGAGCGTGGCGGCGCGCCGGTGCTCTCGCGTGCGTAGCCGGAGGTGCCCAGCACGGCGGGATAGAAGAAGCTGGCGACGGCCTGCGCGCGCAGGCCTTCGGGCAGCGACAGGAAGGCGCCGCTGCGGTCGTAATTGACGCCGGCCTTCGGGTCGTTGGCCGCCACCACCACGTTAAAACCAGCGGCGAGGATGGCGCCGGCGCACATCGCGCACGGGTCGAGCGAGGTGACGAGCGTGATGTCGTGCGGCGCCGGCAGGTCGCGGCCCTTGGCACGCTCGGCGAAATACCAGTCGATCAGCTGGCGCTCGCCGTGCGCGGTGGGGTCGAAGATGAGTTCATCGCGCACCACGTTGTTGGGCAGCGACTTGAGCACGTTGCCGTGCTGGTCGAGCAGCACGCCGCCGACGCCGAAGGTTCCCTGCGACTTGGCGGCGATGGCTTCGGCGGCGGCGATTGCTACCGCGGCCTGCACGTCGATCGTTTTCTTCAACTTACTTCTTCAGGTCCCAGCCGCCAAACGCGTTGGGCAACTGGCCGGCGGCGGTGGTCTCGAGCATGTCGCCCTTGAGATTGGTGAGTATCACCGGCAGGTCGTTGCCACCCAATTCGAGCACCACCTGGCGGCAGGCGCCGCATGGCGCGATCGGGCCGTCGGTCGAGCCGATGACGGCCAGCGCGGCAAAATCGCCCGGCTTGTAGCCGTGCGCGATGGCGCTGAAAAAGGCGGTGCGCTCGGCGCAATTGCACAAGCCGTAAGACGCGTTTTCGATGTTACAGCCGCGGAACACGCGGCCGTCCTTGCATTGCAGGGCGGCGCCGACCTGGAAGTTCGAGTACGGCACGTAGGCCAGTTCACGCGCGGCGCGCGCTTCGTCGATCAGTGTTTCGTAGTTCATGCTGTTCTCTTTACGGACGAATGGTGCGGTAGGTGACCGGGTTCGGCGCGGACCTGGCGGCGCCGATCTGGTAGGCGGCCTGCACTTCGCGGATCGCCTGCCGGGCGGCCGCTTCGGTGCGCGCGTGGACCATCGCCAGCGGCTGGCCGACGGCGACCTGCGCGCCCAGTTCGGCCATGCCGGACAGGCCGACGGCGAAGTCGATGGCGTCTTCCGGACGTCGGCGCCCGCCGCCCAGGCTGACCACGGCCAGGCCGAGCGAGCGGCAATCGGTGGCGCTGGCGAAACCGTCTTGCAGCGCCGGCGCCGGCACGATGATCGGCGCCTGCTCCAGGTAGGCGTCGGGACGCTCGAGCAGGTCGGCCGGGCCGCCCAGCGCGGCGACCATGCGGGCGAAGCGTTCGGCAGCTTCGCCGGAGTCGAGGCCGGCTTGCAGCCTGGCGCGCGCCTCGGTGTCGGTGGCGGCCAGGCCGCCGAGGATCAGCATCTCGGCGCACAGCGCCATCGTCACTTCGTGCAGGCGCGCCGGGCGCGAACGGCCGGTCAGGTAATCCATCGCCAGGCGCACTTCGAGCGCATTGCCGGCGACCGGGCCGAGCGACTCGTTCATGTCGGTCAGGATCGCCGAGGTGCGGGTGCCGGCGCCGTTACCGACGGCGACGATGCTCTCGGCCAGTTCGACCGACTTGTCGAAGCTCGGCATGAAGGCACCGGTGCCGACCTTGACGTCCATGACGAGGGCGTCGAGGCCGGCCGACAGCTTCTTCGACAGGATCGAGCCGGTAATCATGGCGACCGATTCGACCGTGGCGGTGGTGTCGCGGATGCTGTAGAAGCGCTTGTCGGCGGGCGCGAGTTCAGCGGTCTGGCCGATGATGGCGACGCCGACTTCACGCACCACCTTGCGAAACAGCGCCGGGTCGGGCACGGTGCAGTAGCCGGGTATCGAATCGAACTTGTCGAGCGTGCCGCCGGTGTGGCCGAGGCCGCGCCCGGAAATCATCGGCACGAAGCCGCCGCACGCGGCGATCATCGGTCCGAGCATCAGCGAGACGACGTCGCCGACGCCGCCGGTGGAGTGCTTGTCGACGACCGGACCGGGCAGGTCGAGCGAGCGCCATTCCAGGACCTGACCCGAATCGCGCATTGCCAGCGTGAAGGCGACGCGTTCATCCATCGTCATGTCCTTGAAATAGACCGCCATCGCGAGCGCGGCGATCTGGCCTTCAGTGGTGCCGCCGGTGGTGATGCCGGCGACGAAAAACTGGATCTCCTCTGCGCTCAAGGTTTCGCCGTTGCGCTTCTTGCGGATGATTTCCTGGTTCAAAAACATATGCTGCCTTTTCTATTATTTTTCTTATCAAACGCCGTACGGGATCCAGACGTTCTTGACCTGGCTGGCGTGCGCCAGCACGGCGCGGCCACCGGCCTGCTTGGTGTCGTACCAGTCGCGGCCCTTGCCGCCGCCAACCCAGGTGCGCTTGAGCGAGCCGGCCGACAGGCGCTCGACTTCGGCGCAGCCCTCGGCCGATCCGTCGTGGCGCCATACCGCATCGACGTCGGAGTGCGACGCCAGCGTGCGCGCCAGTTCATCCGCGCTGCCGGTGACGATGTTGAGCGCGCCGCCCGGCAGGTCCGACGTGTCGAGGACCTGATACAGATCGGTCGCCGCCAGCGGATACGCTTCCGACGGCACCGCGATGACGCGGTTGCCCAGCGCCAGCGCCGGCGCCACCAGCGAAATGAAGCCGAGCAGCGGCGACTCGTTCGGGCAGATGATGCCGATCACGCCAACCGGCTCATTGAGCGCGACGGTGATCCCGTGCATCGGCGGCTGGTGCGCCAGGCCGTCGTACTTGTCGGCCCAGGCGGCGTAGTAGAACAGGCGCTCGATCGACGCCTGCACTTCTTTTTCCGGATTCTTCGCGCCGGTCATCGCTGCCAGGCGCGCGGCGAATTCGTCGGCGCGGATCGCCAGGTTTTCGGCGATGTAATACAGCACCTGCGCGCGGTTGTGCGCGGTGGCCTTGGCCCAGCCGGACGCCTTGTGCGCCGCTTCGACGGCGTTGCGGATGTCCTTGCGGTTGCCTTCGCCGACGTCGCCGAGGAAAGCGCCGCCGGCGCCGTTGATGGCGCGGCTGTAGGCGCCGTCAGGGCGTGCCTGCTTGCCGCCGATGTACAGCTTGGCGGTGCGGTCGATGCCGAACACGCTGCCCGATTCCGACGAACTGACCTTGCCCCTCGCTTCCACCACCGGCAGCGCCGGACGGGCGTCTTCCGACAGCGCCGTCATGTATTCGTACATGCCTTCCTTGCCACCTTCGCGGCCGAAACCGGACTCGCGGTAGCCGCCGAAGCCGCAGGCGGCGTCGAACTGGTTGGCGGTATTGATCCAAACGACGCCGGCCTTGATCTGCGGCGCGATATCGAGCGCCAGGCTGATCGACTCGGACCACACGCAGGCTGCCAGGCCGTACACGGTGTTGTTGGCCAGCTGGACAGCTTCAGCCGGCGTGCGGAAGCTCATGGCGACCAGCACCGGTCCGAAAATCTCGGCTTGCGCGACGGCGGCCGAGGTGGAGGCGCCGGTGATCAAGGTCGGCAGGAACCATGAGCCGGTGGCCGGCAATTCGCAGTTCGGCTGCCAGATGGTGCAGCCTTCGGCACGCGCCGATTCGACCAGGCCGTGAATGCGCCGCTGCTGCACCGGATCGACCAGTGCGCCGACGTCCATCGACTTGTCGAGCGGGGAACCGAGGCGCAGGTTTTGCATGCGCGCGCGGACCTTGGCGAGGAAACGCTCCTCGACGGACTCCTGGATCAGCAGGCGCGAACCGGCGCAGCAGACCTGGCCCTGGTTGAACCAGATCGAATCAACCAGGCCTTCGACGGCGGCATCGAGGTCGGCATCTTCAAACACGATGAACGGCGACTTGCCTCCAAGCTCGAGCGACAGCTTCTTGCCGGTGCCGGCGGTGGCCTTGCGGATCAGGCGCCCTACTTCGGTCGAGCCGGTAAAGGCGATCTTGTCGATGCCTGCATGATTGACGATCGCTTCGCCGACACGGCCGTCGCCGGTGACGATGTTGACGACGCCGGCCGGCACGCCGGCCTGCTGGCAGATCTCGGCGAACAGCAGCGCCGACAGCGACGTGAATTCGGCCGGCTTGAAAACGATGGTGTTGCCGGCGGCGAGCGCAGGGGCGATTTTCCACGCCAGCATCAGCAGCGGGAAATTCCAGGGGACGATCTGGCCCACCACGCCGACGGCGCGGTAGTCGGCAAATTCTTCAGACTGCAGCTGGGCCCAGCCGGCGTGATGGTAGAAGTGGCGCGCGGCCAGCGGCAGGTCGGCGTCGCGCGTTTCGCGGATCGTCTTGCCATTGTCGAGCGTCTCGATGACGGCGAACAGGCGCGCGTGGCGCTGCAGCAGGCGCGCCAGCGCGTACATCACGCGCGCGCGGCCGTGGCCGCCCATGGCAACCCAGCCTGGCTGCGCGCGGCGCGCCGCCGCCACGGCGCGGTCGATGTCGTCGCTGCCCGCCTGCGTCAGCTGCGCCAGTTCCGTGCCGTCGGCAGGATTGGTCGAGGCGAAGGTGTCGGATGCCGGCGTCCACGCATTGTCGATGAACAGGCCGAAACGGCGCTCGTGACCGTCGAGCCACGCTTGCGCTTCTTTGGTGCTTTCGGGGGCTGGGCCGTAATCCATGGTGGTGAGAATCTCGTTAATAGTTGGCATGACGAATCCGATGACTTTTTATGGTTGCGCGTGGCGGTGGTTCGCCGAGTAATTGCCGGTGACGTAGTGTTCGAGCTGGCGTTCGATGTCGGTCAGCAGGCTCGATGCGCCGATGCGGAACAGGTGCGGCTCAAGCCACTCGCGGCCGAGTTCTTCCTTCATCAGCGACAGGTACTGCAGCGCGCTCTTGGCCGAGCTGACGCCGCCGGCCGGCTTGAAGCCGACCTGGAAGCCGGTCTGCTCGTGGTATTCGCGGATCGCGCGCACCATTGTCAGCGCGACCGGGATGGTGGCGTTGACGCCTTCCTTGCCGGTCGAGGTCTTGATGAAGTCGGAGCCCGCCATCATGCACACCCACGAAGCCTTGGCGACGTTTTCGAGCGTGGTCAGGTCGCCGGTGGCGAGAATGGCCTTGACGTGGGCGTCGCCGCAGGCCTGGCGGTAGGCCACCATCTCGTCGTACAGCGCCTGCCAGTTGCCGTTCAGGACGTGCTGGCGGGTGATGACGATGTCGATTTCAGTGGCGCCGGCGGCGACCGACAGTTCGATCTCGCGCACCTTGGTTTCCATGCTGGCGAGGCCCGCCGGGAACGCGGTCGACACCGCGGCGATCGGCAGGCGGCCGTGCAGGATTTTGCCGGCCGGGGCGATCATCTCGTGGTACACGCAAACGGCGCCGGTCGACAGCGACTCAAGGCCAAGCGCTTCCATCAGGTCCGAGCGCAGCGGGCGCATCGCCTTCATGCACAAGCGCTCGACGCGCCCTGGCGTATCGTCGCCGCCGAGGGTGGTCAGGTCGATGCACTTGATCGCCTGGACCAGCCACGCGGCCTGGTATTGTTTCTTCACCGTGCGGCGGTTCGCCAGGCTGGCGGCGCGGCGGTCGGCGGCATTGCGGTTGACCTTGATCTGGTTGACCCAGCCCAGATCGAGGCCGGAGGCTTGATTGCGTTTGAATGCGGTAGGTTGGGTCATAGCAGCGGTGTTCCGTTGGAGAGGGGTTTGACGCCCAGGTGTTTGGCCAGCGTGGCGCCGATGTCGGAGAACGTTTCGGAAATCGGCAGCGCGCGCGGCGCCACGCCCGGTCCGAAGAAGATCATCGGGATGTGTTCGCGCGTGTGGTCCGACCCCGGCCAGCTCGGGTCGCAACCATGGTCGGCGGTGATCACAACCAGGTCGCCCTCCTTCAGTTTGACCATGAATTCGGGCAGGCGTTCATCGAGTTCGTGCAGCGCGTTGGAGTAGCCGGCGATGTCGCGGCGGTGGCCGAAGGCCTGGTCGAAGTCGACGAAGTTGACGAACGTGAGCGACTTGTCGCCCGCTTCTTCTTCGACTTTAAGCAGCGCGTCGAACAGCGCCATGTTGTCGACGCCCTTGACCACGCGCGAGACGCCCTGGGTGGCGAAGATGTCGCTGATTTTACCGAGGGCGATCACCTCGCCGCCGGCGTCCTTGACGTGGTCAAGCAGGGTCGCGCTTGGCGGCGGCACGGCATAGTCATGGCGGTTGCTGGTGCGGCGGTAGTTGCCGTTTTCGCCGAGGAAAGGACGGGCAATCACGCGCCCGATGTTGTATGGCTTGACCAGTTCGAACGCAGCCTCGCACATCGCGTACAGGCGCTCGAGGCCGAAGTGCTCTTCGTGCGCGGCGATCTGCATCACCGAGTCGCCCGACGTGTACAGGATTACCTTGCCGGTGGCGACATGCTCGTCGCCGTGCTTGTTGATGATTTCGGTGCCCGACGCGTGGCAGTTGCCGAGGAAGCCAGGCACGCCGGTGAGTTCCTGCAGCTTGTCGGTGACCTCGGCCGGGATCGACGGCACGTCGCGCGGGAAGTAGCCCCAGTCGAACAGCACCGGCACGCCAGCGATTTCCCAGTGGCCGCTCTGCGTGTCCTTGCCGGTCGACTGCTCGCGCGCCGCGCCGTATGCGCCGGTGAAGCCGTCGCGTTGGGCGAAGCCGGGCGCCCATTCGCCGCTGGCGGCGTGCGCCGCCGCGGCCAGGCCGAGGCGTTCGAGGTTCGGCAGCTGCATCGGCTTGCCGCCGTCGGCGGCCCAGCTGGCGATGTGGCCGAAAGTATTGGCGCCGGTGTCGCCGAAGGCTGCCGCGTCAGGCGCAGCGCCGAGGCCGAAGGAATCAAGCAAAAGGATGAATGCGCGTGACATGATGTTGGCTCGTTTAAAAGGTGTGTGGACTCAGGCTTGTGCGCGGTCGGTGGCGGCGACGCCTTCCAGGAACGCCAGGATCAGCTTGACCAGGTCCTTGGCGCCGATGGCGGCGTACTTCAGGGTCTGCTCGTGCGACAGCGGGAACGGCGACATGCCTTCGGCCAGGTTGGTGATGACGGACACGCCGGTGACCTTCAGGCCGCAGTGGCGCGCCGAGATCACTTCCGGCACCACCGACATGCCGACGACGTCGGCGCCGAGCTTGGCCATCATGCGGATTTCGGCGGCGGTTTCGAAGTTCGGGCCCGGATAGGCGACGAACACGCCTTCATGCAGCGTGATGCCGTTGGCGGCAGCGGTGTCTTTCACGAGGTTGCGGATGTCGCTGTCGTAGGCATTGGCCATGCTGAAAAAGCGCGGGCCGAAACGATCGTCGTTCGGGCCGATCATCGGGGTACCGGGCAGCAGGTTGATATGGTCGGTCAGCGCGACCAGGCTGCCGGCATCGACTTCGGGACGCAGCGAGCCGGCGGCGTTGGTCACGAACAGCATCTCGCAGCCGAGCAGCTTGAGGGTGCGCACGGCGGACGTCATCACGCCCATGCCGTAGCCTTCGTAGAAGTGGCCGCGGCCCTTCATGCACACCACTTCGACGCCGGCCAGCGTGCCCAGCACCAGGTCGCCGGCGTGGCCGTGCACGGTGCTGATCGGGAAGCCCGGCAGTTCGTCGAAGCCGATCGAAACCGCGCCGGTCATCTGTTCTGCCAACACGCCCAGGCCCGAACCGAGGATCAACGCCACGCGGGGCGCAAAACCTGGCTTGCGCGCGCGGATCAGGTCGGCGGCTTCGAATGGCGTGTTATTGGACATGCGGTTTTTCCTTGTTCGGTGAGGATGAGGTGAAAGCTGGGTGGAACAGCGGGGAGCGCGTGCGAGGCGAACCGGGCAGCCTAGTATTATAACTATGCATCAATCGCGATATGTATTGCAAATACCCTTTTTCTTCCTTATTTATACTAACATCGTATAAATTGTATAGTCGCTGATCGTGCTGTGCTCTTCAGTGCGCAAGAGCGAAACATGCGAACCGATTGACAGCAGATGAACAAGTGTTTATCTTTGCAGACAATTGTTTGCTAATGGCGAAAAAGTGATTGGCCTTCCCAAGAAAGATCAGTTGTACGAATTGATTCGTGCAAATCCCTTCATCTCCCAGCAGGAGCTGGCTGATCAGTTGCGCCTGTCGCGCTCCGCCGTGGCCGGGCACATCGCCAGCCTGATCCGCGATCGGCGCCTGCTCGGGCGCGCGTACGTGCTGCCCGGCGCACGCCCGATCGCCTGCATCGGCGCGGCCAACATCGACCGCAAGCTGCGCCCGGAGGCGCCGCTGGTCATGGGCACGTCGAATCCGGCGCGCCAGCACGAATCGTTCGGCGGCGTGGCACGCAATATCGCCGAGAACCTGGCCCGCCTCGGCGCACCGGTCAGCCTGACGACGGCCATTGGCGACGATGCGTCCGGACGCGCCCTGCTGACCGATGCCGAGGCGGCCGGCATCGACATCGGCGGCGCCGTGAAAGTGGCCGGCGCCTGCAGCGGCACCTACACCGCGGTGCTCGATGCAGAGGGCGAGATGGTCGTCGCGCTGGCCGACATGGCGCTGTACGACGTGCTGACGCCGGCCTTGATGGCCAGCCGGCGGCGCGCTGCCGCGGCGTTGACGGTGGCTGACCTGAACCTGCCGGCCGACACGGTGGCGGCCTTGCTGGCCGAGGCGCGCGGCGACGCCGCCACGCTGGTGCTGGTGGCGGTGTCGCAGCCGAAGATGGCGCGATTGCCGCAAGACCTGCACGGGCTGCGCCTGCTGATCCTCAACGAAGGCGAACTTGCCGCGCGCGCCGGCGCCCCGGTCGACAGCGACGGTGCGCTGGCCGCCGCCTGCGCCGCGCTGCAGGCGCAAGGCGCGCGCGACGTCATCGTCACGCGCGGCAGCGGCGGCGTGTGCTTTACCAGCGGCGGCAGCGTCAGGCAGCTGGCGGCGGCGGCGGCGCAGATCGTCGACGTCACCGGCGCCGGCGACGCTTTCGCCGCAGCGGTCTGCTGGTCGCTGTTCCAGGGCGACGACGACCTCGAACTGGCGTGCCGGCGCGGCCTGAAGCTGTCGGCGATGACGCTGGCGTGCGACCGGACGGTCTGCCCTACCCTGGACGCCGACAGCCTGCTCGACGCCGGCGCTGCCGATAACGCGGCCGACTCGCCGCAACCATTTAACGCTCTTTACCAGGAATGACCATGCAGCAGTTTCTCTTGTTCTCGCCAGAAGTGGCCGCCGCGCGCGCGGCAGGCACCCCAGTCGTTGCGCTCGAATCGACCATCATCTCGCACGGCATGCCGTACCCGCAGAACGTGACGATGGCGCGCGAAGTCGAGCAGATCATCCGCGACGCCGGCGCCGTGCCGGCGACGATCGCGATCATGGACGGAAAAATCTGCATCGGCCTGTCCGACGAGCAGCTCGAGCTGCTCGGCACTTCGCCTGACGCGATGAAGGTAAGCCGGCGCGACCTGCCGTTTGTCGTCGCGCAGAAGCGCCTTGGAGCGACCACGGTGGCGGCGACGATGATCTGCGCGCAGCTGGCCGGCATTGCGGTATTCGTCACCGGCGGCATCGGCGGCGTGCACCGCGGCGCCGAGACCAGCTTCGACATCTCGGCCGACCTGCAGGAACTGGCGCAGACCAACGTGGCGGTGGTGTGCGCGGGCGTGAAGTCGATCCTCGACATCGGCCTCACGCTCGAATACCTGGAAACGCACGGCGTGCCGGTGATCGGCGTCGGCCAGGCGGGCTTTCCAGCGTTTTTCACGCGCGAGAGCGGTTTCAATGCCGACTTCCAGCTCGACAGCCCGCTCGACCAGGCGGCCTTCATCGACACCAAATGGGCGCTCGGTCTGCGCGGCGGCGTGGTGGTGAGTAATCCGGTGCCGGCCGAAGCGGCGATGCAAAAAGAAGAGATCGACCGCATCACGTCCCAGGCGCTGATGGAGGCGGACCAGCGCGGCGTGACCGGCAAGGCCGTGACGCCGTTCCTGTTAGGGCGCATCAAGGAGCTGACCTGCGGCCGCAGCCTGGCCACCAACATCGCGCTGGTCAAGCACAACGCCGTGGTGGGCGCGCGGCTGGCGCTGGCGCTGCACGATTTTCCCGGCACCCAGCCGGTCTGACCTGAACCGCTAGAAAAGGGCGCCATGTCCATCGACCTGAAACAGCTGAAGTACTTCCTTGCCGTTGCCGAAGAAAAGAGCTTCAGCCGCGCCGCCGAGCGGCTGCACATTTCGCAGCCGCCGCTGTCGCAGCAGATCATGAAGCTCGAGAGCGAGCTAGGGGTCAAGCTGTTCGCTCGCACCACCCGCACGTTCGAACTGACGGTGGCCGGCAAGGCACTGATGGCGGAGGCGTCGGAGCTGCTGGCGAAGATGCGCATGACGATCGACACCATCCGCCAGATCGACCGCGGCGAAGTCGGGCGCCTGCGCGTGGGCATCGTCGGTTCGGCGATGTGGGGACCGATCCCCAGCCTGCTGGAGGAATTCCAGACCAAGTATCCGCGCGTGACGTGGACGCTGCACGAGTCGGGGCCGAACGTGCAGTACGAGGCACTGCGCGCCAAGCAGATCGACGTCGGCTTCTGGCGCGAGCCCAAGCTCAGCGTGGAGGAACTCAAGCACGACAACCTGCGCCAGGAGCTGTGCTTCCGCGAGAACGTGTGCGTGGCGGTGAACGAACACAATCCGCTGGCCAGCAAGGCGCACGTGGAGCTGATCGACATCGCCGACCAGCCGATGCTGACGCTGGCGCTCGACAAGTCGGCGTTCCCGCGCTACCTGATCCAGTGCTGCGTGGACGCCGGTTTTCAGCCGACGATTTTCCAGGAGGCGAGCGAACCGCAGACGCTGCTGGCGATGGTCGGCGCGGGCCTGGGCGTGGCGCTGATGCCGGAGACGACCAGCCGGATCGGCTGGCCCGGCGTGATCTTCTTGCCGATCAAGACCGACCCGCCGTCGGCCAACCTGTACATCGCCTACACGACGCAGGACGACGCACCGGTGGTGCGCGCCTTCCTCAATATCCTCAATCCTGCTGCCGCAGAGTAAGGAAATGCCGATAGCACTTTTGGGGTCAGGCCTAGGTCTGGCACTTTTGGGGTCAGACCTAGGTCTGGCCCCGATTTGCTTAGCAGAGTCACTTTTGGGGTCAGACCTTAATGCCGCTAAGTTAAGCTTTAGTCGCATTTTCTTGTTGTAAACTTTCGGCCGAAGTGTTAACTTTCTGGCTGATGCTGTCCGATGCCCTCCCACTGGTTATTGATTTGCCCCACCCG
>NZ_JAFCWM010000032.1:0-49993 GCF_049897565.1 Massilia sp. TWR1-2-2 | reverse complement strand
CAGCGATACACTCGAAAAGCTGCCCACCTGCCCGAACAGCAAGATCGACTCCTTGCTACCGTTTGCACAGTCTACCCAGTCCTAAACCGCATTCATAGGTGGGTGGGCCGGACGCTTACAAACGAGCGACGACACGACCAATTCATCCGCAAGAGCCAGACGAAAAAAAGACCCCGGTTTGACGCGGGGCCTTTCATCCGGCGAATTACGATACGTTGTTATCCGACGGCTTGACGTTTAACACCTCGAAAGTCCGAGGATACGAGGTGCGGAGCACCCCTTGGATTATCAAACGCCCAGCAGGGTGTGAGCCGTGGCGTTGAACGAACCCGTGCCCAGGTCAACCAGACCGACGAGTTTGACGATAACGTCGCTGTCGTTGGTGAAGGTTGCGCCGTCAACAACGTTTTCGATCACGTAAGTATTGCCACCGATCTGGAACCAGGAGATCTGACCAGCATTCGTCGAAGCGATCGCAGCGTTAGCGTAGTCCTGGAACACAGCGGTATCGCCCAGCGAAACCTTCGATGCGATGAACGAAGTGCCGTTATTGAACAGGATCTTGTCGCCAGCGGTGAAGTCGGTGATCGTTGCGTAGCTGTTGACGTTCGTCGTAGCTGCTGCAACGTTGAACACGTCGTTACCGGCGCCACCGGTCAGGATGGCCAGGTTGCCGTTAGCGCCAACGATCAGTGTGTCAGCACCAGCGCCACCGATCAGGACATCAGCGTTGCCGTTTGCGGTCAGAACGTCAGCAGCAGCGCCGCCTTTGATCGTCTGCGATACGGTGCCGTTGGTGCCAGCGACCAGGATGCCGGTCATTGCAGAACCATCAACCGAGGTCAGAGCAGCAGCGGTCTGCGACAGGGTCAGGTTCGAGTTGCCGGTGATGACAACCGATTTCAGCGCAGCATCGGTCAGGTTCAGGGTAGCGGTCTGGATGCTTGCCAGGCCATTCGACGTTGGTACGGTGTCGGTAACGGTCAGGTTGATCGTCTCGACGCCAGCAGCAGCGACATCACCGAAGTTGATCGCAGCGCTCGACACTTTGGTGACGATGTTCAGCGAATCGGCGGTGCCGGTTGCGTCGTTCATCGTGACGATCGTGTTGGCGCCAGCACCGATCATTTCCAGCGTAGCTGCGTTAGCGACGTGGGTCAGAGTCAGCGAACCGGCGGTCGAAGCGATCACACCTGGGGTGGTTTCGGTCGAAGCGGTGAACGAGATACCAGCGCTCGATGCAGCAGCGAGGTTAGCAACGTTGCCTTCGGTGTTGAGGTAGGTAACCGTGACCACGGCGCCAACATTCGAGATGTTGCCGATTTCGCGGGTTGGGTTAGCGGCGTTCCAAGCAGCCATGATCGCAGCCTTGTCAGCAACGATACGGCCTGCGGTGGTCGAAGCATCATCCGTTGCGACCGAGCCGGCAACAGCAGCGCCCAGGAACGAGACGGCGCCCGAAGCGGTGCCCGAGACGGTCAGGGTCTGAACTTCCGAAGCAGCAGCGACGGTCACAGCGGTACCGGTGCTGATGACGTAGTTGATGTTGTCCAGGTTAGCCAGGTCAACCGTGTTGGCACCAGCCGAAACGACTGCGTTCAGCTGCAGTTTTTCGAAGCCGTCGATCTTCGTAGCGAAGGTCGTCGTTGCCGATGCAGTAGCAGCATCAGCTGCGTCCATGCGCAGGGTGTCGGTACCAATGCCGCCGTCCATGTTAGCGGTCAGCGCGGTGGTGCCAGTTGCCAGACGCAGGGTGTCGTTGCCGGCGCCCAGGGTGACGGCCTTGGTCGTCGTGGTGTTCAGCAGCGTAACGGAGTCGGTACCAGCGCCGCCGGTGAAGGTTGCGTTTGCGGTATTGATGGTGACGCTGGTCGTGCCGGTCGTAGCCGAGCTGTCAACCGAAGTCACGTTCGAACCCGAAGCGTCCATGGTCAGGCCAGCAGCGCCGGAAACGGTAACCGTCTTCAGTGCAGCAAAGCTCGAACCGGACAGGATTGCGGTGTTGGTGCCCGAGACAGCCAGGGTTTCAACAGCCGAAGCGGTGATCGCGGCGCGCGAGGTGGCAGCAGCGGTGGTGATGTTCAGGTTCGTGTAGGTCGAACCCAGGCCTACCGTAGACGCCACGCCGGAGACAGGGTTACCGATGTTGTTCAGCGACAGGTTGAGCGAAGTAGCAACGGTGTTGGTTACAGCTACATTGTGGGTGCTGTTCGCCAGGCTCAGCGAGGTCAGCGCGTCCGAAGCGATGGTCGAGTTAGCGAACGAGTTCAGGCTGACGGTCGACAGAACATCGGTGCCGGTGATGTTGCCGTTGATGGCAACCGCGCCAGCGACGACGCCGAGGGTGCCTTCGTAGCCAGCCACGCCGGCGTCGCCGTCGGTCACTGGCGTGACGACGACAGCTGCGGTGCCCGAGCTGATCAGGGTAGCAACGTTGCCTTTCGAAGTCGATGCGGTGAAGGTCACGGTGGCGGTTGGCGCCAGGGTGGTGCCGCCGGCAACTGCTGCGCCGGTGGTGAAGTTCGAGCTGGCGGCGTTGGAGTAGATACCGTTAGCAGCCGGTGCGGAACCCTGAACAGCCGACGTGCCCAGATTGGCGAATGCCGAAGCTGCCTGGATGGCGGTCAGATCTTTGACAGCAGTGAAGGTCAGGCCGTTGATGACGACGGCCTGGCCAGCGGTCATTGCGCTGAAGGTTACGGTCTGAACTTCCTTGACGCCTGCAACGGTAGCCAGGGCTGGGTCAACTGCGACTTCAGTTGCCTGGTTGACGGTGACCGACGTGGTCGCGGCCGCGCCGTTGACAGTGATTGCGCCCAGGGTGACGGTCGAGCCGGTCGTGTCTTTGATTGCAGCGGTAGCATCCGAAGTGGCGAACTCGTTGACAACGACGGTGGTGCCGCCGGTGATAGCGATGGTGCCCAGGGTCGTGTTGGTAGCGGCTGCGGAAGCAACGCCGGTTGCCGATACGTTGATCGCGCCGGTTGCCACTTTGGCAGCGCCGATGGTGATTGCGCCCGTAGCCCGGCCTTCAGCGACCAGGTTGATCGAGGTGCCGCCGTCGATATCGATGGTGCCGGTGCCTTGAGCTTTGTGGGTTGCGCTGATGGCGCCGCCGGCATCGTTCATGTCGATGGTGGTATTAGCCGCGGTTGCGGTAACGTTCTGGCTCGAACCACCATTGACAACGACGTTGCCGGTAGCGTTCAGCACCTGGATGGAGGTCGACTCGCCAGCGGTCAGGTTGACAGCAGCCGACTGGGTGGACTTGAGCGACGAGACGCTCGAGAAACCGGTGGTATTGGCGGTGACTGCGCCAGCGCCGCGGATAACGATGTTTTCAACGCTGTTGAGCGTGATGCCGGAGTTATTCGACAGGGTGAATGGAGCGATCGAAATGATGTTCAGCGTGTCGTTGCCGGCGCCGCCGTTGATCGTGTCGAGTGGGGTGAACGTTGCAGCGCCCAGAGCGTCAGGAGCGGCGTTGAACACGTCGTTGCCGCTGGTGCCGGTGATGGTGTCGACGCCGGCGGTCAGGAGTTGGGTCGAAGCGACAGGAGCCGAATCGATGGCCATCTGCTGCAGGTTGGCCGACAGGGCTGCAGGCGCGATAGCGGCGGTCAGCGAAGCGTCGGTGGTGATGCCGTTCAGGAACGCCTTAGCCGAAGTGATGGCGGCAGCGTTCGAGTAAGCCAGGCGCAGGGAAACGTCGGCGTTCAGGGCGTCGGTGTAAGCGATGCTGGCGGTCGTACGGTTGTTGTACGTGGTCAGGTCCGAACCTTGTGCGCCTTTGGCGACTACGGTAACGATCTGGTCGATCGTAACGGCGCCCGATTGCAGCTTAGGGCTCCAGAAGTTCAGGCCTTCGGAATCGACCGTGCGGCCGAAGATGTTCAGGTAAACCTGGTTGATAACGCCATCGGCGCTCAGGCCGGCGTATGCAGCTTTGTATTCTGGCGACTTAGCGAATTCGGCGCTCACTGCGGCGGTATTGCCGTTAGCGCGTGCAACGACACCTTCCCAGAATGCCAGACCAGCTGGATCCGCAGGACGGTTGAAGTAAGCAACGTAGAGGGCTTGAATCGAAGCGGTGTATTGGGACATTTAATGACTCCTAGGGGTTGTACATCTAAAGTTGTTCTGGCCCTGCCACTTCCGTAATTGCAGCACAGCAAGAGCACGTACAGAATGATGGCAGAACACTGACTTGCGTCAATGTGACGAACATCACAAAAAAATAGAAATTCGCACTAATTTTCGCCGTTGTTGCGACAGAAAATGGAGCGCGAGCAATTATGGGAGAACATTTTGCTGAAAGCAACGTTTTTCGATGAAGCAATGTTAACGCCGGTCCTTTGTACACTTAATAAGTGTTAACGGACAATTTGGTCCCGGGGCGATGCGGTATAGTCTGGCCTCATCAAAAAGCGCGTAGACATATATATAGATGAGTTACCCCGACAGCGAATTCGCCCGCGTTCAGTGCCCTGCCCCTGACCGCGCGAACCAGGCTGAGCCGCATATCGTATATCGGGCTGACATCGACGGCCTGCGTGCCGTGGCCGTGCTGCTGGTGATGCTGTTCCACGCCTTCCCGACCGTCGTCCAGGGCGGCTTCATCGGCGTCGACATATTCTTTGTGATTTCGGGATATCTCATTTCCGGCATCATTTACGACAAGCTCGACCGCGGCAACTTCAACTTTGCCGATTTCTACGCGCGGCGCATCTGCCGGATCTTTCCGGCGCTGCTGGTGGTCATGGCGGCGTGCCTGGCGTTCGGCTGGTTCGCCATGCTGGCCAGCGAATACAAGATGCTCGGCCGGCACCTGGCGTCCGGCGCCGGATTCATCGCCAACCTGACGCTGTGGCAAGAGAGCGGCTATTTCGACAGCGCCGCCGACACCAAACCGCTGCTGCACCTGTGGTCGCTGGGGATCGAGGAACAGTTCTATGTGCTGTGGCCGCTGGCGCTATGGGCGGCGCATCGGCTCAAGGCGCCGCTGCTGGCACTGTGCCTGGTGCTGGCGGGCGCCTCGTTCGCGCTGAATGTCGCGCTGGTCGACGGCAACCCGGTGGCCGCTTTCTATTCGCCCGGCACGCGCTTTTGGGAACTGCTGGCCGGCAGCGTGGTCGCCTATGGCGGCACGCAGTCTGGACGGTCGGCGTGGGGCGGTCGAACGCCTGGGCGTGCCAACAACCTGATGGCGGTGGGCGGGCTGATCCTGATCGCCGCGGCGGTCGCGCTGATCACGCCGGCGCGCGCACTGCCTGGCTGGTGGGCGCTGCTGCCGGTGCTCGGTACCTGCATGCTGCTCGCTGCCGGTACTGGCGCATGGTTCAACCGCACGGTGCTGGCGGCGGCGCCGCTGGTGTGGGTTGGCCTGATCAGCTATCCGCTGTACCTGTGGCACTGGCCGCTGCTGGTGTTTGCCCGGCTGGCCGAATACAACGGCGCACCGCCCTGGCCGATCCGCCTGGCGGCACTGGCGCTTAGCGTGATGCTGGCGTGGTTGACCTTTAGTGTGGTGGAAAAACAACTGCGCTTCGGGCGGGCGCGCAATGCCAAGGTCGCAGTGCTGTGCCTGCTGATGCTGGGCGTGGGCGCCGCCGGCTACGAGGCCCACCTTGGCGACGGCCTGCCGTCGCGCGAGGCCAACGCCAAGGTGGCGCTGTTCGCCGACATCCTCAGCCCGCCGCAGACGCGCATGACCAACGATTCGTGCCAACGGCTACTGGCCCGGCCGCCGGTACCGGGGGCGGTGTGCCTGGCCAAGTCCGCGCAACCGCGCATGCTGGTGATGGGCGACAGCCACGCGATGGCGTTCAATTCGGCCGCGCTGACCGGCCGCTCGGCGCTCGACACGGTGTTGTTGGCCGGCCACGGCTGCCTGCCGTTCATCAGCTACCAGAACTACGGCCCGCAGGAAAACCGCGCCGCCAAGAAGTGCTATGACCTGACCGCGGAGGCGCTGGCGATGGCGGCGACGGTGCCATCAATCGAAACGGTACTGCTCGTCAGCCGCGGGCCGCTGTACTTTTCGGGGCGCGGGTTCGGCATGGAGGAGACCGATCCGCGCTGGAGCGGATGGAGGATCGAGCCGGTCAGGCCGGGCGCCTCCATGCCGAGCCACCAGGCGTTCGTTGCCGGTTACGTCGAGGTCGCCAAGCAATTGCTGGCGCTTGGCAAAAAGGTCGTGTTTGTCATCGATGTGCCTGAATTTGGCATCAACCCGGAGGTATGCATTGCCAACCGTCCGGTGGCGTTTCGCAATCAGTCGCTGCCGAGCTGCGTGCTAAGCCGCGTGGTGGTCGATGCGCGCCAGCGGCAATACCGCGAACTGATCGGCCAGATCCAGGCGCAGGTGCCCGGCTTGCTAGTGTACGACACGCGCGCCGCGTTTTGCAGCGAGACGAGCTGCGCATCAAAGGATGACCGTCAGGTGTACTTTTACGATAACAACCACGTCAACCTGAGCGGCAGCGCCAAGCTGCTCGACGATCTGGCGGCCTGGCTACAGCGCCAATAAGCAAGGGCTTGTTGCGGTACCGGTGGAGGTCGCGGGCTGCGCCCGATAACGCAGTCCCCGCGTGCGCGAGGACGACCGTCTTACAATGTGCAGCAACAGCGCCGGTGAACCGGCTCAGCGGCCCTACTTCCAGTACGTTACGCCGCTAGCGATGCGGCTGACGTCGATATTGCCGTTGAACAGGTACGTTGCATCATTGTTCGGACCGAGCACGCCGTTGACGGTCATGTTGGTCGGCTTTTGGAACTGGCTGTTGCCGTACAGTCGGCCGTCACTGGAGACCTCGCCTTCGGCACGCATCTTGAAGCGCTCGGCGTCGGAAGTCAGCAAATCGAAGCTGGTCGTAAATCCCCGGCTGCCGAAATCGACCCGCAGCTCGCCGTTCTCCAGCTTTGCCAGCGTGACTACCTGGCTGTTCATGTCGCGCACGAATGCCTGGCTCACCTTGAGCGTGAAGCCCACTTCGCCTTTCTCGGGCGCCACATACGGCGTACCGGCAGCGTCGCGGAACAGCACGAAATACTCGTTAAAAGCGATCCGCTCGGCGCCGTCCTTGCGGATCGCACTGGTGGGCGCCAGGCCAAGAACCGGCTGGAACCGGCCCCAGCTGATCTCGCGGCCAGGCTCGATCACCGGCGGCGGCGTCGGCACGCCAATTTCCACCACTGGCGGCGTGGTCGACGGCGGCAGCGGATCGGGCGTTGGCGCCGGCGGCGGCGGGGTAGTCGGCGCAGGCGGCGGCGTTACCGGCGGCACCTGGGCGCCCACCAGCAGCAGGTTCTCGGATTTCTTCGGGTCCAGGCTCGGCTCACTAGGCGAGGAGCCGACACTGCCGGCCGTCTTGGCGATCGGCTCGTCGGCGCGCGGCGGTGCCGTCACGTCCGGCGACAGGCTGCCGCCTTGCAGCAGCTGCGGCACCTTGCCGCGCTGGATCTGCAGCAATTGGCCTTTCTGGCTGGCCGACAACTCGCGGGCGGCGCCGCCTTCGCACGGTCCGTTGCCCTCGGGCAAGCAGGCGCCGGCAAAGCCGCTGACGGTGATGCCACCAGAAATGACGGCCACGCGCGAGGTATCCTGGTCGGTAAAGACGGTAAAATCGGTTCCGCGCACACCGATCGCGGCGACCGGCGTGTTGAAGCGGAAATTCTGGCGCGCCAGCTTGACCGCTTCGCCGGAGCGGCTGCGCGCCACGCCACTGATGAGCTCGAGCTTGATGCGGGTATTCGCCGGATTGGCCTTGTCGACGTGGTAGGCGGCGATGCGCGCGCGGGTATTCGGGCGCAGGATGAACAGGCCGTTGTCGACCGTCTTCACATACACATAGCCGTCGGCGCCGGTGGTCAGCATGTCGCCCTCTTGCACCGCAGAACCCAATGCAGCGGCGCGGTCAGCGACGGCAGCGTTGCCGGCGACATAGATGACCTTTCCAGCTTCGGCCGCATCGACGAGCTGTGCCGACGCAGCAAGACTGGCGATGATGATGAGATGACGCAACATGATGTTCCCCTTTTCTCCCATTATCCGTTCTCACCGGCAAGTTTCTGTGATGAGCATCACATGCTATCATAATTGTTCAGCCCGCCAGACCAAGTTACACCTGGTCGCAAATGTCCTTTCCCCGGGCGCAAACGGCTATACTCAACGTTTATTAACAACAATTGCGCAGCAACATGGATATCCCGGCCTTGCGCCAGCGGCTGCCTGCCGCGACCACGGTGATCAGTTCGGCGATCGCGCTTGCCGCCTTTCTGCTGACTATATGGACGCAGTGGATGGTACCGCCGGCCGACTCGGTGTTCGCCGACGAATGGCTGCGCGACGGCTTCGTCCAGTTGCAGGCAAGCGACAGTCCCGACCCGCGCATCCTGATTGTCGACATCGACGAGACCAGCATGGCCGCGCGCGGCCCGTGGCCCTGGCCACGTGAGCGCATCGCCGAACTGGTCGAAACGCTGCTCACCACCTACAGCGCCCGCGGCGTCGCCCTCGACATCGTGTTGCCGCAGGCGGGCGACCAGCGCGGCAATGAACGGCTCGCCCTGCTCGCGACACACGGTCCGCTGGTATTGGCACAAGCCTTCGATTTCGATTTCCATCAGGTACGCCCGGAACCGGTGCGCGACGGCGTACTGGCCGGCGCCAGCGCCGCCTACCCGCGCGGCGGCGTCGCCGCCACCGGCTTCATCGGCAACCACCCCGACTTTGCCAAGGCGCCCAACGTGGGCAACATCGGCTTTATCCCTGACGCCGACGGCGTGCTGCGGCGGGTGCCGCTGGTGACCAGTTTCGAGGGTCGCCGCTACCCGGCGTTGTCGCTGGCGCTGATCAACTGCTGCGCCGGCGCCGGCGCCCTGCCGCTATCCGACACCGGCCTGCTGCGCGTGTCTTACCGGCGCGACTGGGCCGCCTACACCGTGGTCGCCGCCAGCGACATCCTGTCCGAGAGCATCGCGCCGCACAGCGCCCAGAAGCGGCTGGTGATCGTCGGCTCGTCATCGCTGGGGCTGGGCGACCGCGTCACCACGCCGCTGGCGGCCAGCCGGCCCGGCCTCGGGGTACACGCGGCGATGCTGTCGACCCTGCTCGACCGCCAGGCCGGGCTGACGCCGGCGCCGTGGCCGGGCCGGCTGATTGCCTGTCTGTTCGCCCTGTGCGCGGCGCTGCTGGCCGTGTTCGCGCTGCCGCGCCTGTCGGCCCTCACCAGTGTGGCGTTGCTGGGCACGCTGTCGGCGCTGTGGGTCGTGGCGGCGTATTTCATCAGCCGGCACGACGGCGACTTTTCCACCACCGGCCCGCTGGCAAGCAACCTGCTGCTTCTGGCCGCCGCGGTGCCGTACCAGTGGCAGCAGACCCAGCGCCGCTCGCGCCATCTGCTCGACACCTTGCGCCAGTACGTTGCCCCCGAAGTCGTCGAGCAGCTGCTGCGCAGCGACGTGACCGACCCGCTCAAGCCGCGCCAGCTCGACGTCACCACCTTGATTGCAGACATGGAAGGCTATACCACCCAGGTCGAGTCATTGCCGGTGGAAGAAGCGGCGCGCCTGACGCGCGACTTTCTCGACTGCCTGACCGGCCCGGTGATCGCCATGCACGGCACGCTCGACAAATACACCGGCGACGGCCTGGTGGCGTTCTGGGGCGCGCCGTTGCCGATCGAACACCATGCCGACCTGGCGCTGGATGCCGCCGGCGCCATCCTGGCGCGCGTGGCGGCGCTGAGCGCCGAGCGCCAGCGCGACGGCAAGCCGGCCTTGCGGGTGCGCATCGGCATCGAGAGCGGCGTGGCGATGGCAGGCGACTTCGGCACCTCGTTTCGCAGCATTTACACGGCCGTCGGCGATAGCGTCAACACCGCCGCGCGGCTGGAACAGGCCGCGCGCGACTTCACCCACAGCATCATCGTCGGCGCCGGCACTGTTGCGCGCGCGCGTCGCCACGACTTCTTACTGCTCGGTGAGCGATTGCTTCGGGGCAAAGAGAAGCCGACAACACTATATACTCTCGAACTCAATCACAACGCCGGCGGCGAGACGACAACAATGAATCAGGCAGGCGGCAAGGCGACGCTGGAACACGTTGCATGACGGGTCAGGCAGTACACATCATGCGGGCGATCGCGGCGCTGGCCATGCTGGCCGCCGCCTGCCGTGCGCAGGACGGCGCGGCGGCGCCGCCGGCCCAGCTCGACGAGCTGTACCGCGCGGCGATGCAGTCGATCGCCGAAGGGCGCAAGGGCGACGCGTCGGAAGCGCTGATGCGGGTGGTCGACATCGAGCCCAAGCACGCCGGCGCCTGGCTCGACCTGGCGCTGATCCAGTGCGGGCTAGGTCACTCGGACGAGGCCGAAAGGCTGTTTGCCGCGATCGAGACGCGCTTCAATCCGCCGTCCGGCATCCTCGAGGTGATCGCCGAAGCGCGCGACAGCGGCTGCAGCCGCTGGAATCCGACCAGCTCGAGCTCGCTCACGCTCGGGCGCGGCTACGACCGCAACGTCAACCAGGGCGCCAGCAACCCGAATTTCGTCGTCAACAGCGACGGCATCCCGATCGAACGCCAGCTGTTGGCCGAATTCTTGCCGCAGGCGGACCGCTACAGCGTGCTGTCGGGCGAATACATGCGCGACGCCACTGCCAATGGCACGGTCGGCTTTGCCCAGATGCAGTTTCGCCACAACGACCACCTGAGCCGGTATAACAGCGGCGCGCTGTTTGCCGGCGTCGAGACGCCTTGGCGCTTTGGCCGATGGACCTTGCGCACCACCGCCCTGCTCGGCGCAGTGAGCCTGGGCGGCCAGTTCTACCAGCGCCATGCCCAGGCGCAGGCGCGCTTCGGCCCGCCGCTATCCTTGCCGGCGGGCATGCAGCTGACGGTGCTGGCGGGCATCAACCACACTGAGTATCTGACGCTGACCAATTTTGACGCCAACACGGTCGAACTGCGCCCGCAGCTGACCTGGCGCGGCGCCGCCGGCACCCTCAGCGCCAGCGCCGGCTACCTGCGCGACATGGGCCAGCCCGCCCGCCCGGGCGGCGACCGCCGCGGCCTGATGGCCAATGTGGTCGGGCGCCGCAGCCTGGCCTATGGCATGACGGGCGAACTGGCGTTGACGCGCCAGCAATGGATCGGCAGCAGCGCCTACCTGCCGGGCCTGATCGAGCAGACCCGCCAGCAGGACACCAGCATCGTGCGCGCCAACCTGAGCTACCCGATCAGCAAGCGCCAGCTGTTGCAGCTGGAAGTGCGGGCGGTGCGCAATCGCGAGAATATTTCCATCTTTCAGTACAATAATCGTCAGGTACAGTTGAGTTGGCAACTGCAGAGTCCGTGACCGGCTACAATCGGCGTTTGAACCAGGGAGCGTGGTACGGTATGGTATTGGAACAACTGTTATTTGCCGGCGCTAGCGCGGCCATGCTGGCCGGTTGCCTGGTGCCCAACAGTTGGCTGCCGCGGCGCCTGCCGAACGACAAGCTGATGCATTTCGCCGGCTTTGCCTTTCTCAGCGTGCTGGCGGTTCGGTTGGCGTCGAGCCAGCGCCAGATGATGCTTGCCATGCTGGGCCTGCTGGCGGCCGGCCTGCTGATCGAATGCCTCCAGATCCTGGTGCCGGAACGAAAATTTTGCTGGCGCGACATGGCCGCCAACGCCGCCGGCGTCGCCAGTGTGGCGCTGGGTGCACACCTTTACCTTGTATTTGCCTGACCTGACTAGAATTGCCGATGACCTCAGCCAGCCCGAAGCCGATGCTCCCACCGCCCGACGCCGCTGCCGAAGCGCCGCCGGGCGAAGACGCGCAGGCCAGCCAGAGCCGCCAGGTTCAGGTGCACCTTCGCAAGATCCCGCTGCTAGCCGGCCTGTCGGACGAGGAACTGGTGCCGGTCAGGTCAGAGCTGCGCTTTCGCCAGTACACCAAGCGCCAGGTGGTGCTGCACAAGGGTGGCAGCGGCGACGGCCTGCTGTTCCTGCTATCGGGCCAGTTGCAAGTGATCGACGTCACCGAAGACGGCCGCGCGATCGGCCTGCGCATGCTGCAGCCGGGCGACTTTTTCGGCGAAATCGCCTTGATCAACAACTCCACCCGCTCGGCCTCGGTCGTGGCCACCAGCGACGTGCTGGTCGCCTTCCTGCCGACCGCCACCGCGATGCACCTGTTTTCGCACTCGCCGTCGGTGGCCAACCAGATGCTGCGCCACCTGGCGCGCAAGATCCAGACCGATTCCGAGTTCCGCGCCTTGCTCAGCATTAACAATACCGCCAAGCGCATTTACACTTACCTGGTGCTGATGCGCCAGAAAAAGGCCGACGGCCAGGACGTCGTCGAGAACCTGCCGACCCACCAGGATATCGCCAACATGATCAACACCAGCCGCGAGACGGTCACCCGCGCTCTGCTGACGCTGGTGCAGCAAGGCATCGTGCAGAAAGACACTCACCGCTTGATCATCCTCAATCCCGAGGCGCTGCAAAAGCTGGTGCAAGGCTCGACCTAGCCGGTGCGGCGCCCGGGCGCCGTTGTAGAAGCACCACGCTGCGGTATAATCGCCCGCTTAGCCAACCGTACTGCCGCCCGCCTATCGCCGCGGCCCGTTCACCCATGATGCAAAGCCGTTTCCTGTCCGCCCTGTTGGCGCGCCGCCGCCGGGACGCCCGATGATTTCGAGCGCGATGCTCAAGGGCGTGTGGGCCTATCGCGGTTTCGTCGTGGGCAGCGTGAAACGCGAATTCCAGGCCAAGTACGGCAACGCCGTGCTCGGCGCGGCATGGACGGTGCTCAATCCGCTGGCGATGATCGTCGTCTACACCGTCATCTTCGCCCAGGTCATGCGCAGCAAGCTGCCCGGCGTCGATTCGAGCTTCGCCTACAGCATCTACCTGTGCGCCGGCGTGCTGACCTGGGGGCTGTTTACCGAAATCACCACGCGCGCGCAGACCGTCTTCATCGAGCACGCCAACCTGATCAAGAAACTGCAGTTCCCGCGCATCTGCCTGCCGCTGATCGTGGTGCTCAACGCCACGCTCAATTTTGGCATCGTGTTCGCCCTGTTCACGCTGTTCCTGCTGGCCAGCGGAAATTTCCCCGGCTGGGTGTTCGCCGCCTTGCTGCCGGTGCTGCTGCTGCAGATCGCGCTGGCGATCGGCCTTGGCATGCTGCTTGGCGTACTGAACGTGTTCTTCCGCGACGTCGGCCAGTTCTTCGGCATCTTCATCCAGTTCTGGTTCTGGCTCACGCCGATCGTCTATCCGGCCAGCATTTTACCGGAGGAAGTGCGCGCGCTGCTGCCGTGGAACCCGATGGCGTCGGTGATCGGCGCCTATCAGGACATCCTGGTGCACGCGAAGTCGCCCGACTGGTCCAGCCTGGCGCTGCCGGCGGTGCTCGCCGTGCTGCTGTGCATGCTGGGCATGCAGACCTTCCGCAAGCGCTCCGGCGAAATGGTGGACGAACTGTAATGGGCAGCATTCACGTGCAACAACTGGGCAAGGCCTACAAGCAGTATCCGAACCGCTGGTCGCGCCTGGCCGAATGGGTGCTGCCCTTCCTGGGCAAGCGCCACCGCCTCAAGTGGGTGCTGTCCGGCATCGATTTCCAGATCAACCGCGGCGAGGCGGTCGGCATCATCGGCGTCAACGGCGCCGGCAAGAGCACGCTGCTCAAACTGATCACCGGCACCACCCAGGCCAGCACCGGCGCGGTCCACACCAGCGGGCGCATCGCCGCCCTGCTCGAACTGGGCATGGGCTTTCACCCCGATTTCACCGGCCGCGAAAACGTCGTCATGGCCGGCCAGTTGATCGGCCTGGCGGTGGCCGAGATCGAGGCGCTGATGCCGGAGATCGAGGCGTTCGCCGGCATCGGCGACTACATCGACCAGCAGGTGCGGGTGTACTCGAGCGGCATGCAGATGCGCCTGGCGTTCAGCGTGGCTACCTGTGTGCGGCCCGACATCCTGATCGTCGACGAGGCGCTGGCGGTGGGCGACGTATTCTTCCAGCAAAAATGCTTCGCGCGCATCGACAGCTTCACCAAGGCCGGCACCACCTTGCTGTTCGTCTCGCACAGCACCGGCACGGTGCTCAACATCTGCACGCGCTGCATCTTCATCAAGCAGGGCGCGCTGGCGTTCGACGGCGCCCCGAAGGACGCGATCGACCTGTACCAGGCCGAGCTGCTGAGCCATTTGGACCACGCGCCCGGCCAGATCCGGGTCAACCGCGGCAGCGCCCCCGAGCGGCTCGACTACGAGCATGCGCCTGCGCTGCTGGGCAAGACCGGCAGCATCACCACCGACGCGGCCGACTGCATCGCGGTGCGCTTCGTGCACGCCGACGGCAGCACCGCGCACAGCATCGTCGCCGACCATCCGGCGCGTTTGCAGGTCGACTACCGCACCCGCCGCCGGCTCGACGATCCGCACGTCGGCTTCAAGATCCGCAACCGCTTCGGCGTGGTGCTGTTCGAAACGAACAGCTACTGCATGCGCGAGCAGCTCGGCGCCGTCGATGCCGGCGGCGCGCTGTCGGTGCAGTTCAGCTTTGCGATGGCGCTGGCGCCGGACGAATACACCATCACCGTCGGCCTTGGCAATGGCGGCTACGGCGAAGGCAGCTTCCGCGAAGTGCTCAACTACCTGCATGAGGTGACCACCTTCATCGCCTTGCCGAACCAGGACGCGATCGTCTGGTCGGGCCAGGTGAACCTGGCGCCCACCCTGACATTCACCAAACCGTAACGGCGCCCCGGCGCCGGCCATCAAGAGAGGAATGCGAGAATCATGCAACAGCAGCAGACAGCGGCTCCCACCAGCGCCCAGCAGGACATCGTGCGCGGTCTTTATCGCGGCTTTCTGGGCCGCGAACCGGACGGCCCTGGCCTGGCCCACTGGAGCGGCGTGCTGGCCGGCGGCGGCGATTGCGGCGAGCTGCTGCGCGCCATCACCGGCAGCGACGAATACCTGCGCGCCGACGCCGAGCGCGCCGCGCGCACCCGCGTGCGCCAGGCGGTGGCGGCACGCGCCGCGGCGCTGCTGCGCCAGCAACCATTGAGCATCGTCGACATCGGCGCGCAGGAACTGGCAGGCGAACAGCACGTCTACGCGCCGCTGGTGCAGCACGCCCTGCCGTACCAGGTGATCGGCTTCGAGCCGCTGGAACAAAAGCTGCAGGAACGCCAGCTGCAGGACGGCGGCAGCGTCAAGCTGTACCCGAACTTCATCGGCGACGGCGAGCGCCACCTGTTCCATATCAACGCGCCGGACGCCACCTCGTCGCTGCTGCCGCTCAATCATGCGCTCAATCGCGACCTGGTCGACTTGTCGCAGCTGCGCACCGAAAAGACGGTGGAAGTGACCACCAGCCGCCTCGACGAGGTGCTCGCCGACGTCGCCCGCGTCGACTTCCTCAAGCTCGACATCCAGGGCTTCGAACTGCCGGCGCTGCAGCATGCCGGCGCCGTGCTGGCGCGCACCAACGTGATCCACTGCGAAGTGTCGTTCGCGCCGATCTACCGGGACCAAGCGCTGTTTTCCGAAGTCGAAGCGCTGCTGCGGTTGCACGGCTTTTATTTCGTCGACCTGCAATCGAGCTGCCGCTACGCCTACCACACCGCCTCGGGCAGCACCTCTCGCGACCGCCTCGGCTGGGGCGACGCGCTGTTCCTGCGCGACGCCGGCGCCACCGAGGCGCCGCGCGACGTGCTGGCCCAGCTGGTCATCGCGCTGCTGGTGTACGACAAGTATTCGCTGGCCGAGTCGCTGGCAGCGCGCTACGACGCACTGACCGGCGACACGCTCGCCGCACTGTTCGGCGCCGCGCCATGAGCTTCATCTCGTACGCCCAGAATGGCGAAGACGTGCTGCTGTGGCGCGCGCTCGGCCACATCAAGAACGGCTTTTACATCGACGTCGGCGCCAACGACCCGGAGCTGCATTCGGTGACCAAGGCGTTCTACGACCACGGCTGGTACGGCATCAACGTCGAGCCGCTCAAGCAGTACCAGAAAGGGTTCGAGCAGCAGCGCCCGCGCGACGTCAACCTGACTGTCGCCGCCGGCGCCGAGGAAGGCGAGATCACCCTGTACGACGTGCCTGACGTGCCCGGCTGGGCCTCGGCCGACGCCAGCGTCGCCCACGCCCACGAGCAGGATGGCTTCACGCTGCAGGCGCACACGGTGCCGCTGATGACCTTGAGCGCGATCTGCGCGCGCCACGCCTCGTACGACATCCACTTCCTCAAGATCGACGTCGAGGGCCACGAAGAGCAGGTACTGCGCGGGATGGACTTCGCGCGCTGGCGCCCGTGGATCCTGGTGATCGAGGCGACCATGCCGAACAGCCGCGAGACCAACCACGACACGTGGGAGGCGCTCGTTACCGGCGCGCGCTACCAGTTCGCCTATTTCGATGGCCTGAACCGCTACTACGTCGCCAGCGAACACGCCGAGCTGGCCGCCAAGCTGCAGGTACAGCCGAACGTATTCGACGACTTCATCTCGTCTCACCTGTCCAAGGCGTGGCGTGAGGGCGAAGCCGCGCGCGCGCGGGCGCAGGCGAACGGCGGCTGGGCCGAGCGCGAGCAGGCCGAGCGCATCGCCGCCGCCACCCGCGCCGACGAAGCGGTGGCGCGCACCATCGACACGCTGGCCAAGCTGCTCGACAGCGAAGCGCGGCGCCACCAAAGCGAAACCGAACTGCGCCTGGTCGTCGCCGACCGCAACCACACGCAATTCGAGCGCGACCAGGCGCGTGAAGCGCAGCGCAGCGCCGACGCCGAACTGCAGCATGCCCGCCACGCGCTCGCCGAGCTCGAAGCGCTGCGCGCCGTATCGGTCTGGGCCGACGACCTGAACCAGCAGTTGCTGCGCATTCACGGGTCGCTGGCCTGGCGCGTGACCGCCCCGCTGCGCCTGGCCGGACGCGTGCTGCGCGCGTTTGGCCGCGGCGGCTTCGTGCTGCGCCGCGCCGGCGCCGCGACCGCGCGCTCGAAGCAGCGCGCGCGTTCCTCGCTGCGTGGGCTGGTACGCTGGGGCCCGGTGCGCCGGCACGTGCTGCCGCACCTGCTGCGCATCCCGGCGGTCGAACAGCGCATGCAGCGTGTCGCCGCCGCTTTGCAGCCACCCCACCCTTACGCCGATGGCGGACCGCCGGTCACGCCGCAGCTGATCGATTTGCCGCCAGCGGCGCGCAAGGCGCTGGCCGACCTTGAGCGGGCCCGCCGCCGCAGCACGACCTAAACAGAAAAACCTATGCGTCTCGTAATCGACTTGCAAACCTGCCAGGGCGGCGACGCCGCCACCATCCGTTATCACCTGGCGCAGGTGCGTTCGCTCGCGCGCACCGCCGGCTCGCACGAGCTGTGGCTGGTACTAAATGGCCAGTCGGGCGAGCGCATCGAATCGGTGCGCCTCGCCTTCGACGGTGTGGTGCCGCAGCAGCGCATCGTTGTCTACGACTTGCCCGAACACGGCGCCGGCGCCCAGCCGTGGCAGCTGCGCGCCGCCGAACAGGTGCGCGAAAGCGCCATCGCCGCGCTCGAGCCGGACCTCGTGTTTGTGCCCAACATGTTCGGCGACGAGCGCATGGTCGCCTCGGTCGGCAGCCTGAGCGACCGGTTCGCGACGCTGGCCGGCTGCAGCGACCTGACCCCGCTGCTGCGCGAGGCGCCGCCGGCCGGCGCGCCCGCCTACCGCCAGCGCACCGCGCTATCGAACGCGACGCAGCTGATCGTCGGCAGCGGCGAAGCGGCCGCAGTGGTCGAGGCAGCGCTGGGCGCCGGCCACGCGCGTGTGGTGCCGCTTGGCCTGGTCCCACAGATTGTCAGCCGCGCCGGCGCCGACGCCGATGCCCTCGACGTGCTGATCCACGTCAGCGCCACCCACCCCGGGCGCGCCGCCATGCTGCTGACCGCCTTCCTGCTGCAGCCCGAAGCGCTGCGGCGCGGCCGCCGGCTGGTGTTCATCGGCGCCACCGGCGCTGATGAACGTTCGCGCATGCTGGCCATTGCCGCCGGCCTGGACAAGGGCGCTGGCCAGCTCGTCTTTGCCGACGGCAGCAGCGACGCCGCGCTGCAGGCGCTGTACGCGCGCGCCGCCGTGCTGGTGTGCGCCAGCGGCGACCAGAGCTACGGCGCACTCGAAGCGATGGCCGCCGGCGTGCCGGTGATCGCGGCGCAGTACGACGCGCTGGCGCCGCTGATCGGTGCGCCGCGCGCGCTGTTCGACAAGCCCGACGCCGGCGCCGTCGGCGTCGCCCTCGGCCAGGTACTGGGCGACGAAGCGCTGCGCCAGTCGCTGCGTCAGCAAGGTCTGGCGCTCGCTGCGCGCGACACCATGGACGAGCATACGCGCGCGCTGTGGGCCGCCTTCGACGCCGCCGTGGCGCTGCGCCCGGCAGCGGCACCGGCGCCGGCGCGCCGCCACCGCCCGCGCCTGGCCTACGTCTCGCCGCTGCCGCCAGAGCGCAGCGGCATTGCCGACTACAGCGCCGAACTTGTGCCGGAGCTGGCGCGCTACTACGACATCGACCTGGTGGTGAGCCAGCCGGCGGTCGGTGATGCCTGGATCGAGGCCAACCTGCCGCTGCGCAGCGTCGAGTGGTTCGACGAGCACGCCCATCACTACGACCGGGTGCTCTACCACTTCGGCAATTCGCCGATGCACCAGCACATGTTCGGCCTGCTCGAACGCCACCCCGGCATCGTCGTGCTGCACGATTTTTACCTTGGCAATATCGTCCACCACCTCGAACATACCGGCTACGTCCCGGGCGCGTTCCAGCAGGCGCTGTACTACTCGCACGGCTTCGCCGCGCTGGCCGACCAGCGCAAGACCGGCATCAACGCGTCGGTCTGGAAGTACCCCTGCAACAAGGCGCTGCTCGACCAGGCCAGCGGCGTCATCGTGCATGCGCGCTATCCGGCCGAACTGGCCGAACGGTGGTACGGCCACGCCAGCGTGCGCAAGTGGCGCACCTTGCCGCTGCTGCGCGCGCGCCACGCAGGCGCCGGCCGCGAAGCCGCGCGCGCGGCGCTGACGATCGCCGCCGACGAATTCGTTGTCTGCTCGTTCGGCCTGCTCGGGCCGACCAAGCGCAACGACGCGCTGCTGGCTGCCTGGCTGGCCTCGCCGCTGGCACAGGACCCGGACTGCCGGCTGGTGTTCGTCGGCGCGCCCGACCCGGGCGCTTACGGCCGCGATTTCGCGCGCCAGCTGGAAAAGGCGCAATGCGCGCGGCCGGTCGAAGTGACCGGCTTCGTCAGCGCCGACGCCTACCGCAACTGGCTGGCCGCCGCCGATGCCGGCGTGCAGCTGCGCATGCAGTCGCGCGGCGAGACGTCGGCGGCAGTACTCGACTGCCTGCTGTACGGCGTGCCGGCCATCGCTAACGCGCACGGTTCGAGCGCGGAGCTGCCCGACGACGTGCTGCTCAAGCTGCCCGACGACTTCGCGATCGCCGAACTGGCCGACGCGCTGGTGCGGCTGCGCGGCGACGGCGCCCTGCGCGCAGCACTGTCGGCGCGCGCCGGCGCCTTCATCGACCGCGAGCACTCGCCGGCCCAGGTCGGGCGCCAGTACGTCGAGGCGATCGAACACTTCGCCGGCCGCGGCGCCGGAGCCGAGCTGGCCGCGGCGGTCGCGCGCATCGCGCCGGCCGACGCCGACCTGACCGACGTGGCGCGCGCGATCGGCGCCAACAGCCGCCATGACGGGCCGCGCCAGCTGCTGGTCGACATTTCGGCGATGGTGCAGTTCGACCTGCGCACCGGAATCCAGCGCGTCGTGCGCAGCGTGCTCAAGTCGCTGCTGGAAGACACGCCGGCCGGCTTCCGGGTCGAACCGGTCTACAGCGCCGGCGGTGGCGCGCCGTACCGCTACGCGCGCCGCTACATGGCGGGCATGCTCGGCATCGACAACTGGCAGCTCGACGACGCCCCGGTCGACGCGATGCAGGGCGACCTGTTCCTCGGGCTCGACCTCGCCACCCACGGCACCCGCCTCAACGAAGGGCGCCTGCAGCAGTTCCGCAACCGCGGCGTGCAGGTGTACTTCGTCGTCTACGACATTCTGCCGATCCTGCGCCCGGAAATGTTCCCGCCGACGGCGGAAGGCGACTTCAAGGCTTGGCTGCCGATGCTGGCGCGCGTGGCCGATGGCCTGGTGTGCATCTCGCGCGCGGTGGCCGACGAAGTGGCGCACTACCTCGGTACCCTCGAAGCGCAGCAGCCGTCGGCGCCGCGCCGGCCGCTGCAGATCGGCTGGTTCCACCTCGGCGCCGACATCGACGCCAGCGAGCCCAGTAGCGGCCTGCCGCCGGCGGCCGAGGACATCCTCGGCCAGCTGGCGTCCCATCCAACCCTGCTGATGGTGGGCACGATCGAGCCGCGCAAGGGCCATGCGCAGGCGCTCGCCGCGGTCGAACTGCTGTGGGCGCGCGGCGTCGGCGTCAACCTGGTCGTCGTCGGCAAGCAGGGCTGGATGGTCGAGTCGACCGTGGCCAGGCTGCGCGACAGTGCGCACGCCGGCAAACGGCTGGTCTGGCTGGAAGGGGCCAGCGACGAGATGCTGCAGAAACTGTACGGCAGCGCGCAGGCGCTGCTGGCCGCCTCCGAAGGCGAAGGCTTCGGCCTGCCGCTGATCGAAGCGGCGCAGCACGGGATCGCCATCATCGCGCGCGACCTGCCGGTGTTTCGCGAAGTCGCCGGCGAGCACGCCTATTATTTCGACGGCGTCGCACCGGCCGCGCTGGCCGACGCCATCGACGCCTGGCTCGCGCTGCACGCGGCCGGCAAGGCACCGCTGTCGGCCGGCATGCCCTGGCTGACCTGGTCGGCCGCGACCGCCCAGCTGCGCGGTTGCATCCTGCGGCAGCAGTGGTATCGCACGCTGCACCACGACGCGGCGGCCGCGCCTGAAACGATCGCCGCCATCGCCGCGGTGGAAGCGGCGCCGCCGCCGGCCGCCGGCACCGCCGCGCGCCAGCTGCTGGTGGACGTCTCGGCCATCGTGCGCACCGATCTGCAGTCCGGCATCGAGCGCGTCGTGCGCGCCCAGCTGTTTGCGCTGCTGGCCGACCCGCCGCCAGGCTGGCAGGTCGAACCGGTGTTCCTGAACGCTGAAGACGATCGCTGGCAGTATCGCTACGCGCGCAAGTACGCCGAGAAGCTGCGCGCGGGCGCAGGAGGAACGCTCGAAGAGAACCTGGTGGCGGTCAGCGCCGGCGACGTGCTGTACAGCCCCGACTACTTTCCCGACGGTGTGGCCGCCGCCGCGGCGCAGGGCCTGTACGCCAAATGGCGCGGCGCCGGCGTCGAAGTGAACTTCCTGGTGCACGACCTGCTGCCGCTGCTGCGCCCGGAGTTTTTCCCCGAACGCGCCGACCGAACCCACGGCCGCTGGCTGGCGTCGATCGCCGCCAACGCCGACCGCCTGGTGTGCATTTCGCACGCGGTGGCCGAAGAGACAGCCGCCTGGCTTGACCGGGCCGGCAACCCGCAGCCGGTCAGCATCGCCGTGCTGCACCACGGCGCCGACCTGGCAGCGTCAGTGCCGACCGAGGGCCTGCCTGCCGACAGCGAAGCGACGCTCGCGCAGCTAGCCAGCGCGCCGGTGTTCCTGATGGTCGGCACGATCGAGCCGCGCAAGGGCCACCTGCAGGCGCTGTCGGCGTTCGAGCAGCTGTGGCGCGAAGGCAGCACGGCGCAGCTGGTCATCGTCGGCAAGGAAGGTTGGAAGGGCCTGCCGGAGAACCAGCGCCGCACCATCCCGCACCTGATGGCTCGCTTGAGCCATCACCCGGAAATGGGCGAGCGGCTGCTCTGGTTAAGCGGCATCAGCGACCAGTACCTGGAACGCCTGTATGCCGTGGCCGATTGCCTGCTGGCCCCAAGCGAAGGCGAAGGCTTCGGCCTGCCGCTGATCGAAGCGGCGCAATGCGGCCTGCCGATCCTGGCGCGCGACCTGCCGGTATGCCGCGAAGTGGCGCGCGAACACGCCTGCTACTTCAGCGGCCTGGCGCCGGCCGACCTGGCGCGCGCGGTCAACGAGTGGCTCGCGCTCGACGCCGCCGGCCAGGCGCCGTCGTCGCGCAACATCGAGTGGAGCACGTGGGAGCGCAATTCGCGCGAACTGGTGATGGTGCTGTCGGGCGGCAACGACGAGCGCCGTTGGGTGCCGCCGGCGAAGGATGGCGCGCCGGCGTGACCGGCACCGTGGCTGACGCAAGCGGCAGCGGCGCCAGTTCGGCTTATAATGCCGCGTTGACAACGCCGCGCCTGATGCCGGCGCCCCAAACACTGCAACTTGGACCCACTACCATGAACTTGAACCCGACATCGCCGCGGCGGGCCGGCTGATGCAATTTCTCCTTTACTGCATCTGCGGCGGCATCGGCGTATCGACCGACTACGCCATCTACTACCTCGCTTTCACCAACGGCATGTGGTACCAGGGCGCCAACGCGCTCGGCTACCTGGCCGGCACCTTGATGAGCTTCACGCTGAACCGCGTGTTCACCTTCGGCATGCGCGACCGGGTGCTGCAGCGGCTGTTCCTGTTTCTGGCGGTGGCGGCGGTCGGCTTTGCCGCGTCCGCGCTGCTGCTGTACGCACTGGTGCAGTGGCTGCAAGTCGATCCCCGCATCGCCAAGCTGTTGACGCTACCGATGGTGGTGGTGCTGCAGTTCTCGCTGAACCGGCGCATCACGTTCAACAGCGCCGGCGCCAAGGCGACCTAACTTTTATCGAAAACCGAAAATACAATGAGCAAGCAATTTGATGCAGTAATCGTGGGCGCTGGATTTACCGGCCTCACCGCAGGACTGGAGCTGGCGCGCGCCGGCAAGCGTGTCGTCGTGCTCGACGCCGACAGCGCCCCCGGCGGCCTGGCCGGCACCTTCGAGTTCAAAGATGGCGTGACGATCGAGAAGTTCTATCACCACTGGTTCAACAACGACGAGTACGTGCCCAAGCTGGTCAAGGAACTGGGCATGGAAGGCGACATCGTGACGATGCCGTCGAAGACCGGCATGTACTTCAACGGCCGCCAGTGGAACCTGTCGACGCCGATGGACCTGCTGCGCTTCAAGCCGCTGTCGTTCGTCGACCGCATCCGCCTTGGCCTGCTGGTGCTGAAGGTGCGCCGGGTCACCGACTGGAAGACCATCGAGCACCTGTCGATCCGCGAGTGGCTCGAACCGCTGTGCGGCAAGAACGTGTTTCGCATCGTCTGGCAGCCGCTGATCGAGAATAAATTCTCGGTGTTCGCCGACGCCGTCAACGCGGTGTGGATGTGGAAAAAGCTGGTACTGCGCGGCAGCACGCGCGACGCCAAGGGCGGCGAGCAGCTGGCCTACTTCAAGGGCGGCTTCGGGCGCCTGGCGCAGGCGATGGCCAGCGAGATCACCCGCCTCGGCGGCGAGGTGCGCTATTCGAGCCCGGTGACCGGCGTGCATACCGCCGGCGGCGACAAGCTCTCCGGCGTGGCCACGCCAGGCGGTGAAGTGAGCGGCGAGCAGTACCTGTTTACGCCGGCGTTCTCGCTGATCGCCGACATGTTCGAAGGCGCCGCTGGCGCCGACTGGCTGGCGCGCTGGCGCCGCGTCAAGTACCTCGGCAATGTCTGCCTGGTGCTGGAACTGGATCGCAGCCTGTCGGATACCTACTGGCTCAACGTCAACGACCCGGGTTTCCCGTTCGTCGGCGTCATCGAGCACACCAATTTCGACAGCCCGGAAAACTACGACGGCAAGCACATTGTGTTCCTGTCGCGCTACCTGGCCAAGGAAGACCCGCTGTGGTACTACGGCGACGACGACTACCTCGAGTTCGCGCTCGGCCACCTGCAGCGCATGTTCCCGAAACTGGAGCGCAGCTGGATCCAGGATTTCCGCATCTGGCGCGCCGAATTCGCCCAGCCGGTCACCGAGCGCGGCTATTCGGAATACGTGCCGGACCGCGCCACGCCGTTTAGCAACGCCATCATCAGCACGATGGCGCACATCTATCCGGAAGACCGCGGCACCAACTACGCCATCCGCGAAGGCAAAGCGGTGGCCGCGTTGATGAACCAGGCACCGGCGCGCTGATAGCGCCGCAGCGCCTTCAATGACCGCGACTTCGCCGCCGAAGCTGGCTTTCATCGAAGGCATGCGCGGCATCGCCGCTTGCCAGGTGGTGCTGCTGCATTATTGCGCGGCGCTGTTGCCGGTGCTGGCGCGGGTCGGCGGCGCCGGCCATTTCGAGTCCGAGCAAGAGCTGGCGCGCTCGCCGTTGTTCGCCCTGATCGATGGCTACTCAGCGGTCTACCTGTTCTTCGTCATGAGCGGCTTCGTGCTGGCCGGCTCGTTCCTGCGCGCGCCGCGCGCTTTCCCCGTGTTGGCCACCAAACGCCTGTTGCGCCTGTTCCTGCCTGTGGCCGCCGCCTTCGCCATTGGCGTGCTGCTGTTCGCCGCGCTGCCGCAGGCGCGCGCGGCGGCGCTGAAGTATGCCGGCTCCGACTGGCTCGCCGCGCTCGGCCGCAACGATCTGTCCGGCGCGGCGCTGCTGCGCGACGGTCTGCTCAATTCGATGCTCATTGGCTACCAGGGCTCGTCGATCTTCGCCGGCGCACCGGGCGTGCTGGCGCCGGCGCCGATGGGCGATGCCATCAACGCGCCGACATGGACGCTGCACGCTGAATTCTGGGGCTCGATGCTGGTACTGGCGCTGGCGCTGGCGTACCGGCGGATGCCCGCTTTGCCGTTCTGGTGCGGCTGCGCGGTGCTCGCCGTGGTGCTCGGCACCAGTCATTTTTCGCTGTTCGTGCTCGGCTTCTTCCTCTACACCCAGCAGCACGCGCTGCTGAGCGCGCGCGGCCGGCTCGCCAGCTGGAGCGGCGCGCTGCTGTTCGTTCTCGGCGTGACGGTGTGCGTGGCCAAGGACAACGCGGCGCTGGCCGCGGTCGACGCCGCCGCGCGCGCGCTCGGCGTGGCCAGCGCGCAGAGCGACTTTCACTGGCAAAGCCAGGCCGGCGCGGCGCTGATGTTCATCGGCGCGGTGCTGAGCGCACCACTGCGGCGTGTCTTTTCCTGCGCGCCGGCGCAGTGGCTCGGCAAGCTGTCGTTCAGCGTCTACCTGCTGCATTTCCCAATCCTGCTCACGGTCGGCTGCTTGGTGTTTGCATCGCTGGCACCGGCGTCGTACGCGTTGGCGGTGCTGCTGTCGCTGGTGGCCGGCGTCGGCCTCACGTTCGTTGCGGCGGTGGTGTTCGAACGCCACATCGACCGCCGCGCCGTACTCTGGTCGCGCAAGATTGGTGCCGTCCGCCTTCAACCCCTTCCACAGTAAAGTGTGTCCTCGATGACCCAGTCTCGCCCCGTCCCACCCGCGATCCCTGCTTCGGCGCGCCTCGCCCTGCTCGCCATCAGCGTACTGGTGCTGCTGATGATGAACATGGATACGATGTGGGCGACCTCGGTCGACCTGGCCCATCACTACGCGCTGGTGGTGCGCCTGTCAGACTTGTGGACGCTGCCGCACGCGCTCGATCCGAGCCTGGGCGAAATGAACGTCTATCCGCGCCTGGCCCACCAGACGGCGGCGATTCTCGGCCGGTTGGCTGGCTCGCCCTTGCTGGGCCTGCAGATAGTGACGGTGCTGTCGCTGTTGCTGTTCTGGGCCGCCGTCGCCTGGATCGTGCAGACGCTGCCGCGCGCCGCCGCCATTGCCACCGCCCTGATGCTGGCCGCCCTGATGATGCTGAATTTGTCGACGCTGCAGATGCAAGTGCATGGCGACGAGGTGGCCGGCAATTTCTTCTTCTCGCAGCTGGCCGCGCAGGGCTTCGTGATGGCCGTCATCGCCGCCTGCATGACGCTGGACGCAGCGGGCCATCCGAGCTGGCTGCGCAACGTGCTGCTGGCCGGCGCCGTCTGGCTGGCCACCAGCATTCACCTGATGCCGGCGCTCGAGCTGCTGTGCGTGATGGGCGTGCTCGTCACGCTCGATCTGTTGCAGCTGTGGCGCCAGCGCCGCACCGGCTTCCCCGTCGCCGGCGTGCTGGCGGGGGCGCTGCTGCTGGCCGCACTGGTGCTGCTGGCTACCCATCCGGCGTTTCGCGCGATGTCCTCGATCAGCATCAACAACGGCGCCATGTTTACCAACCACTTGGGCAGCGTCAAGGCGGTACTCAATTACAGCGTGTTGATTACGGCGCTGTCGGGCGCCATCGTCTGGCGCTGGCTGGTGCTGGAGCGGCGCGAGAACAACCGCGCGCTGCTCGCGCTGAAATACGTCGGATCCTATGGCCTGGCCGTATCGGGCCTGTGCCTGCTGCAGGCGCTGGCATGGAAATTCGGTTTCGGCTCCGAATACGCGATCAAGAAATATGTCGCCGCCCTCAATAGCGTCGTCCTGCTCGAGTTGGCGCTGCTGCCGGTGCTGTTCGTGCGCGCCTTGCGCCTGCCTGCCGCCGCCGGCGGCAACGGCGTTGCGGCTATCGTGCATGCCTGGCTGCTGCCATCGGCGCTGACGGCGTTCGCCTTCCACGTGGCCATCGCGCCGGCCGTCAAGATCATCGACATCTCCGAGCTGGCGAGCCTCGAGCAGCAGCTGATCCTGCGCCGCGACCTGCTGATTCCTGCCCATCCGGGCCGGTTTACGTATGTCGCCGGCGTCCAGCGCCTGCCGCCGCATCTTGCCTACATGATGTCGATCGCCCTGTTCCAGACGCCGCGCTCGGCCAATGCCGCCAGTATCCTGACAAACCGCGCCCTCATCGACTGGACGATGGTGGGATCGATCGTGACGTCCGAAGGCAGTTACATGGACAAGCAGGATTGCCGCCGCGCGCCGCCGGCGCAGGGCATCGCCGTGATGGATGGGCGCTGCCTGGAACGCCGAATGGGCGTACAACGCACCCGCATCGAGTTTGGCGGACCGCAGCCAGGCGCCTGCACGCTGCAAGGCTTCGGCGATCGCGAGCAGTACAGCACCTGGACGATTGCCATGGAAGCGAGCATGTCCTGCCCGGTGCCGCTGATCGCCGGTAAGGCGCCGTCGCATATCGAAATCGACGCTGCCGCCTTCCTCAATAAAGTCGCCTCGCAGCGCGCCATCGTCAGCGTCAATGGCGCCGCGCCAATGACCTTTGTTTTCGATGCGGCCGAGCCGAAGAAAATCACTGTACCGCTGACAGGCACTGTCGGCGAACAGGTCGAGATCCGCCTGACGCTGCCGGATGCGCGCTCTCCGCAGGAGCTGGGCCTGAGCGGCGACCAGCGCAAGCTTGGCCTGGCGCTGCGCGCGCTCGAATTCAAATAAAACGGCTCCTTACGGCGCGACGGCAGTCAGCTCGATGTTGCGGATCAGCCAAGCGCCCAGGCGCGGGTCAGCCGGCGCCAACGCCGTAGCCCTGCCGTCGGTGCTGAACGCCAGCTCCGCCAGCGCCGTCGGCGCGGCGTCGACCACCTGATCGAATGCCGCCATCGACTGGCCGTCGCCCTTCAACTCGATCTGCTGGGCCGTGCCGTCGCGCCGCACCACGCGTAAGGTCAGCACCTGCGGGCCGCGCGTCAGGTACTCGAAGCGCAGACGCGTCTTCTTCTGACCGTCCGGCGCCGCATCGGTCGCAACCGCAAAGCGCGCCGCTCCCTCGACCCAGTACCACCAGTTCCGGCCATCGGTTTCGCGGTGGTGCGCACCGCTGACGGCGCCAAGCACGATCGCATCCGGGCGCGCCAGCGCCACCTGGAACGGCCCTACCATGCGCGCACCGGGCGTCGCGGTGGCATTTGCGCCCGGCCCGATGACGCAACTGCCCGAAGCTGCTGGCCGATTGCGCCGCGCAGGGCCAATCCAGTCGAGGTAATTATCGTCGCGCCAGTCCGACGTCAGCGCGCGGTCGTGCAAGTACAGCGCGGCCATCTGGCGGAACTTGCTGAAGTTGCCGTTGAGCGCCAGGTGCACCGGCGCCTGCGGCGGACAAGCTTCCAGCACGGCGCCGCGCAGGTCGCGATAGAAGCGCTCCATGTCGTGAATACCGGCGTAGCCTTGCATGAAATGCGACATTCGCCCAAGAGACAGACCGACGCTGCTGGCCAGGCCAATGGCGAACAGCAGCACCACGGCCGCGCCGACCCGCGCCGCGTCGCGCCGGTACAGGCGCGCGATCGAAAACAGGGTCAGTACAATCGCAAACGGAAACGCCCAATCGGCCAGTTTCGACTGACTCCAGCTTTGTCCGGTGCCGGTCGGGAACGGCGACGCCACGCCATAGCGGAAGTACAGCGTGGCGGCGCCGAATACGGCAAGGATTGCCATCGCCGGCAGCAGCGTGGCGTTCAAGCTGGCGCGCCACAGCGCGCGCGCATTAAGCGCGACCGGCGCCAGCACCAGCGCCAGCAGCAGCAAGCCGCCGGCGAAGGCGCCGGTGCGCGCGCCACTCGCTGCCCACTGGAAGCCGTCCCAGGCGCCGCCGTGCACGCCGAACGCGTGGGCAAGGAAGCCGACCAGATGCCAGTCGACCGGCGCGCCGACCACCACGCCCATCTGCGCGCGCAAGGCAGCCACCACCCGCAGCATTTCGACGTTGAGCAGCAGCACGGCGACGGCCAGCATCACCGCGCCGTGCAGCAGCAGGTTGCGCCACGCCTTGCGCTGCAGTGCCAGCACGAAGGCGCTGGCGACCAGCGCGCAGCCGACGAACGGGCTAAGTTCCGAATACGCCAGCGTGGCGCCGGCCAGCATCACGCCGCCCGGCACCGATGCTGCAGCCACGTCGGCTGCGCCGCGGCGACTCTGTGCGACCCAGCCAAGCAGCGGGCCGGCCAGGAACAGCGCGCAGGCGGCCAGCGCCATGCCGAGCGTTTGCGGCAGGAAGCCGAAACTGGCGCCGAAGGTCAGGCCGCCAAGGCCGAATGCAGGCAGCGCCAGCAGCAGCAGGCGCCGGCTGCGCCGCATCGGGCGCAGCTGGCGCGCCAGCACGAAGCCGATACCGAGGCAGCAGCTGGCGATCGCCGAGATCAGGAGCACCGGATAAGCGGCATAGGCCCAGCGCAAGTGCAGCAGCGACTGCAACAGCGCCAGCAGGTAGGAGCCGCCCATGCGGAACCCGGCCTTCTGGTACAGCAAAATCTGGGTGGCGAACGGCGTCACGGTCTCGGGGTCGACCGACTGGCTGAAGGGATACTGCTGCAGCCACTGCGCGTGGGCCAGGTAGGTGAAGGTGTCGTTGTCGGTATTGAAGCCGCCGTACACCAGCAGCGGCGCGAGAATGCCGGCGCCGCACACCAGCGCAAAGGCGCCGCTGCAGGCCGACTGGCGCAGCGCGGTGCCGAATGCGCGCCGGCGCGCCAGCCCGTATGCCGACAGCGCGGCCAGCGCCAGCGGCAGCATTGCGGGATGGCCCAGCGCAACGTAGCGACCGCAGACGGTGGCAAGCACCGTCAGCGTGGCCAGGCCCAGCGCCGGCGCCAGGTAAAAGCGTGCGCGCGCGCGCAGGCCGGGCGGCAGCAGCGCCGTCCAGGCGCTGCCGATGACGGTGGCGACGAACATCAGCGCCGGTACCGCGGCAAGCGTGATCCAGAAGATGGTGGGTACCGAATGAACTGTCACGACTCGATTTCCTTGCTCCCACCGGCGGGGTCAGTGCCGACAATCGGACACGGACTGATCCTTGAAGGGGCTATACCGTCGGGCCCGTGTCCGTTTGTCGGCACTGACCCCGCGGTGGTGGACGGCGGCACCGCCGGGCCCGTGTCCGATTGTCGGCACTGACCCCGGCGGGTGGGTGGCAGGTGGCAGGCGCCGGTGGGCGCCGCAGGCGCTTAGGCGCGGTCCCAGACGCGCCACGGCGCGTTGCCCTGGGCCCAGAGCGCCTCGAGCTCGCGCTTGTCGCGCAGCGTGTCGCACGGTTGCCAGAAGCCGGTGTGCTGGAAGGCCGCCATTTCACCGTCCTTGGCCAGGTTGGCCAGCGGCGCGCGCTCCCACGATGTGCTGTCGTCGGCGATGTAGTCGATCGCGGCGCGCTCGAGCACGAAGAAGCCGCCGTTGATCCAGCCGATTTCGTCGCTCGGCTTTTCTTCGAAGCTCGACACGGCGTGCCGGCCGTCGATGTTGAGCACGCCGAAGCGTCCCGGCGGCTGCACCGCGGCCACCGTGGCCAGCTTGCCGTGCTGGCGGTGAAACGCCAGTTCGGCGCTGATGTCGATGTCGGACAGGCCGTCGCCGTACGTCATGCAAAACGTCTCGTTGTCAAGGTGCTGAGCCACGCGCTTGAGGCGCCCGCCAGTCATCGTGTCGGCGCCGGTGTCGACCAGCGTGATGCGCCAGTCTTCCGACTGGCTGTTGAGAATGGTGTGCTCGCCGGTGCGCAGGTCGATCGTCATGTCCGACAGGTGGCGGTAGTAGTTGAAGAAGAACTCCTTAATGACGTAGCCCTTGTAGCCGAGGCAGATGACGAAATCGTTGATGCCGTGATGGGCATAGTTCTTCATGATATGCCAGAGCAAAGGCTTGCCGCCCACTTCGACCATCGGCTTCGGCTTGGTGTCGGATTCCTCCGAAATACGTGTGCCCAACCCGCCGGCAAGTATCACTGCTTTCATGTGCGCTTCCTATTAAAGTTTGAGTTCAGGCGAAGAAAAATTGAGGCTTTGCTGGACGATCGCGATCGGCTCGGCGCGCACCACCAGGTAGATGCGCAGCAGGTATTCGCCGATGATGCCGAGGAAAAAGGAATTCAGTCCAATGCCGAACAACACCAGGATGTGTATGCTGGCCAGCCCGCGTGGCAACTCCGGATGCAGCAGGCGCAGCACCAGGTAATAAACCGCGCCGATCACGCTCATGAGCAGGATCGACAAGCCGAGGAAGGACGCCGCGCGCAGCGGTACCACCGAGTGATTGAACACCGCCGTCAGGCCGAGCTTGACCAGGCGCGCCACGTTGAACTTGCTCTCGCCGGCAATGCGCGCATCGCGGTCGTAGGCGACGCCGGTCTGGTTAAAGCCCAGGCCGGCGATCATGCCGCGCAGGTAGGGGCTCGAATTGCGCATCTTCGCCAGCGTGTCGATCACCTTGCGGTCGATCAGGCGGAAGTCGCCGACGTCGCGCGGGATCGGGTGCTCGCTGATCTTGTCGATCACCCAGTAGCCGAGACGGCGGAAGTTCTTCAGCAGCCACGCTTCCGGGCGCTTGCGGCGGATACCGTAGACCACTTCGTAGCCCTGCTGCCACAGGTCGAAGAACGCCTCGAGCAGTTCCGGCGGATCCTGCAAGTCGGCATCGATCTGCATCACCGCGTCGCCGCGCGTGTGCAGGTAGTTCGCCAGGATCGAGCGCTGGAAACCGAAGTTCTTGGAAAAGCGGATGGCGCGCACGCGCGGGTCGCGCGCGGCCAGTTCGGACAGCAGCGCCCAGGTGTCGTCGTCGGAATGGTTGTCGGAAAAAACGAACTCCAGGTCGCACTTCTCGGCCATCCGCTGGCCCAGCGCTTCGAGCCTGGCGTACAGCGCGTCGATGTTGCCCGATTCGTTGAGGACCGGGATGGAGATCGAGATCAGGGGCTTTTTGTTTACTGGCGTCATGCTGGCTGCGGAGGTGGGAGTCATTCGGGCTTCGGCTGCGCGAGGCACGCCTTAAGGTAGGCGACGATCGCCGGCAAGGCCGGCCGGTAGGCCTGCGCACCGAGCAGCCGATGGCGCGCAAACACGGTGCTGTAGTTTTCTTCGAGCGGCTCGGCCAGCGCGCCGACGTGCAACAGGTCGGCCGCGCTGCACTGCGCGAACACGGTAGTGGCCAGCTCGCGCAGGCTGACCGCCTCGCCATTGCTCAGGTCAGTGACGCCGCGTACGCCGGCCGCGTCGAACGCCCGGATCGCGGCGGCCTCGTCGTCGACGTGGTGGTATTCGCGCAGTTGCTTGCCGAGCGTCATGTTAAACGGGGTACACTGGCGCAGCGACGTCAGGATCTGCCCGAGGAACATGAACGGGCTAGGCTCGCCGGCGCCAAACAAGGTATGGACGCGAATGTGGGCGACGTTGCCGCCGGCCGCGGCCAGTTCGGCGACATGGCGACCCAGCGCCGCCTTGCTTTCGATATACGGATTGTGGCGCGCCAGCAGGCTCTCCATCACGGTGCCGAAGGTGACGACACCTATGCCGTGCGCGCTGGCGCCGGCGATGATGTTGAGCGGCAGCTGGACATTGACCCTCCGGTGATCGGCCGGCGCCAGCTTCGGGTCGAGCAGGCCCGACGTTACGAACACGGTGGCGCCGCTGCCGGCCCACGGCGCGAAAAAGCGCGCGGCGGCGTCGGCGCCGCCCGCATCGGCCCAGCCGTCATAGACGGGGCGCTGCAGGCACTGCAGCTGGTTGCCGTCATACTGGCGCGCGATCGCCTGGCCGAGGCGGCCGCGGCCGCCGACAACGAACTTCATTGTTCGATGCCTTCACGCCAGGCGTTGATCTGGCGCAGCGTGATCTCGCGCGCGGCTGCCGGATCGTTGTAATAGTCGCGGTACCAGGCGGCGGTCTGCTCGACGACCTGCTCCGTGTCCCACACCTGCATCCAGCCGAGCTTGTTGCGCGCCAGTGAACTGTCGAGCGCAAGGGCACCCGCTTCCGGCAGCGGATTATCCATGTAGTCGAGCTGCGGGCGCTGCCAGTGCGAGCTCATCAGTTCAAGCACATCGCGCACCGAGTGCGATTTCAGGTCCTGCGGGCCGAGGTTCCAGGCGCGCGCGTAGCGGCCCGGGTGGTCCGACTCAAGTCCGGCCAGCAGCAACAGATAGCCGTGCACCAGCGCCAGCACGTGCTGCCACGGACGCGTGGCGTCGGGATAGCGCAATGTCATCGGCTGGCCGTCGATCAGCGCGCGCACGAAGTCGGGAATCAGGCGGTCTTCGGACCAGTCGCCGCCGCCGATGATGTTGCCGCCGCGGGCAATCGCGATCGCCGGGCCCTTGCCTTCGGACCAGGGATATGAGGCCGCGTAACTCTGGATCACCATTTCGGCCGCCGCCTTCGAGGCGCTGTACGGATCCTTGCCGCCGAGCGGATCGTTTTCGCGATAGGCCCATTCCCACTCGTTGTTCTTGTAGACCTTGTCGGTGGTAATGCACAGCACGCCTCGCACGCTCTTGACGTGGCGCGCCGCTTCGAGCACGTGCGCGGTGCCCTGGGCATTGACGGCAAACGTCGACAGCGGCTCGCGGTATGAGCGGCGCACCAGCGGCTGTGCCGCCAGGTGCAAGATCAGGTCCGGCTGAAAATCTTCCACCGCCTGGCGGATCGCGTCGTAGTCGCAGATGTCGCCGATGACGGTGGAGAAGTCGGCAGCGATGCCGAGCGCATCGAACAGAGCAGGCGTGGTTTCCGGCTCGAGGGAAAAGCCGGAAACGACAGCGCCGATCGAATGGAGCCACAGGCAGGCCCAGCCGCCAGTAAAGCCGGTGCTGCCGGTCACCAAAATGCGTTTGCCGCTTAATGATTTTTCAAATTCGAGCCTGCTGTTCATCGAGTATCTTTTTATTCGCGCGAGGTTTTAAGAGGCAATTCGCCAACGTTAATCATTGCATATTTTTCATGCGTGCCGCCATTTTACTTGACGGCGGCAGCCTTCGTGAATGCCGGCCCGGCCACACGGTCGGAGCGCATAAAAAAAGCGCGTCCACTTCGACGCGCCATTGACAAAAGCAGACTCTGCCGGTTACGCCTTCGGTCCGCCGCCCAGCAAGGCAGCGACCTTCTGCTTGGCCGGCTTGATCGACGGATTGGCCGACGCCTCGGGCGCCTTGACGGCCGGCGTGGCCGGCTCGTACGGCTTGAGGAACCACGGATCGACTTTGTCGCGGCGCGGCGCCGGGCCGCTGCTGCGGGCGGGGCGTTCAGCCAGGCGCGGCGCCGATTCGCCTTCCGGGCGGCGGGTACGGCGCTCCGATGGCGCGGCCGGCGCGCCGCTGTCGCGCGAACGCGGCGACGACGAGTAAGAGGACGACGACGGCGTGAAGCCGGCCAGCTCGCCGCGCACGATGGTCTGCTTGATCAGCTTTTCGATATCGACCAGCAAGCGCTCGTCCTTGTCGGAATACACCGAGATGGCGTCGCCCGACGCGCCGGCGCGGCCGGTGCGGCCGATCCGGTGCACGTAGTCTTCGGCGTTGTACGGCAGGTCGTAGTTGATCACGCACGGCAGATCGGAAATGTCGAGGCCGCGGGCGGCGACGTCGGTTGCGACCAGCACGTCGATCTCGCCCTTCTTGAACGCTTCGAGCGCGGCCATGCGTTCCTGCTGGGTCTTGTCGCCGTGGATGGCGGTGGCCTTGATGCCGCTTTGCTCGAGGTGGCGCGACAGGCGCGAGGCGCCGATCTTGGTGTTGGAAAACACCAGCACTTGCTTCAGGTCGCGCCCGCGGATGAGGAACTCGACGACTTCGACCTTGTTCGACTCGGCCACCTTGTAGACCACCTGGGTGACCTTGTCGGCGGTCTGGTTGCTGCGCGCCACTTCGATGACGACCGGGTCGTTCAGGAAGCTGTTGGCCAGCTTCTTGATTTCCGGCGAGAACGTGGCCGAGAACATCAGGTTCTGGCGCTGCTTCGGCAGCATGTTGATGATGCGCTGCAAGTCCGGCAGGAAGCCCATGTCGAGCATGCGGTCGGCCTCGTCCATGACGAGCATCTGCACCTGGCCGAGCGAGACATTCTTTTGCTCGACGTGGTCGAGCAGGCGGCCTGGCGTGGCGATGACGATTTCGACGCCGCCGCGCAGGATCACGGTCTGCGGCTTCATGTCCATGCCGCCGAACACGACGGTCGAGCGCAGCGGCGTGTACTGGGCGTAGGCCTTGACGTTTTCGGCCACCTGCACCGCCAGTTCGCGCGTTGGCGTCAGGATCAGCGCGCGCACCGGGTGGCGCGCCGGCGACATCGAGGCGCTGGCGTGGGCCAGCAGCAGCTGGATGATCGGCAGCGAGAAGCCGGCCGTCTTGCCGGTGCCGGTTTGCGCCGCGCCCATCACGTCGCGCCCTTGCAGCACGATCGGGATTGCTTGCGCCTGGATCGGCGTTGGGTGGACATAGCCCTGGTCGGTCAGCGCGCGCAGGATTTCCGGCGACAGGCCGAACTGGTCGAAGCGCGGCACCGGCTGCTCGGCGGCGGGTGAAGCAAGTGGGTCGTTTACGTCGATTTCAGGCATCAGGTTATTTGGCGCACCGGGCGCCTGCTTTCTTCAGGAGATTCATGGCTAAACGCCGGCCGGCGCGCAATGCGCGCCCATCGCCGCGCGGCGGCGGCGGCTCGGATGACAAGGGGGCTGCGCCGCAATTGCGGGGCGGCACCGGCAGCGGCGGGCACGCGGCTTGTCGTCGATGCTTTTACAGGCCATACACGATACCCTAAATTGATGGCGCTGTATATGGCGCATGCGCTCGCGCGACCGAAGTAGCCGAGGGGTCAGACCCCGGTTTTTCCGTTGGGGGTCTGACCCCGGTGTGCTGGCGCCAACTCAAACCGGGGTCAGACGCTAAAACCAAACCGGGTCTGCCCATGGATCCTGCGACGCGACGAAATCGTATCTTCCATGCAACGTTGCCAGTCGCATCGCTGCAAATACGTTGACATAGAGCATCAAAAGCTTCACAGTTCAGTTGCTGTAGTTACAATGCAACCGGCGCCGCGGCCGGGGCCGCTTTTGATGGATTCCCGATGCTCCCCCTGTACCGCTTCCGAATGCTGCGCCTGCTCCTGATTTGCTGGCTGTTACTGTGCGTCGCCGTCGCCGGCGCCACGCCCACGTCCGACCTGCGCTTCAAGCGCCTCGGCTCGCTCGACGCCGACGACCTGTCAATCCTGTCGATGCTGCAGGACCGCCAGGGCTTCATCTGGATCGGCACCCACAGCGGCGGCTTGTACCGCTACAACGGCTACCAGGCGGTCAAGTACACCCACGATCCGCGCGACGCGCGCAGCCTGCCGAACGACCGCGTCTCGGCGCTGTTCGAAGACAAGCAGGGCCGCATCTGGGCCGGCACCCAGGACGGCATGGCCCGCTTCGATCCGCACAACGGCGCCTTCGTGCGCCTGGCGCTGCCGCCGGGCCCGTCCAGCCAGCGCATCGTCAAAGCGATCATCAGCGATGGCGGCGCCGGCATGTGGGTGGCCACCTGGGGCGGCCTGCAGCATGTCGACAGCGCCAGCGGCAAGGTGGTGCGCTACGCCCACGACAAGGCCGATCCGGACAGCCTGGCCAGCAACGACCTGAACGCGCTGGCGCTCGACGCCGGCGGCGGCCTGTGGGCCAGCACCTGGCCAGGCGGCATCGACTACCTGGCGCCGGGGGCGAAAAAATTCGTCCACTACCGGGTCGACTCGGCGCAGTCGCCCGACGACAAGCTCAACATCGTGCGCGCGCTGTATTACGATGCCGATCGCACCTTGTGGATCGGCACCGAAACGGGCGTCGTCAAGTGGGACAGCAGCAAGCCGTGGTCGGAGCGCCGGCGCATCGAATCGCCGCCGCTGCGCGTCAACGCGCTGTACGGCGACAGCCATGGCGCCGTCTGGGCCGGCATGCTCGCCGGCGGCCTGCTGCGCTGGGACAAGGGCAGCGACGAGGCGGTGCGCTACGTGCACCGCGCCAACGACCCGCACAGCCTGCAATCGGACCATATCCGCGCCGTCATGCAGGACCGCGGCGGCATGCTGTGGGTGGCGTCGTTTACCGATGGCATCAGCCTCGTCAACCTGAACAGCCAGGGCTTCTCGCGCTTCATCCCGTTCGACGCCGCGCTCGACAACATCGTGCCGAACAACTCGGTGCAGAACGTCGAAGGCGCGCCGGACGGCCGCCTCTGGCTCGGCAGCAATACCGGCTTCTCGCTGTTCGACCCGGCCAGCGGCGCCGTGCTGAGGACCTGGCGCGGCGAGCCCAGGCGCGCCGGCGGCCTTTCCCACGACGTCGTCTACTCGCTGCACCAGCAAAGCGGCGGCCCGCTGTGGGTCGGCACCTCGGCCGGCCTGAACCGGCTCGACAAGGTCGATGGCCCGTTCCAGCGCATCCTGTTTGGCGACGTCGCCAGCAACTTCATCAACGTCATCGCGCCCGGCGCCGGCGGCAAGCTGTGGCTCGGCACCGGCCTGCACGTGATCCGCTACGACATCGCCAGCGGCACCTCGACGACGTATCCGACCGACGCGGCCGACCCGCACAGCCGCAGCGTCACCGGCACCACCAGCATCGTCGAGGACAAGCGCGGACGTGTCTGGATGGGCTCGGACTGGAGCGGCGGCGGCCTCGACCTGCTCGACACCGCCAGCGGCAAGTTCCGCCACTTCCGCCACGACGGCGCCAACCCGGCCTCGCTGGCCGACGACAACGTGTCGTCGCTGCTCGAGGATCCGCAGGGCCGCGTCTGGGTCGGCACCGCCAAGGGCCTCGACCAGGTGATCACCGCCGCCGACGGCGCCGTCAGCTTCCGCCACTACAACGGCAAGGGCAGCGTCGGCGCCGTCAAGATCCTGGCGATGCGCAGCGACCGCGCCGGCATGCTGTGGATGTCGACCGCCGACGGCCTGCTGCGGCTCGATCCGGCCAACGGCGCGGTCAGCCGCTTTTCCAGCTCGGACGGCCTGTCGGGCGGCTTCGCCAGCGGCGCCTCGTATGCCGCGCCCGACGGCGTGCTGTACTTTAGCGGCGTCAAGGGCATGACGGGCGTCCATCCCGACAAGGTGCGCTCGGTGTCGGTGGCGCCGCGCGTGGCCATCACCGACATCAGCGTGTTCAACCGATCGCTGGCCGAAGGCGCGCGCAGCCCGGATGTGCAGCTCGGCGGCACGGTGACGGCGCCGACCGACATCACGCTGTCGGCGCGCGAATCGGTGTTTTCGCTCGAATTTTCGGCGCTGCACTACACCGACCCGCTGCGCAACACCTACGCCCATCGGCTGATCGGTTTTGACCGCGACTGGGTCATGTCCGATTCGAACCACCGCACCGCCACCTACACCAACCTCGACCCGGGCCGCTACACCTTCGAGGTCAAGGCCGCCAACGAACAGGGCTTGTGGAGCGCGCAGCCGGCCCGCGTGGCAATCGACATCCTGCCGCCGTTCTGGCAGACCTGGTGGTTTCGCCTGTTGTGCGCGCTGCTGGCAATCGGCATGCTGGCGATGGCCTACCGGGCGCGAGTGCGCAGCCTGACGCGGCGCCAGAAGCAGCTGCAGGCGCTGGTGGCCGAGCGCACCGGCGAACTCGAAGAGAGCAACGCCAAGCTGGCCACCTTGTCGTCGACCGATTCGCTGACCGGCATCACCAACCGCCGCGGTTTCGACGAGGCGCTGGCGGCCGAGTGGCGGCGCGCGCGGCGCGGTGGGCACACGCTGGCGCTGGCGATGCTCGACGTCGACCACTTCAAGAGCTACAACGATTTCTATGGCCACCAGTCGGGCGACCAGTGCCTGCGCGCGGTGGCCGGCGTGATCGAAACGTTCGGCCGGCGCACCGGCGACATGGTGGCGCGCTACGGCGGCGAAGAGTTCGCGCTGCTGGCGCCGGCGACCAGCGAAGCCGAAGCGCTGGCGCTGGCGCAGGGGATCTGCCGCGAGCTCGAACGGCTGGCGCTGCCGCATGCGCGCTCGCCGTACGGCGTGGTGACGATCAGCATCGGCGTGGCGGCGGTGGCGCCGGCCGACGACAACAATGCCGAGCTGCTGCTGCTGACGGCCGACCGCGCGCTGTACCGCGCCAAGCAGGCCGGGCGCAACCGGGCGATGCTGCCGGCCGGCGCCGCAGACCTGCTGCGCGAACAGGCCTAGGGGTCAGACCCGATTTTGCTTCCAAAGGGTCTGACCCCGGGCATTAGGGTCGGACCCCGGTTGTGTTGGCGGCCGCGACTCCGGGGTCTGACCCATAAAAGCAACACCGGGTCAGACCCCTGCGACCCCTGCGGCCCCTGCGACCCCTGCGGCCCCTGCGACCCCTGCGACCCTGCGGCCGCTGCGGTCAGCGCGTCCAGCCGCGCTGGATGGCGGCCACCTCGCCCTTCGCGTCGAGCGCAGGGCCGACCGCGCGCGCATCGACGGCCGTCATCACGGCAGCCGGCATGGCGCCGCCGCTGCCTTCGGCCAGCACGGGAATTTTCCACTCGTCGCCGCTGCGGCAGGCCAGCCCGGCGGCAGCGCCAATGCTGAACGTGCGGCAATACTGGCCGTCGCGCCCGAGGAAGCTGATGCCGACCTTGATGCCGGCGGCGCTGCGCGGCCCACTGGCGTACTGGCGCGACAAGGCCGTGTCGAGCTTGCCGCGGGCGGTCAGCATGCCGCCCTCGTCGACTGCGGTGGCCAGCTGAATTTCATCTTGCACGCTGGCCAGTCCGATTGCGCCGGCCAGCACGCCGGCCGCCAGCGCGGCGCCAAACGCGCCCCATTCGCGCCACGACCAGCTGCGCTCGGACTCGGGCTCGGCCACGTCCTTGCGCGGCGCCCGCACGCTGTCGAGATGCACCACCTTCGCCGAGGTCGTCACCGTGTGCAGCCGCGGCGGCGCGGCCGGCTCGTGCAAGGTGCGCGCGAACGCGCGAAACACTTCGTCGCGCATCGCCAGGTGCTGCTTGACCTTGGCCGCCAGCGCCGGATCGGTGCGCATCGCGCGCTCGACCGCGCGGCGGGTCGGCTCATCGAGCGCGCCGTCGGCAAAGGCGATCAGGGTCTCATCGGAAAATCTCATGGTGCGGTCCTCGCTAAACGGTCCGATCGAATAGTTTATCACCGGGCCGGCCAGCTTTCCAATCGGTGCCGGGCGGCCATGGCTACGACGTGATCAATCCATGCTCGTCGAGCAGGTCGTGCATCAATTCGAGCCGGATCAGCGGATTGTCGAGCATGAGCATGCCGTACTTTTGCGCCAGCGTCAGCGGCAGCAGCTCGCACCAGCGGTTCGATACCCAGCCGCAGTCGTCGAGCCGGAACGGCGGTCGCACCGGCCAGCGGTGTTCTGGCACGTCGCCAAGCGAACCGAGCACGCGGTTCAGCGCGTCCGCCGCGCCTTGCAGTTCGGACGGAATCGGCACCGGCAAGTCGCCTGCCAGCAGTTCCACTTCGCCCATCCACAAGCCGTTGCGGCGCCGCTCCGACGACAGCACCCGGAACCGCGCGCCGCCGCGGCACACCACCTGCAACAGCCCGGGCGACGGCGTGCTGCTGTCGTCCACCGTCGCCAAGGTGCCGGCCGCGGCGAACTTTTCCACCGCTTCGGGCGAGCGCACCTCCTGCCCCTCGGTGAGCATGACGACGCCGAACGGATCGTCATGGGCGATGCACTTGCGCATCATCTCGAGGTAGCGCACCTCGAACACCTGCAACGGCAGCACGCCTTCGGGAAACAATACAGCCGCAAGCGGGAACAGGGGAATCGAAATCGGCGTCATGCATCCATCATGACAGAATCGCGCGCCGGGCCGGCGCACGATCGGCGCTAGCGTGCCGCCGGCGGCTGCAGTTTCAGGTAGCGCACCGCGTGCATCAGCGCGGCCAGGCGCCAGCGCAGCCGCTGCCAGCCCGGGTCCGGCAGCGACACCACCGTCACCACTACCTGGCGCCCGCCGTGCGCGCTGCTGGCAAATGCGTAGTCGCCGGCCTGCTCGAACGGCAGCCTGAAATCCTGGCCGGGTTCGAGCAGCACCGGGCCGAACGCGTGGCCCATCGTGTCGCGGTTGCGCAGCAGCAGCACGTCCTGCACGCCGAGCGTGAGCCGGATCGCCGAAGGCAGCATCAACGCCTGGTCGCCGTTGCGCCGGCGCGCCGCCGTGCCCTGTTCGATTTCGAGCAGCTGGTCGTGGTTGACGTAGCGCAGCGGCGCCAGCGCCGCCCAGCTAAGCGCCAGCAGCAGCGCCGCGGCCAGCGGCCAGGCCACCGGGTGGCGGCGCAAACTGGTCATCGGCATCGGCCGGAAAACGTCGAGCTGGAAGATTGCTGCATCTGCTGAACGGGTCTTTTTTGCGGACGGGAATTGTATCACCGGCCTGCGGCGATTCAGTGCAACAGGATCGTCCGAATCCGCGTAAGATTTAAGCCTATCTTGTTAATTGCACGCTTGATGAAATCATCCATCTCCACCGACATCGCATCGGTGCAATCGGTCAGCGCGGTGCCTTCGATGCTGACCGGCACCGCGCTGCTGCGCCACATGGGGCTCTACGAGAAGCGCTCGCCGTGGTCGAACGGATCGCGCGCAGCGGCCGGCGCATCTCCAGCCTGGTCGACGCTGTTCTTGCCGGTGACCAACGGCGGTGCGCTAATGGCACCGGCGACGTTGGCGGCCCTGTTCCAGCCGTTCTGGCGCGGAGACAACAGCGGCGCGTCGGGCGGCCTCGGCCTTGGGCTGTATATCGTCAACGAAATTGCCCGCTCGCATCACGGCGCGATGGAGGTGACGTCGACCGCCGACGCCACCACGTTCAGTTTTCGGATGCCGGCCGCCCTGCCTGCAACGGCGCGCTGAACTGGCCGTTTAGCGTATGAACCGCGCGGCGCCGATCACTACGCCGGCCATCGCGAAGAAGCTACCGATGTACCACTTCAACATTTTCGATTCCAGCTGCGCAAAATCGGTCCTGAGCTGAAGCAGGTCCGCCTTGGTCACATAATTGGACAGAATGACCGCCACGTCGATCTTCAATTTCGCAACGTCGATCTTCAACGCAGAGACATCTGATTTTAATTCGGCCACGTCGACTTTAAGTACTGCCACGTCGGTCTTCAGTGTTCCCACGTCCGTCCTCAATGTTGAAACGTCCGCTTTCAATTCAGCCACGTCGGTCTTCAAAATCGCCACATCCGATTTCAAGACCGACATGCCTGCTTCCAATGCGGATGTCCGTTCGTTGTTTTGGTCCATGATCATATGATTGTCCTCGCCGGACCGCTTGTCAATCGAGCCCGGCGCGGTGCCGGGCCCCTGCCGGATCAGCCCATCGCCTGCTTGCCAGCCGCCTCCATCTCTTCCGGCGTCATGTCCTTCATGTGCGTGGCGACGGACCACGAATGGCCGAACGGATCGGTCAGGATGCCGTAGCGGTCGCCCCAGAATGCGTCGCAGATCGGCATCTTGACGGTGGCGCCCGCATCGAGCGCTCGCTGGAATACTTCGTCGGCGTTCGGCACATACAGGTGCAGCGTGACCGGCGTGCCACCCAGCGCCTTCGGCCCAACCGAACCATAGTCGGGAAAGTCGTCGGCCAGCATCACATGCGAATCGCCGATCATGATCTGCGCGTGCATGACCTTGCCGCCCGGCCCAGGCATGCGACCGCCTTCGACGGCGCCGAACGCCTTCTTGTAGAACTCGATCGCGTCGGCGGCGCCGGCGCACACCAGGTGCGGCGTGACCGAGTGCATTCCTTCAGGGATCGGCTTGACTGCTGCGTTCATGTTGTTCTCCTCGGATAATTTGGACGAAGCGCCAGATTACTCCGAATGCACAGCCGACGTTGGCGTTTTAACAGCAAATTCGCCGGAACCGGCGCGCGCACCGGCGGTCGGTCGCGGCTACGCCGCCTGCCGCTTGGCGCGCGTGCGTTTTGGCAGCGCCGGCGCCGGCATCTGCAGCCGCTGGTTCAGCAGCGCCAGCACGGCCGCCTCTTCCGGCGACAGCTCGTGCAGGTCCTCGACCATCTCGCGGGCGGCGCGTTCGCGCAGCGCTTCCAGGATGCTGCCGTCGAGGTAAGAGTCGAGCACGGCCGGGTGGATGTAGCACTTGCGGCAGATGGTCGGCGTGTTGCCCAGCTTTTCGGCGACCGATTCGATGGCGCGCACGATGTTCTTCTTGGCCTGCGCCTCGGAATCGAACTGTTCGAATTCGTGCAGCGCCAGCGCGGCCAGCACGGTGCCCGACCAGGTGCGGAAATCCTTCGCCGTGTAGTCTTCGCCGGTGATCGAGCGCAGGTAGTCGTTAACGTCGGCCGAGCCGACCGTGTGCTGGTTGCCGTCGTCGTCGACGTACTGGAACAGGTCCTGCCCGGGCAGCTCGCGGGTGCGCGCGATGATGCGCGCCAGGCGCCGGTCTTCCAGCTTGATCGTGTGGAATACGCCACTCTTGCCGCGGAAGCGAAATTCGACCTCCTTGCCGGCCACCCTGACGTGGCGCGAGCGCAAGGTCGTCAGCCCGAACGACTTGTTGGTGCGCGCGTATTCCTCGTTGCCGATCCGCATCATCGTCACTTCCAGCAAGTGCACGATGGTGGCGAGCACCTTCTCGCGCGGCAGGCCAGGCAGCGACAGGGCCGCATCGACGGTGCGGCGGATCTGCGGCAGCGCCTCGCCGAACTTGAGCATGCGCTCGAACTTGACCTCGTCGCGCACGCTGCGCCAGCGCGGATGATAGCGGTACTGCTTGCGCTGCCTGGCGTCGCGCCCGGTCGCCTGCAGGTGGCCGTTCGCCTGCGCACAAATCCACACATCGGTCCACGCCGGCGGAATGACGAGCGACTTGATGCGCGCCAGCGTGGCCTCGTCGGTGACGGCCTCGCCGTGCGGGTCGAGGTAGCGGAAATGCTCGCCGTCGCGTTCGCGCGTGATGCCGGGCTTGGCGTCGGTGACGTAGCGCAGCCCGGCTGCCTTGGCCGCCTCGGTCGGGTCGCTGTTGGGAACGGGCGAAAGCGCCGAAGGGTGGTCGTTTTTCATGGTGCCGAAACTAAGATGGGTGGGAACCGGATCGATACTAGACGAAACAACAAGAGGACGGCGCTCCGCTACGCGCGCCTGGCCCCTCAGCTTCCGGGCAGCGGCGGATTGGCCGGCGCCTTCACTTCCTTCAGCACGAACGAGGTGTACACCTCCTTCACGCTCGGCAGGCCGTTGATGAACTTCTCGGCAAACAACCCGTAGGCCTCGAGGTCTTCGGCCACCACCATCAGCTGGTGGTCGTAGCGCCCGGAAATGCGGTGGCACGCCAATACCTGCGGGATCGCCATCACCGCCTGCTCGAATTCCTGCACGTACTGGGTGTGGTTCTTGTCGAGCGAGATGTGGATGAAGGCCATCACCTGGTAGCCGAGCTTGCGTGAATCGAGCCGCGCCTGGTAGCCGCAGATGACGCCTTCGGCCTCGAGCCGCTTGACCCGGCGCCAGCACGGTGACGCCGACAGCGACACGCGCTCGGCCAGGTCTGCGCTGGACAGACGCGCATCGGCCTGCAGCTCGCCGAGGATCTGCCGGTCGATACGGTCGAGCTTGACGGTTGGTCCAGTCATGTCGCAATACTCCGGTTTTTGGAATAAACGTTTCAATATTTGCTGCGCATACGCTTGAATATAGCAAAATATTGCTCAGTGTCAAAGTTATAATTTACTTGATACCAAGAGTGAGCGCCTGTTCAAAAGACTGTGACCCATCGCATTTTTTATGCACCCTGCATAAACAGCTCCCCACGCCGCCACCTTAGCCGCTTTCCAAACGCACCCTGAGGAGTATTTCCGCATGTCTACCCCTGCTTTCAAGTTGAAGCCATCCGTGATGATGGTTGCCGCCACGCTTGGCGCCTGGATCGTCCTGCCGGCGCCGGCCGCCGCCCAGGCCGACGGCGCCGGCCAGAAGATGGAACGCGTCGTCGTCACCGGTTCGTCGATCAAGCGCATCGACGGCGAAACGGCGCTGCCGGTGCAGATCCTCAAGCGCGAGGACATCGAGCGCATCGGCGCGGCCTCGACCGAGGAGCTGGTCAAGAGCCTCAGTTCGCTCAGCAGCTCAGGCAGCTCGACCACGGTGGCGAATGCCCAGGGCTACGGCGGCGGCAACATCGCCACCGTCTCGCTGCGCGGCCTCGGCGGCGGACGCACGCTGGTGCTGGTCAACGGGCGCCGCGTGTCGGTGTACGGCGGCGGCTCGGCCGGCGCGGCCGGCTCGTCGGTCGACATCAACAGCATCCCGCTGTCGGCCATCGAACGCGTCGAGGTGCTCAAGGACGGCGCCTCGGCCGTGTACGGCAGCGACGCCATCGCCGGCGTCGTCAACTTCATCCTGCGCAAGGATTTCAACGGCGTCGAAGTGTCGGCCACCTATGGCCAGCCGAGCGCGGGCGGGCATGGCAAGGACAAGAAGGCGAGCCTGTTCGCCGGCTTCGGCAACCTGGCCGAGAATGGCTACAACCTCACCTTCGGCGCCAACGTGCAGAAGATCGATCCGATTTTCGGCATCGACCGCCCGTTCGCCAAGCGCATCAACGTCGCGCAGAACAACGAGGTACTGTCGTCGATTACCTTCCCCGCCAACGTCACCTTGTACAACAGCGGCATCCTGAAAAACCCGGCGCTGCCGAACTGCGGGCCGGTGTCGCAAGTGTCGCCATTCGCGCCGACCCGCTGCAGCTTCGACAACAGCCCGTTCGTCTCGCTGCAGCCCGAGCAGCTCAAGGCCAGCGTGATGGCCAACGGCCGCCTGACGCTGTCGCCGAATGCCGAAGCCTACTTCGAAACGAGCTACACAAACAACAAGGTCACCTCGACCACGCAGCAGGTGCCGATCGCCTACAACGCCATCACCACCGCCACCAATCCGTACGTGCCGGCCTACAAGCTGCTGATCGCGCAATACCCGGCGCTGGCCACGCGGCCGGCGTCGGCGCTGGGCGGCTTCGTGCTGGTGCCGACCAGCCCGTACTATCCGAAACAGTTTGCCGCCGACAACGCGATGGCCGGCATGCCGCTGCTGCTGAACTACCGCGACGTCGCCAACGGGCCGCGCCAGACCCGCGACAACGCCGAAAGCGCGCGCTTCATGACGGGCGTGCGCGGCAGCTGGATGAACTGGGACCTCGACTCGGCGCTGCTGTACAGCGAAAGCCGCGTCAACGAGGAGCTGCTGGTCGGTTACGCCCAGTACTCGAAAGTGCTGCCGATTCTAAACAGCGGCGTGATCAACCCGTTCGGCGAAACCGTCGACAAGACCGCGCTGGCCGCTGCCGCGGCGGCAGAATTCCGCGGCACCAGCTACACCACCAAGACCTCCACCACTTCGCTCGACGTGAAGGGCTCGCGCGAGTTGTTCAAGATGGCGAACGGCGCCGTTGCGCTGGCGCTGGGCGCCGAGCTGCGCCAGGAAAAGTTCAACTACAACCCGTCGGTGGCGATCCAGACCGGCGACATCGCCGGCCTTGGCGGCAACGCCTTTCCGGTCACCGGCTCGCGCCGCGTGACGTCGGCCTACGCCGAAGTGAGCGTGCCGCTGGCGCGCAAGCTCGACCTCGACGTCGCCGCCCGCTACGACAACTACCAGGGCGTCGGCGACACCGTCAATCCGAAGGCATCGATCCGCTGGCAGCCGACCAACACCTTCCTGTTCCGCTCGTCGGTGGGCAGCGGCTTCCGCGCGCCGTCGCTGACCGACCTGTACACCTCGCAGGCAAACGGCATCACCGGCAACGGTACGCGCGACCCGATACGTTGCCCGAACCTGGCCACCGGCGCGCCGGGCGACTGCAACTTCCAGTTCAGCACCGTCACCGGCGGCAATCCGAATCTGCAACCGGAAAAATCGCTGTCGTACACGGCCGGCATCCTGATCGAGCCGATCCGCGAACTGTCGATCAGTCTCGACGCCTTCCGCGTCAACCTGAAGGACGCCATCGTCGTCGGCGGCCTGTCGTCGAACTACTTTCTGGCCAACGCCGACCGCGCCAGGCAATACGCGGCGTTCATCCTGCGCGGCGCGCCGGACGGCAATGCCAGCGGCGTCGGCCCGATCACCAGCATCCTGCAGACCAACGCCAACCTGTTCAAGACGCAGCTCGGCGGGGTCGACATCGACGCCAAGTACGGCTGGCGCACCGCCACCGGCAACCGCCTGATGGTGCGCATGAGCGGCACCTACCTGTCGAAGTACGACGTGCAGGGACCGGACGGCAGGTACACCTCCGCGCTCGACACGGCGCTCAACGCCGGCGGCGGCGTGGTGCTGCGCTGGAAGCACAACGCCAGCATCGGCTACGAAACCGGGCCGTTCGCCGCGTCGCTGTCGCAGAACTACCAGAAGGGCTATGTCGACGTGCTGGGCAACCGGGCGCCGGCCGGCTCGACCCCGCGCAAGGTCGACGCTTACCAGACCTTCGACGCCCAGCTGGCCTACTCCGGCATCCGCTCGGCCAAGGTGTCGCTCGGCGTGAAGAACCTGACCAACGTCACGCCGCCGTACACCAACCTGACGTCGAACTTCCTCGGCGGTTACGACGCCAGCTACGCTGATCCGCGCGGAAGGTTTGTCTACGTGACGGCGAGCTATACTTATAAATAAGCAGTGAAAGCCGGCGCCTGCCCCGAGCGGGCAGGCGCCCGACCGATACCTGTAGCTGATCAACCGAGGATGTCAATGTTCAACACCGTTCCACAGAAAACCTTGCTGGCCGCGTTGCTGGCCATCGCCGGCGCCGCCGGCGCCGCCGAGCCGGTCGCCGCGCGCCAGGCGCAGATCGACGCCATCGTGCGCGACATTTCCCCGCAGCGCATCCAGGCCTACGTCGACAAGCTGGTCAGCTTCGGCACCCGCCACACCATGTCCGACACCGTCTCCGACACGCGCGGCATCGGCGCGGCGCGGCGCTGGATCAAGTCCGAATTCGAGCGCTGCGGCGCCGGCCGCCTGCAGGTCGCGTTCGACAGCCACCTGCATCCGATCGACCGCCGCATCGCGCGCCCGACCGAGATCGTCAACGTCGTCGCCACGCTGCCCGGCAGCCAGGCCGAATCGCGCGAGCGCATGTACGTCGTCAGCGGCCACTATGATTCGCGCAACAGCGACGACGCCGATGCCGTCGGTGACGCGCCGGGCGCCAACGACGACGCCTCCGGCACCGCCGCGGTGATCGAGATGGCGTGCGTGATGTCGCGCCACAAGTTCGACGCAACGCTGGTGTTCATGACGGTGGCCGCCGAAGAACAGGGCCTGTACGGCGCCGCCGACTTCGCCGAGAAAGCCAAGCAGAAAAAGCTGAATATCGCCGGCATGTTCACCAACGACATCATCGGCAGTTCGTATAACGAAGCGGGCAAGCGCGACAACACGCAGGTGCGCCTGTTCGCCGAAGGCATCCCGGCCGTCAAGGACATGCCCGACCACCTGCGCATGCTGATCGGCACCGGCGGCGAAAACGATACGCCGACACGCCAGCTGGCGCGCCACGTCAAGGACGTCGGCGAGCGCTACGTCGACGGCTTCAAGGTCACCATCGTCAACCGGCGCGACCGCTACCTGCGCGGCGGCGACCATGCGCCCTTCCTCGACCGCGGCTTCGCGGCGCTGCGCTTTACCGAGCCGGCCGAAAACTTCAACCACCAGCACCAGAACATCCGCAAGGAGGGCGCGCTGCAATACGGCGACCTGGCCGAGTTCGTCGATCCGGCCTACATCGCGCAGGTGGCGCGCGTGAATGCGGCGTCGCTGGCATCGCTGGCGCTGGCGCCGGCCGCGCCGCAGGAAGTGAAGATCCGCACCGCGCGGCTCGATAACAACACCGACCTGACCTGGCAGGCCAACGCCGAACCGGACCTGGCAGGCTACCGCATCGTCTGGCGCGACACCACGGCTGCGCAATGGCAAGGCAGCCAGCTGGTCGGCAAGGTCACCACGGTCACCATGCCGCTGTCGAAGGACAACGTGTTTTTTGGTGTGCAGGCCGTCGACAAGGAAGGCAACGTCAGTCCGGCAAGCTATCCGATGCCGCAACGGTAATTGCCGTCGGTGCGGCCCGCACGGGTCGCACCGCCAACTTCGCCGCGTCAAATCTGATCATCGCCAGGGAGCGAATTTAAGGCTGACGTCGCTGAAATCCGCGTCGACATGAACAAGATGAATGCCGAAATCAAAACATGGACTTTGGCAACCGTCCTGACAATCATCGGAACAATGCTCGCGGCCATTTTTGGCATTGCCACCATCTTTAACGCTGCTTCGCAAGGTTCCAGGGCGCAGCCTGCGCCTATCGTGATCACCATGCCGGCCGCTTCGACGCCAACAAAATCACCGTAACGCTGGTCTGCCAGCGCCGCCACTTTCGCCGATTCCCGTTCAATAGAGGTGCGCTATCTCCCTATTTGCCGCTTCTCGCGCATGGTCACTCGGCGACCACGAAAGTCGGCCGCAGACAAACAAGATGAACGAGAACGCCGCAGCGCAGTCGAACGATTAAGTGTCCTGCGATGCGCCAGCCGGCGACGTGGACACGATGCATGTTTCGCTGCTCCATATCGCGAGCGCCGCTCGCCTCACTAACGAGGACATCATGCGTAAAATTCTGACTCCCTTGCTCGCCACGATTGTGCTGGGCTTTGCCAGCGCTGCCCATTCGCAGGTGACCAACCACAGCACCACCCTGAGCGGCCCGAACGAAGCACCGCCGAATTCGTCGCCTGGCACCGGCGTGGCAACGGTACTCCTGAACGACACCTACAGCCAGATGCGCCTGCATGTCGACTTCACCGGCCTGACCACGCCGACAACCGCTGCCCACATCCATTGCTGCACGCCGCCGCCAGGCACCGCGCCCGTCGCCACGACCGTGCCGACGTTCCCCGACTTCCCGCTCGGGGTCGCCAGCGGCAGCGACGACATGACGTTCGATCTGCTCGCGCCCGGCACCTACAACCCGGCCTTCATCGATGCGGCAGGCGGCAGCGTGGCGCTGGCGGCATCCGAACTGGTCGAAGGCATCCGTGGTGGCGAAGCGTACTTCAACATCCACACCACCGCATTCCCGGCCGGTGAAATACGCGGCTTCTTCGTTGCGGCGCCGATACCCGAACCGGCAAGCTACGCGATGTGGGGGCTGGGACTGGTGGCGCTGGCCGGTGCCGCGCGCTGGCGCCAACGCTCGTCCTACAAGGCCGCGCGGCCGGCCTAGCCTGAATTTTGCATAAAAAAGGGCAAGAATGCCGTAAGTGATTGATAAAATGTGAGTTATCGAGAAACACAATTTACAACACGAACACCACCTTGCCCGATATGAATTCTACCC